>NZ_SMKG01000123.1 GCF_004348525.1 Micromonospora sp. 15K316 | reverse complement strand
CCGTTTCCCGGGCCGCCGCCCGGCAACCCCGTCTCGGCGCCGCCCGGCGGACCGGACGCGCGCCCCTCGCCGCCGGGCCCGGTGTCGCCGGCCCCGTCCGGTGGGCCCGCCGCACCGGCCGGGCGACGGCGAACCGGCTGGATCGTGCTCGGCGCCGTGGTCGCCCTCGCCGGGGTGGCCACCGCCGCGCTGCTCTACCTGACCCGTGACCGTTACCCGGGGCTGGACTTCCACGCGGTGCAGGAGGTGAAGCGGGTCGCCGCCGGTGACGAGCGTTCCGTCGGCATGTGGACCGCCGTGCTGGGCGACCGCGCCTACCTGGCGTACCGGCGAGCCGACGGAGAGCTGGAGGTGACGGCGGTCGAGGCCGGCACCGGTGAGGAGCTGTGGCGGAAGCCGACAGGCGTCGCCGCCGACGACTGGGAGCGGATCGTCGCCGTCCCCGGCGCGGTCGTGGCGTACCCCAGCGAACCCGCCACCAGCGAGCCGCGGGGGATGGTGGTGCTGGACGCCGCCACCGGCGCGCAGCGGTGGAAGCGGGCCATCCGCGGCGACGACGACGTCTACTTCACCGACCAGGTGGCGGTCCTGGTCGACCGGACCGGGAAGCGGCTCGCCGGGCTCCGGCTGCGCGACGGCGAGCAGCGGTGGGAGCTGCCCAACCCCCAGGACGAGTACGGCGGCGCCCGCACCACGGTCGTGCCGGTCGGCACCGATCAGGCCGACGCCGGGCCCGGATACCTCGACGGCGGGCCTCGGGATCCGTGGCGGGAGAGGGAGCGGCGCCTGCTCCAGGTCGGCGCGGACCGCTCGGTGCGGGTGATCGAGATGAACAGCGGGAACGTCGTCGGCAGCCGGGGCAACGTCGCCGACCTCGACGATCTTCTCGTGGCGCACGAGGACCGGCTCTACGTCGCCGCCGACGAGGGCGGCTACCAACTGCTCGGGTACGACCTGAACTCGCTCTCGGCGCAGCCGGTCGTGCTCTACCGGGCTCCCGACGAGCACCGCCGGCCGAAGACGCTGGTGGCGTGCGGCGAGCACCGGGCCTGCCTGCTGGAGGTCCCGGACTCGACGGCCGAGCGGACCGTGGTGGTGGCGGCGACCGAGGGCGAGACGCCGAAGAGTTGGCCGGCGCCGAACGCGGGCGCGCTGGTGCCCGTCGGGGAGCGTCTGCTGGTCCGCCGGACCGACTCGCCGGCCACGAGCACCCTCTTCGACCCCGAGGGCAAGGCGGTGCTGCGGGACCGGCGCGGCGTCGCCGTCCGGCTCGACGCCGGGAACCTGCTGGTCTTCGCGGAGCCGTCGAGCACGGTGGAGGCCGACCGCAGCGTCGCCGGGGTGCGGGCCGGCACCGGCGAGGTGACCGAACTCGGTGAACTCGTCGACGTACGCAGCAGCAGTTGTTCGTGGAACACCCGGGTGATCACCTGCGGCGCGGAGAAGGACTTCGTCATCTACCGCTTCGCGGCGGACTGACCGCCGTGACGCCGCCTGCGAACCCGCCCGGCCATCCGTCGCGGGTGGCCGGGCGGGTCGGAGGTCACTCCCGGTCGAGGACGACGAGCTCGGCGTCGTGGCTCGGCGTCCACTGCACCGGCAGCCCGACCGCGGCCAGGTGGCTGCCCGAGTAGCTCCGCTCGTCGTGCCGGTACCGCGCGGCCGGGTCGAGACCGTGCAGGGGCAGCCGGACCGGACGCGACGGCAGCAGCCCGGGGCCGTCGGACCGGCCGGTGTGCCAGGCCAGTACGACCACGCGCCGCCCGTCCGGGGAGGTGTACTGCACCGCGCAGCGGGCCTGCTCCGGCCCGCCGATCAGGTGCACCTCGCCGTGCGTGACGACCTCCCGGATCTCCTTGTACCGGGAGATCCAGTCGGCCGCCTCGGCCCGCTGCTGCGGCGTCCAGTGCCGGATGTCCGCGCCGATGCCGAGCACGCCGGCCATCGCGAGGACGAACCGGAACGCCAGTGAGCGCGGTCGCGGGTCGAAGATCCCCGGCGCGTCGGTCACCCAGGAGCTCAGCAGGTGCGGAGCGTTGGCGTGCAGGAAACCGTGCTGGATGGCGAGCCGGTCCAGCGGGGCGGTGTTGTCGCTGGGCCAGAAGATGTCGGCCCGGGCGGCCATCGCCAGGTCGGTCCGCGCGCCACCGCCGGCGCAGGACTCGATCAGCACGTCCGGGTGGTCCCGGCGCAGCTGCTCGTAGATCCGGTGCAGGGCGCTCACGTGCGCGCCGTCGAGGTCCAGCGGCCCCTCCGCGCCGGCCCGGCCGGGTTCGGTCCGCGGCCGGTTGAAGTCCCACTTCAGGTACGCGATGTCGTACCGGCGCAGCAGCCCGTCCAGGGTGGAGTGGACGAACTCGGCCACCTCCGGCCGGCCCAGGTCCAGCAGGTACTGGTTGCGGATCGGCGTCAGCGGCCGCCCGTCGACCTGGTAGACCCAGTCGGGGTGCTCGGCGTAGAGCCGCGAGCGCGGGTTCACGCACTCCGGCTCCACCCAGAGCCCGAAGCGCAGCCCCAGCCCCCGTACCTCGGCGATGAACGCCTCGAAACCGTCGGGGAAGCCGGCCGGGTCGGGCGTCCAGTCGCCGAGCCCGGCGGTGTCGTCGTCACGGCCGACGAACCAGCCGTCGTCGACCACGAACGTCTCCACCCCGAGGTCCGCGGCGATCCGGGCCAGGTCGAGCTGGCTCTTCGCGTCGACGGCGAAGTAGGTCGCCTCCCACGAGTTGTAGAGCACCGGCCGGGGGACGAGCCGGTCACCGGCGAGCACCCGCTGGTAGCGGTGCCAGACCCGGGCCAGCCCGTCCAGACCGTCGGTGCTGTACGCCCCGGCGACCTCCGGCAGGGTCAGCGCGCCGCCCGCCGGCAGCTCCAGCGGCCCGTCCGGCAGCCGGCGGCCGGCCCGGACCCGGGTGAGTCCGCCGGTGTCCCGCTCCGCGGTGATCTCCCACGAGCCGGTCCAGGCCACCGCCACGCCCCAGGCCGGCCCCTCCGGCTCGGCCCGGTCCCGCACGGCCAGCCACGGCACGTGCAGGTGCCCGGGTACGCCCTGGCTGCTGCCGATGGTGAACGCGCCGTGCCCGAGTTCGACGTGTTCCAGCTGGAACTCCTGCGACCACTGGCCCCACTGGTGGCTGAGCAGCGCGCCGTGCGGGGTGGGCACGCAGAACCCGCCCGTGCCGGCGCGGGCCAGGTGCAGTGGCTCGGTGCCGGTGTTGGTCAGCTCCACCCAGCGGCGGACCACGTCGGTGCCGGCCGGGACGGCGTAGCGCACCACGGCACGCAGTCCGGTGACCGGGTCGACGAAGGTGACCGCGAGGGTGCCGGCGGCCGGGTCGTGCGCCGCCTCGGTGAAGCCGAACGCCACCCGCCGATGTCCGGTGGTCGTCTCCACCACCAGATCGGCGCCGGTGAACGGGCGGTCCGCGTCGGTGGCGTACTCGATCGGGGCGGCGTCACCGGCCGTGAGGAACGGCACCGGCCCGTCGTACGCGACGGGGGAGGGGCCGTCGCCGACCCCGTGCGGTCCCCACGCCACGAGTTCCAGCCAGCGCCCGTGCGCCGGCACCGTCACCACGTACTCGGTCTGCGCGCCGCGCAGCGTCCACCGCCGCGCGGCGTCCGTACCGTGCCCGCTCACTTGATCCCCTCCGTGCAGACGCTCACTTGACCGCGCCGATCGCGAGGCCGCCGATGAAGTGCCGCTGGAAGCGCAGGAAAACCGCGACGGTCGGCACCGCCGCGATCACCGTGCCGGCGGCGATGACGCTCCACGAGGAGACGAACTGCCCCTGGAGCGCGAGCAGCGCCGGGGTGACCGGCATCCGGTCGTCGGTGCGCAGCACGGTGATCGCCCAGAGCAGGTCGTTGAAGATCCAGGTGAAGGAGAGCGCGCCGAGCGCGGCCAGCGCCGGCCGGGTCAGCGGCAGCATCACCCGGGTGAAGATCTGCCCGGGACCGGCGCCGTCGATCGTCGCCGCCTCCTGGATCTCGCCCGGCAGATCGCGCATGAAGCCGTGCAGCACGAAGGTGTAGAAGCCCAGCCCGAAGCCGACCTGCACGGTGATCAACGCCCAGAGCGTGTCGTACAGGCCGGTCAGCTCACTGAACTTCTGCACCGGGATGAGCAGGATCTGCGGGGGCAGCAGGTTGCCGGCGAGCATCAGCAGCAGGATGGTCCGCCGGCCGGGGATCCGGTAGCGGCTCAGCGCGAACGCCGCGACCGCGGCCAACGCCAGGCTCAGCAGCACCGAGGGGACGGTGACCAGCAGGCTGTTGATCAGCGCCCGCAGTTCCCCGCCGTCGACCCACGCCTGCCGGTAGGTGTCGAGGGTGAACGAATGCGGGAGGCTGCCCAGCCCGTTGGCGGCGATGTCGTCGAAGGTGCGGGTGGACATCACCACCACCCAGATCACCGGCCCGAGCCAGAGCAGCGAGAGCAGGAGCATCCCGGTGTGGAAGGTCCCGGTGCGGAGCTTACGGATCACGCTTCCTCCCGGAACGCGCGGACGAGGTAGCCGAGGATGACGGCGAGCGCGAGCACGAAGATCACCACGGCGATGGCCGAGGCGTATCCGAGCCGCAGGCTCTGGAAGGCCGCCGAGTACATGTACGTGCTGAGCAGTTCGGAGGAGTGGTACGGCCCGCCCTTGGTCAGCGACCAGACGATGTCGAAGGAGCGCAGCGAGTCGATCACGATGACCGACAGCACGACCGCGTTGACGCCCTTGAGCTGGGGGACCGTCACGTACCACAGCCGCTGCCAGCCGTTCGCCCCGTCCATCCGGGCGGCCTCGTGCAGCGCCGGGTCGATCGCCTTGAGGCCGGCGAGGAAGAGCACCATCACGTAGCCGATCTGCCGCCAGAGGGCCGGCAGGATCACCGCGTAGAGGGCGGTCTGCGGGTCGGCGAGCCAGGGCCGGATCAGATGTTCCAGCCCGATCGTGCGCAGGATCTGGTCGGCCAGCCCGTCCGGCTGGTAGAAGACCCGCCAGACCAGCGCGGTCACCACCAGGGAGAAGACCACCGGGGTGAAGAGCGCGGCGCGGTAGAAGCCGACGCCCCGCCGTTCCTTCTGCAGCAGCAGGGCCATCCCGAAGCCGCCCACGACGGAGAGCCCGCCGAAGAGGACCAGCCAGATGACCGTGTTGAGCAGCGCGCCGCGGAACGTGGCGTCCCCGGCCAGCTCGACGTAGTTGTTGACGCCGATGAACTCGGG
This sequence comes from Micromonospora sp. 15K316, assembly GCF_004348525.1. Taxonomy (GTDB): domain Bacteria; phylum Actinomycetota; class Actinomycetes; order Mycobacteriales; family Micromonosporaceae; genus Micromonospora. Next base: position 11,442 of record NZ_SMKG01000123.1, on the reverse strand, counting down.
CGGGGTCTGGCCGTCCCAGCGGGTCAGCGAGAACCAGAAGCCCTGCAACGCCGGCCAGAACACCCAGATGCTCTCGACCGCGAAGGGCACCAGCACGAACGCCACCAGCAGCGGCGACAGTCGGTTGGACCGTCGCCGCCGCCGGGGAGCGCCGGCCACCGTGGACGCCGTCGTCCCGGGTGTCTCGGCGATTGTGGACACGTCTGTCACGTCAGCCCTTGAAGACCTTCTCGGCGGACGCCTGCCACTCGCGGAGGATCGCATCGATCTGGTCGGGCTTGTCCATGAACTTGGTGAGCGCCGTGTCCGCGGTCGGCTGGAGGGCGTCGCTGGAGTCGCGGTTGAAGAACTGGGTCAGCTCGGCGGCGCTCTCCAGCATCGCCTTGCCCTTGGTCACCAGCGGCGAGTCGGCGGCCTTGGCTTTCGGGTGGACCGGCAGCACGATGCCGGAGCTGGACTTGACGTACTCCTCCTGCGCCTCGACGGAGGCGAAGTACTTCAGCAGCTCCTTGGTACCGGCCGGGTTGGCGCTCTTGGCGCTGGCGAAGAAGCCGTCGGTCGGCGCCTCCTCGGCCACCGGCACCGCCGGGTCGATGATCGGGAAGCGGAAGAAGTCCAGGTCGCCCAGGGCGTCCTTCGGCGCGGCGTCGGCGAAGAAGGTGCCGATCAGGAACATGCCGGTCTTGCCGGCGAGCAGCGCGGTGGTCGCCTCCTGGAACGGGTACGCCTTGCCCTTCGGGTCGAAGTACGGCAGCACCTCCCGCCAGCGGGTCAGGACGGCCTTGACCTTCGGGTCGTCGAAGCGCTGCTTGCCGGCGAGCAGTTCGCGGTGGAACGGGGCGCCGTTGATGCGGATGTTGAGGTAGTCGAACCAGGCCGAGGCGACCCACGGGGTGTCGCCGAGGCCGATGCCGATCGGCGGGACGCCCTTGCTCTTCAGGGTCTCGCAGACGGCGAGGAAGTCGGCCCAGGTCTTCGGCTCCTGGACGCCCCACTTGGCGAAGTTGCTCTTGCGGTAGAAGAAGCCCCACCAGTAGTTGGTCATCGGCACGAAGACCTGCTTGCCGCCGGCGTCGGTGGAGAGGGTCTTCAGCGACTGCGGGTACTCGCCGAGCCCCTGCCACACGTCGGAGACGTCGAGCAGCAGGCCCTTGCTGGCGTAGTCGTTCGCGACCGAGCCGGCGTACCACGTGTAGAGGTCCGGCGGGTTGGCCGAGGTCAGGTAGGTCGGCAGCTGGGTGCGGAACGTCTCCGAGGCGATCGTGTTGACCGACGCGGTGCCCTTGCCCAGCTTGTTGAAGTTCTCGACGAGCTTCTCGATCGCCGTCTTCGCCTGGGGCGAGGAGAGGTTGGACTGGATGGTCACGGCGCCGGAGCCGCCGCTCTTCGCCGGCCCGCTGGCGGAGCTGGCGCAGGCGCTCAGCAACGAGCCGGCGCCGAGCGCGCCCAGGCCGGCGAGCCCGAGGTGGCCGAGGAATCGGCGGCGACCGGGATCGAAGTCGGTCACAGGTGGTCCCTTCCTCATCGACACGGTGCGACGCGCGCTCGGTGTCGGTCTCGTTAACGGTGTGACCAGAAGGTTGCATCCGGGGTACTCTCACTGTCAAGATGTATTCGTAATTAATGGTTAAACGGTGCCTGGGGTGATCGATGGATCCGGTCGTACGCCGGTTGGACGGCAAGACAGCGGTGGTCACCGGCGCCTACGGCGGGATCGGTGCGGCCACCGCACGTCGCCTCGCCGCCGAGGGGGCCCGCGTCGCCCTGCTCGACCTCCGCGACCCCGCCCCGGCGGCCGAGGCGCTGACCGCCGCCGGTAGGCAGGGGCTGTCCATCGTGGCCGACGTCTCCGACGAGGCGTCCTGGGCGGCCGCGATCGACCGGGTGCGCGCCGAGCTCGGCCCGGTCGACATCCTGGTCAGCAACGCCTCCACCGTCGAGATCGCCCCCGCCCACCGCACCAGCCGCGCATCCTGGGACCACCAGCTCGGCGTCAATCTCACCGCCGCCTTCCTCGGCGTCCGGGCCTGCCTGGACGACCTGGTCGACCGCGCCGGCGCGGTCGTCCTGGTCTCCTCCGTGCACGCTCTGATCGGGCTGCCCGGCCGGCCGGCGTACGCGGCGGCGAAGGGCGCCCTGGTCGCCCTCGGACGGCAACTCGCCGTCGAGTACGGACCGCACGTACGGGTCAACAGTGTGCTGCCCGGCCCGATCCTCACCGGGGCCTGGGACGGCATCGGGGAGGAGGACCGCCGACGCAGCGTCGCGGAGACGGTCGCCAAGCGGTTCGGCACTCCGGAGGAGGTCGCCGCCGTGGTCGCCTTCCTCGCCTCGCCGGACGCCGCCTTCGTCACCGGCACGAGTCTGGTGGTGGACGGTGGATGGACCGCGGTGAAAGCCTCGGCCTGACAGATCGAGACCGACGAGCGAAGAAGGCGCGAAGAGCATTGGCACAGTACGCAGGCCGTGGTGTCCACGGGCACACCGTCGAAGTGATCGCCCGGCGCATCCTCACCGGGGAGATCGGCGAAGGCGCCACCCTGAACCTCGCCGCGCTCCAGGAGGAGCTGGACGTCAGTCTCACCGCCCTCCGCGAGGCGCTCAAGGTCCTCACCGCCAAGGGCATAGTGGACGCCCGGCAGAAGCGCGGCACCTTCGTCCGGCCCCGCGCCGACTGGAACCTGCTCGACGGCGACGTGATCCGCTGGCAGTTCGCCGACGGCGCCGACCCGCTGCTCATCGACCAGCTGCACGAGGTCCGCTCGATCATCGAACCGGCCGCCGCGCGGCTGGCCGCCTCCCGGGCCAGCGCCGAGGACGTGGCGGCGCTCGACGCGGCGCTGGACGCGATGGCCGACGCGCGGGGCCGTCCGGCGGCCGCCGTCGCCGCCGACCTCGCGTTCCACCGGGGCCTGCTCGCCGCCACCCACAACGAGCTGCTGGTCCGGATGGAGGTGGTGATGAAGACCGGGCTCGCCGAACGTGACCGGCTGGTGCACGGCCGCGACAGCGACGACGACCCCGTCCCCAGCCACCGTGCGGTGGTCGACGCGATCCGGGCCGGCGACGAGCGCGCCGCCGAGACGGCGATGCGTGAACTGCTCGCGAAGGCCGTGCGGGACGTCGAGAAGCTGCGCGGACGAGAGGGCGACCGGTGATTGCGAGGAGTGAGCCTGCGAGCCCCGCAGTCACGAACGAAGAGGTGGCCCGGTGAGTGCGAGGAGTGAGCCTGCGAGCCCCGCGGTCACGAACGAAGGGGTAGCGCAGTGAAGATCGAACGGATCGAGACCTTCCTGGTCGCGCCGCGGTGGCTGTTCTGCCGGGTGGAGACCGACAGCGGTCTGGTCGGCTGGGGTGAGCCGGTGGTCGAGGGGCGGGCCGAGGTGGTCCGCGCCGCGGTCGAGGTGCTCGCCGAGTACCTCATCGGTGAGGATCCGCTCCGCGTGGAGCAGCACTGGCAGGTGCTGACCAAGGGCGGCTTCTACCGTGGCGGCCCGGTCCTCTCCAGCGCCGTCGCCGGCCTGGACCAGGCACTGTGGGACATCACCGGGCAGGCGTACGGCGTGCCGGTGCACGCCCTGCTCGGCGGTCCGGTCCGTGACCGGGTGCGCGTCTACTCCTGGATCGGCGGGGACGAACCGGGCGAGATCGCCGACGCCGCCGCCGAGCAGGTGGCCGCCGGGCTGACCGGGCTGAAGATGAACGCCTGCGGTCAGCTCTCCCCGATCCCCACCCCGGCCGAGATCGACGACATCGTCAACCGGGTCGCCGCCGCGCGGGCGGTGCTCGGCGACGAACGCGACATCGCGCTGGACTTCCACGGCCGCGCCGGGCTCGCCGCGGTGCGCCGCATCCTGCCCGAGCTGGCCCCGCTGCGCCCGTTCTTCGTCGAGGAGCCGCTCCTCCCGGACCAGGCCCACCACCTGCGCGACGTGGTCACCAGCTCGCCGGTGCCGGTCGCCACCGGCGAGCGCCTCTACTCCCGCTCCGAGTTCCTCGCCCCGTTGCAGGCCGGGGTGTCCGTGGTGCAGCCCGACCTGTCCCACGCGGGGGGCATCTCCGAGGTGCGGCGGATCGCCGCGCTCGCCGAGACGTACGGCGCGCTGCTCGCCCCGCACTGCCCGCTCGGCCCGATCGCGCTCGCGGCCAGCCTCCAGGTGGCCTTCGCGACGCCGAACTTCCTCATCCAGGAGCAGAGCATCGGCATCCACTACAACGCCGGCTCAGAGCTGCTGGACTACCTGATCGACCCGGAGCCGTTCCGGTTCGCCGAGGGGCACATCCTGCGGTTCGAGGGGCCGGGCCTCGGCATCAGCATCGACGAGCTGGCGGTGCGTCGCGCGGCGAAGAGCCCGCACGCCTGGCGCAACCCGGTCTGGCACCACCCGGACGGGTCGTTCGCCGAATGGTGACGCCCACCGGGGCGCGACCGGACGACCCGATCGGCACGCCCGCGCACGCGCCCGCCGCCGTCGGCGAGGCCGCCGCGCAGTGGCCGGTGCCGCTGCGCGCCGACGTCGATCTGGCGCTCGGCGGGCGCTGGACCAGCCTGCGCGGCGGCGGACGGGAGTGGCTCTGGCGGGGCCCCGAGCCGGGCCGGGCGGCGGTCGCGCCGGGCGCGGCCTTCGTGGACGCCGGTGGGCTGGAGGAGTGCCTGCCCACCGTGCGGGGCAACCCCGACCACGGGGACGTCTGGTCCCGCCCGTGGCGGAACGCCGGACCCGGCACGGGCGTCGTCGACTGCCCGGAGTTCACCCTCACCCGCCGGGTCACCGAGCGCTCCGGCGCGATCGTCGTCGACTACCGGCTCGCCGCCGAGCCCGGCTATCGCTTCCTCTGGGCGGCGCACGCCCTGCTCGACCTGTCACCGGCGGCCCGGCTGGAGGCGCCGCCGGGCACCCCGACGCGGCTGCACCCGGAGGCCGCCGCGCTGCTGCCGCCGGAGGCCTGGCCGGCCGGGCGGCCGTGGCTCACCGGTGACTGGCCCGCGCCGGCCGGTCTGGCGCTGGACACCCTCGGCCCGGACGACGGCACCGCCGTCGGCGCCGTGCTGGTGGACTGTCCCCGCGTCCGGGTGGTGGACGGCCTCGACGTGCTCTGCTTCGAGCTGGCCTGCGACGGCCAGCCGGTCGGCGTCGGGCTCTGGCGCAACCTGCGGGGCTGGCCCGAGACGAACCCCTACCGCAGCCTCGGCGTGGAGCCGATGCTCGGCGCCGCCTTCGACCTGGCCGACGCCGGGCCCGCGGACGCGGCGTCCGTCCCGCCGAGCGGGGAGGTCGCCTGGCGGCTGACCGTCTCCGCCCACCGACAGAGAGGTCACAGGTGAACCTGACCGACGCCCTGCGTACCCACCGGCTGCTCGCCATCGTGCGCGGCCCGGACCCGGACGCGGCGCTGGCCGCCGTCCTGACCCTCGCCGAGAGCGGCGTGGCGCTGATCGAGGTGTCGTTGACCGGCACGGACGCCCTTGGCACGCTGCGCCGGGCCCGGGCCGCGCTCGGCCCCGACTTCGGTCTCGGCGCGGGCACCGTGCTCAGCGCCGCCGACGCACGCGCGGCCGCCGACGCGGGGGTCTCCTTCCTGGTCACCCCGGCGCTCGCGGAGAGCCTCGACGAGGCACCCCGGCTCGGGCTGCCGGTGCTGGCCGGCGCGCTCACCCCGACCGAGGTGCTCCGCGCCCAGGCGGCCGGCGCTGCCGCGGTCAAGCTCTTCCCCGCCTCGATCGGTGGGCCCGGTTACCTCGGCGCGCTGCGCGACCCGCTGCCCGATGTCCCGTTCGTGCCGGTCGGCGGGGTCGACGCCGAGAGCGCCCGCCAGTACCTCGCCCGAGGCGCGGTGGCCGTCGGTGTCGGCTCGCCGCTGCTCGGCGACGCGGTGCGCGGCGGTGATCTGGACGCGCTGCGCGCCCGGGCGGCCGCCTTTCGGGCGGCGGTGGACGAGGCGCCGGCCCCTCGTTGACCGAGGCGCCGGGCCTCGTTGTGTCCCACGTCGATCGCCGTCCGAGGAGGAGAGATGGAGCTGACCGAGCCGACCGTGTGGAGCGCCGACCGGCTGGAACTGGGTGAGGGCGCCCGCTGGGTGGACGACCGTCTCGTGCTGGTCGACCTGCTCGCCGGGCGACTGCTCACCACCGGCGGCGACGGCCCCGCGCCGTTGGCCGAGCTGTGCCGGCTGGACGTGCCGCTGGGCGCGGTCGCGCCGGTCGCCGGGCGGCCGGGGGAGTGGCTCGCCGCCGCGGGCACCGGAATCGTCCGGCTCGGCGCGGACGGGAGCCGGCACGTCGTCGCGGACCTGGAGGGCGGGAACCCCGAGCCGGCCCGGATGAACGACGCGGTGGCCGACCCGCACGGTCGGTTCTGGGCGGGCAGCATGACGTACGCCGCGAAGCCCGGCGGCGGCGCGCTCTACCGGGTCGACCCGGGTGCCGCGCCGGTGCCGGTGGTGACCGGGCTGACCATCGCCAACGGGCCGGCCTTCGACGGCGCCGGCGCCACCATGTACCTGGCCGACACCCCGCGCGGGCACGTCGACCGGTTCACCGTGGACGCCCGCACCGGCGACCTCGGGGAGCGGACGCCGTTCCTGCGGCTCGACCCCGCGAAGGGGGCCCCGGACGGCATGACCGTCGACGCCGAGGACCACCTCTGGGTGGCGCTCTGGGGCGGCTCGGCGGTACGCCGCTACCGGCCGGACGGCGCGTTGGACCGGGAGATCCGGCTGCCCGCGTCACAGCCCACCAGTGTCTGCTTCGGTGGCCCCGGCCTGCGCCGTCTCTTCGTGACCACCGCCGCGTACGGCCTGACCGATCCGGGGCCGTCCGACGGGGCGCTGCTCGCCGTCGACGTGCCGGTCGCCGGTCGGCCCGCCGCGCCGGTCGCGGCCGGCTGAGGAACCCGGCCGGATCCTGGACGGGTTGATCGATCCGGGTTCCTCGATGCCGGGCTGTTCCGGCCGTGCGGACAGCCCGACCTCGTGGACCTGAGATGACCATGACCAGGATTGACGAGCGCCCGGCGGTGTCGCCGGGCGCTCTCGCGTGAGTGGGGCCCACGGCGAACGGTTGCCATTACGTGATCTTCGACGGGGTCGACAGCCGGCCGATGATCCACAAGCATTACCGTCCGGGCGGGTTATCGCATTGTCAGTGCGAAAACCGCCGCCCGGATCCTACTCGGACACGACGTGTCGCCGGCCGCTGTGACCCCACCGGTGGCACGCCCTGTCGCCAGGCAAAGGAGCACGCATGCGACGACGCCGTTCCACCCCTTACGGCGCGCTTGCCCTCGTCACCGTCGCCGGGCTGCTGATCGGGGCCGGCCCGGCCGATGCCGCCCCCACACCCGCGACCTCGGCCGCGACCTCGGCCGCGGCACCGGCCAATGTCGAACCGGCCCGGCAACCGGCCCGCACCCTCACCCTGATCACCGGTGACCGGATCGAGTCCTCGTCCGGCCGGATCGCGATCGTCCCGCGCCGCGGCGTCCAGTTCCTCCGCTACCAGCACGGCGACGACCAGTACGTCGTGCCCTCCGACGCGCTCGGGCTGCTGCGCCAGGACCGGCTCGACGAGCGGCTCTTCAACGTGACCCGACTCCTCGCCGACGGCTTCGACCGGCGCGGCGAGCTTCCCCTGATCGCGTCCGACCTGACCGGCCTGCGCGGGCTCACCGCGCAGCGCCGCCTCGCCTCGGTCGACGGCTTCGCCACCGAGATCCCCGTCGCCGACCTGGCGCACAACTGGCCGGCGCTGCGGGACTCGCTGCGCACCGGCAAGCTCTGGCTGGACGGGATCCGTAAGCCCGCCCTCGACGTCAGCGTGCCCGCCAGCGGCGCCCCGGCGGTCTGGGACGCCGGCTACGACGGCTCCGGCGTGACGGTGGCGGTGCTCGACAGCGGGATCGACGCCACCCACCCCGACTTCGCCGGCCGGGTGGCCGCCCAGCGGAACTTCGTCACCGACTACGAGACGACCGACGACGACCTGGCCGGGCACGGCACCCACGTCGCCTCCATCCTGGCCGGTTCCGGCGCGGCCTCCGGCGGCCGCTACCGCGGCATGGCGCCCGGGGCGAACCTGCTGGTCGGCAAGGTCTGCTTCAGCTACCAGGGCCTCGGCGCGGCCTGCCCCGACTCGGCGATCCTCGAAGGGCTGCGCTGGGCGGCCGAGTCCGGCGCCCGGGTGGTCAACCTCAGCCTCGGCGCCGACGACCAGCCCGGCATCGACCCGATCGAGGCCGCGGTCAACGACCTCACCGCCCGGTACGGCACCCTCTTCGTCGCCGCCGCGGGCAACAGCGGCTGGGTGCCGCAGTCCGTCGGCTCACCCGCCTCGGCCGACGCCGCCCTCGCGGTCGGCAACGTCGACAAGACCGGCGCGCGCAGCTGGGACTCCGGCCAGGGCCCCCGGCTGGAGGACTACGCGGTCAAGCCGGAGATCACCGCCCCCGGTACGGCGATCACCGCGGCCCGCTCCGCCACCGCCGACGTCGCCCCGCCCGGCGAGCAGTACGTCTCCTTCAGCGGCACCTCGATGGCGAGCCCCCACGTGGCGGGCGCGGCGGCGCTGCTCGCCCAGGCCCATCCCGACTGGCGTGCCGGCCAGCTCAAGTCGGCGCTGATGGGTGCGGCGCGCCCCAGTGCGACCATCGATCTCTTCGGCCAGGGCGCCGGCCAGCTCGACGTGGCCCGCGCGTTCACCCAGCCGGTCGCCGCCGACCCGCCGGCGGTCAACTTCGGCTTCCGGGCGTACCCGCACGACGCGCAGGACGTGATCAGCCGGCCGGTGACGTATCGCAACGACGCCGACAAGCCGCTCACCCTGCGGCTGGCCGTGACCGGAGACCTGCCGGCCGGCGTGATCGCCCTGGACAGCGACACGGTCACCGTGCCCGCGCACGGGCAGGCCTCGGTCCGGCTCACCGCCGACACCCGGGCCGGCGGCGCCGCGTACGGCACCTTCGGCGGCCGGCTCGTCGCCACCGCGGACGGGGTGAGCGTCCAGACGCCGTTCAGCGTCTTCCGGGAGCAGCCGTCCGCCGACGTCCACCTGAAGGTCACCGCCCGGACCGACGCCCCGCAGGAGGTGGTCACGCAGCTCGGCAACCTCGCCACCGGCGAGTTCGTCGTCAGCCACGACAGCGCGCAGACCCTCCGGGTGCCGATGGGGGACTACGTGGTGCTCAGCATGGGCATCAGTGCCGACGGCACCGGTACCGTGCTGGCCAACGGCCGGATGACCATCGACCGGACGACGACCCTGGCGCTCGACGGCCGCCGGGCCCGGCCGGTGGACATCCGGCTCCCCGACCGGGACGCCGCCCCGGTCATCGGTGAGGTCGAGGTGCAGCACACCGGCGCCCCGCAGCTCTTCGCCATGAGCCTCACCGGCGACCCCGGCTCCATCTACACCGCCGACCTGGGCCCGAAGAAGGTCGCCGGTCTCATCACCTCCGTGACGGCGCTCTTCGCCCGCCCCGACCGCAGCGGCGACTTCACCGCCAGCCCGTACACCTACCAGACCGGTTGGTACCAGACCGGCTCGTTCGTCACCGGCTTCACCCGCCACCTCGACCGGCGCGACGTGGCCGAGGTCCGGGCCGGCTACGCGGCGGCGGCCGTCGGCGGTGTGGGTACCCGGGTCAACTACCCGGTGATCCCCGGGGTCGACTACCCCGACGGCCTCGTCCTGCCCCGCACCCCACTGCCGGCGCGGCGGACCGAGTACTACGCCGGCAACCTCGGCTGGGAGTCGACCTTCGAGGAGGGCGTCGGCGCGGGCGCCGACTACCGGCGGCTGACGGAGCTCACCGCGCAGCGGTCGGAGTACCGGGCGGGGCGGAACTACACCGAGCGGTGGAACCAGGGGGTCTTCACCACCCCGATGACTCCGGCCTTTCCGGAGTACCCGGCGGTGGAGCGGCGGGGCAACGAATTCCTGCTCCGGCTCGACGGCTACGCCGACGCCGCCGGCCACCGGGGTTTCGCCGAGGCGGCGGGGCTCACCGGGACGCTGGCGCTGTACCGCGGTGACACGCTGGTCGAGGAGCGGGCGGGGGCGTACGCCGGGATCGACGTCGGCGAGCCGGGACGGTCCCGGTACCGGCTGTCGTACGGCTTCACCCAGCCGGCGCCGGCGCGGCTCTCCACCCGCTCCGAGACCGTGTGGGAGTTCGACTCGGCGTACACGGCGACGGGCACGGCGCTGCCGCTGACCGCGGTCGGCTTCGCCCCCAGATTGGACGACACCAACACGGCGAAGAAGCACGGCCTGCTGGCGGTGCCGCTGACCTTCACGCGGCAGGCCGGAGCCGGCAAGGTCGCCAAGGTCGAGGTGGAGGTCTCCTTCGACGACGGCGCCCACTGGGCCGAGACGCCGGTCTTGCCGCTCCCGGGCGGCCACACCGCCCTGGTCCGGCACCCGGGCCGGGCCGGTTTCGTGTCGCTGCGCGCCCGCGTCGCCGACTCGGCCGGCGCGGTCGTGACCACGACTGTGATCCGGGCGTACGAGCTGCGGTAACCGCCGATCGAACACTGGTGGGGCCGTCCGGCGTCGGACGGCCCCACCACCGTCTCGCGTCACCGGTTGGCGTGCCGAGGCCGTCGCGGCCCGGCCCCGTGCGCTTGCCGCGCAGCCACCGCCCCGGGCAGGGTGACGCAGGTTATCGCCGGTCGGGCCCGGAGCTGATCCGGTCGGGCCCGGTCCGTACGATGCGCCGGTGATTCTTCGTGGCAAGATCCGGTCCGACGCGCCGTTGCTGGTACTGGCCCTCGAGGAGGAGGCCGCGCATCTCGGCACCGACCTGCCGGTGCTGCTGACCGGGATGGGCAAGGTCAACGCGGCGGCGGCCGTCGCGGCGACCCTGGCCGCCGGCGTGAAGCCGAGTCTGGTGGTCAACCTCGGCACCGCCGGCGCGTTGCGGCCCGGCTGGGACGGCCTCCACGAGATCGGCAGCGTCTTCCAGCACGACCTCGACACCGAGCTGCTGCTCAACCTCACCGGGCACGTCTGCGGGGCGCCGCTGACGCTCGGCACGCAGCCGGCGGTGCTCGCCACCGGCGACACCTTCGTCGCCGACGACGCGACCCGGGCCCGGCTCGCGCAGCGCGCGGACCTCGTCGACATGGAGGGGTACGCGATCGCCTCGGCCGCGACCCAGGCGGGGGTGCCGTGCCGGTTGATCAAGCGGGTCAGCGACGAGGCGGGCGACGGCGCGGTCCGGAGCTGGCAGGAGTCGGTCGACGCCTGCGCCCGCGACCTCGCCGCCTGGCTCCACCAAGAACTCCCCTGACCCCCTCCTACGCCCTTCCGGCCTGGTCACCCACGTCGATCATGGGGTCTGCGGGTGCGTGTCGGCGTGTCGCACCGGTCGACCTCATGATCAACGGTGGGGAGTCGAAGAGGCGTAATCTACTGCGGACCGTCGGGTGGGCAGGGGGTACGGG
>NZ_SMKG01000122.1 GCF_004348525.1 Micromonospora sp. 15K316 | reverse complement strand
ATCCCCAGCGGTACGGCCACCCCGAGCAGTACGGCCACCCCGAACAGTACGGCCACCCCGAGCAGCGCGGCCGCCTCGAACAGCGCGGCTACCCGCAGCCCGGCGGCTACCCCGAGACGCCGCCCGGCGGGTACCCGCCGCAGCGGACCGCGCCCACCCCGCCCGGGACCGAGCCGCCGCCCGGGGAACCGTTGCTCACCCCGCCCGGGCCGAAGAAGCCCCGCAGCGGCACGGTCGTCCTGATCGTGGCCGCCGTGCTGGTGCTCCTCCTCGGCGGCGGGGCCGCCACCTGGTTCGTCGCCGGGGACGACGTGGGCGAGGGAGTCGAGTCGGGGCGCATCCGCGTGGTCGCGCCGGAGACGCTCGCCGGCCGACCCCGGATCACCGAACCCGGGTTGCAGAGCGTCGCCGACCAACTGGTCGCCGACATGAACAAGCGGGCGCAGGATCAGACCACCGGCAGCGTCGGCGCCTTCTACGGCGACCGCGCGAAGCGGGAGCTGGCGATGATCGCGAGCGCCTCCGGGCCGATACCCGATCCGAGCAGGAGGCTGGCGGACGCGATCGCCGAGATCTCCCCGGAGCTCGCCGTCACCGAGACGGCGCCGGTGGATCCCGGCCCCCTCGGGGGCGAGGCCCGCTGCGGTGACGGCAAGCTCGACACCACCCCGCTGGGCGTCTGCTTCTGGGCCGACCGGGGCAGCGTCGGCGCGATCGTGGTCTATTTCACCTCCGCCGAGGAGATCGCGGCCGAGTTCGTCACGATGCGCGGTGAGATCGAGCAGCGCTCCTGACCCGTCCCCGGTGGACCCCGATCACCATGGTGGCCGGGGCCCACCGCGTCAGGCCGGCCCGCCGCCGGGCGCGCTCCGTTCCCGCGGCCGGGCGGGACGTCACGCCGACGGTCGGGCAGGCGTCACGCCGGGATCGGCCCGGGCTCGGCGGTCGCCGGAGCCGTCGAGGCGGCGCGTTCGGCGGGGCTGCGCAGCACGCAGAATTCGTTCCCCTCCGGGTCGGCGAGCAGCACCCAGCCGGAGCCGTCCGGCCGGCGGTGGTCCGCGACCTGCGTCGCGCCGATGCCGAGCAGCCGCTCGACCTCCTCGTCCCGGGTCCGGTCGGCCGGCTCCAGGTCCAGGTGGAGGCGGTTCTTCACGACCTTGCCCTCGGGCACGGCCAGGAAGAGCACCTCCGGACCGCCGGGCGGCAACAGCATGGCCTCCGGATCGCCTGGGAAGTCGTCGGGCTGGCGGGGGCAGTCGAAGACCTGGGCCCAGAACCCGGCCAGGGCGTAGGTGTCGTGGCAGTCGATGCCGATGTTGTGGATCCGTGCGCTCACGGTCGCTCCTTCGAGCTGGAGGAACGCGCTCCGCGGGGCCGGAACAGTCAGCGGTGACCGGGGCGGGGCGCGAGACTGGTGATGGTGGACATCAACCACACCCCCTCTCCACCGTCGGGCTGACTTCGACGACGACCTTCTCAGATCGGGCGACGCCCGGCAACCCCGTCGGGCGGTCAGCGCCCGCCCGCGGCCCCCGTCCCGCCCCGACCGTCGCCGGACGCCGGGGCGGCCGGGACGGCATCGGCGGCGGGCAGCCGTACCGTCACCTCGAGACCGCCGCCGGGCTGGGCGATCGCCTGCACGGTTCCGCCGTGCGCGTCGCAGACCGCCCGGACGATCGACAGCCCCAGTCCGGACCCGCGCGCGCCGGTACGTTCCCGCCCACCGCGCCGGAACGGTTCGAAGAGCCCCGGCACGTCCGCCGGATCCACCTCGAACCCGGTGTTGCCGACCACGAGCCAGGAGTCCTGCCCGTCCGCGCCGGTACGCACCCAGAGCCGACCGTGCAGGTGGTTGTAGCGGACCGCGTTCTCGATCAGGTTGCCCGCCAGCCGGTCCAGCAGCCCCGGATCACCGGCCACGGGTGCGGGCTCCAGCGACGTCTGCACCCGCAGTCCGATCCGCTCCATCTCCCGGCGCATCGCCGAGAGCGCGTTGGCGGTCCCGCCGGCCAGGTCGCACTCCGTACGCCGGCCGAGCCGACGGCCGGCCTGGGCCTCGCTGCGGGCCAGTACCAGCAGCGCGTCGACCAGCCCGTTCGCCCGCTCCGAGGCGTCCCGGACGACTGTCGCCATCCGGCGGTACTCGGCGATGTCCGCCTCGTCGTCGCTGAGCGTAACGTCGATCTCGGTGCGCATCACCGCGAGCGGTGTACGCAGCTCGTGCGAGGCGTTCGCCACGAAACGCTTCTGCGTCTCGAACGAGGCGGCGATCCGGTCCAGCATCGCGTCGAAGGTCTTCGCCAGCTCGGCCACCTCGTCGTCGGCGCCCGAGTAGCCGATGCGCTGGTCGAGGGTGGCCTCGCCGAGTCGCTGTGCGGTGGCGGTGACCTGGTGCAGCGGGCGCAGCGTACGGCCGGCCACCGCGTATGCCCCGGCCACGCCGACCACGCTGATGGCGAGCAGCGCCACCAGGCCCTTGAGCAGCAGTTCGCCGGAGGAGACGTCGAGGAGCTGACGCTGCCACTCGCCGGCGTCCAGGGTGCGACCGTCGGAGAGCGTCACGGTGCTGCCGGGGAGCAGCTGGTCGGTCGGTCGCAGCGCGTCGCGGACCAGCAGCCAGGCGAGCAGCACGAGGACCGCTCCGGCGCCGACCAGCAGCACCCCGTTGAGTAGGGTGAGCCGCAGCCGCAGCGTCGGCCGCAGCCGCAGCCGGCGACGCGCACCGGCGCGCCCCGTCGCGGTGGCGGCGAGCCCGGTCACTCGACCCCCTCGGCCGTGCGGTAGCCCGCGCCCACCACGGTCTCGATCAGGGGTGGGTCGCCGAGCTTCTTCCGCAGGGTCATCACGGTGACCCGGACGATGGTGGTGAACGGGTCGGTGTTGGCGTCCCAGACCCGCTCCAGCAGCTCCTCGCTGGAGACCACCGCGCCGCGCGCCTTCAGCAGCTCGCGGAGCACGCCGAACTCCTTGTTTGTCAGGTCGACGGGCACGCCGGCACGGGTGGCGACGCGCCGGGCCGGGTCCAGCACCAGGTCGGCCAGGGCGAGCACCGGCGGGGCGGCTGGGGTGGCCCGCCTTCCCAGCGCCTGCACCCGGGCGACCAGCTCGTCGAAGGCGAAGGGCTTCGGCAGGTAGTCGTCGGCGCCGAGTTGCAGGCCCTCCACCCGGTCCGCCACCGTCCCGCTGGCGGTGAGCATCAGCACCCGGGTCAGCGTCTCCGAGGCGGCCAGCTCGGCGCAGATCTGGTCACCGTGCACCCCGGGCAGGTCGCGGTCCAGCACCACCACGTCGTAGCGGGTGACGAAGGCCAGCTCGTGCCCGGTGTCGCCGTCGTAGGCGACGTCGACAGCCATGCCCCGCTTGCGCAACCCGCGCGCGATCGCGTCGGCGAGGTTGCGCTCGTCCTCCACCACCAGTACCCGCATGCCGCTCTCCTCGCTGCTGACCTCCCGACAATCTAGGGCCTGGTGCAAAAGACCCACCCGAACGAGCCCGGACACGGGTGCCGTCCGGCCGGGCGGGCTCGGCCGGAGACCGCGGTGGCGCCCGGCCGAGGGTCGCCGTCGGGCGCACCCGCGCGCATCCCGGTCGCTCTCCCCTGGTGCCGGTGGCCGCTCCGGCGTCCCTCGCCGGCCGGC
Organism: Micromonospora sp. 15K316; assembly: GCF_004348525.1. GTDB lineage: Bacteria > Actinomycetota > Actinomycetes > Mycobacteriales > Micromonosporaceae > Micromonospora. The sequence goes on along the minus strand of NZ_SMKG01000122.1, from coordinate 13,243 downwards.
CCGGCCGCCATTGCCGGGACCGGCCGGCGTACGCGATGCTTCCGACATTCGGCACAGCGACGGACGGACCATCATGACCACAGCAGCCCCGCCCCGGACCCGAGACATCGCCTACCGGGGGTTCCGCCTCCCCGGCGAGGAGGCGGCCGGGGTCGGCGTGGGGCTGCGCGCCGAGGCGCACGGACTGCTGATCGGCGAGGCGGCCGGCGTCCGGCCCGGTCCCGCCGGCGACGAGGGGCGGTACGAGTGGGGCAGCTGGACGGCGCCGCCGGTGCCGGTCGGCTTCCCCGTCGGCGAGGTCGTCCCGTCGTGGACCGCGCTGACCCCGGACGGCTGCTGGATCGAGGTGGAGCTGCGCGGCTGGCACGGGGACGGTCCGGCCACCGGCTGGTACGTGTTGGGCCGCTGGGCGGCCGACGACCGGACGGTACGCCGTGGCTCGGTGCCCGGGCAGCGCGACGGGGCCGCCCGGGTGGAGACCGACACGCTGGTGATCGGAGCGGCGACGGTGACCGGGTGGCAGCTGCGGGTGACGCTGCTGCGCCCGGCGGGCGGCGGTGCCGGCCCGGTGTTGCGGACGGTCGGCGCGGTCGCCACCGGCCGCCCGGGGACGGCTCCACCGGACACCGCCCACCGGCCCACGTCGGCGACCGACGGTCCGGACCCGGCGCCGGTGGAGCAGAGCCCGGGACGGCCCGGTGACGCCCGGGGCGTCGTGCTGGACGTGCCCCGGTACGCGCAGCGGCTGCATGGCCCGTACCCGCAGTGGGGTGGCGGGGGCGACTCCTGGTGCAGCCCCACCTGCACGTCGATGGTGCTCGCCTTCTGGGGTGCCGCCCCGCCCGCGCGGCGCTACGCCTGGGTGGACCCGCCCGGCCCCCGCCCGGTGGTGGTGCACGCCGCACGGCACTGCTACGACCACGCCTACGGCGGGGCCGGCAACTGGGCCTTCAACACCGCGTACGCCGGACTGCACGGGGTCGACGCCTTCGTCACCCGGCTGCGGTCGCTGGCCGAGGCGGAGGCGTTCATCGCGGCCGGCATCCCGCTGGTGGTCTCCGCCGCGTTCCGCGCGGGCGAGGTGCCCGGGTTGGCGTACGACACCCGTGGTCATCTGATCGTGCTGGTCGGCTTCACCTCGGACGGGGATCCGGTGCTCAACGACCCGTACGCCGAGAACGACGAGGCGGTGCGCCGGATCGTGCGGCGGGACCGGTTCGAGGCCGTCTGGCAGCGCGGCAGCGGCGGAATGGCCTACGTCATCCGCCCCTCCGAGGTGGCGCTGCCGCCGGCGCCCGCCCAGGCCAACTGGTGAGCGGCGCGCGGCCGACCGGAGGCGGGGTCACGGCTTGAGCTGCCACAGCCCGTACCCGCCGGTGGGCTTGCGGCACGCCAGCTGGTAGCCGATGCCCTGGCAGTCTCCGGTGGCCTCGCGCAGCACGTCGAGCGGTCGGGCGGTGCCGGTGGTGAGGTCCAGCTCGGCGACGAGCAGCCCACCGCCCGGCTGCGGCCGGATGCCGATGACCGGCCCGTCGGGCCTCGTCGGCGGCACCATCTCCCAACGGCCCAGCTCGCCGCGGACCGCACCGGTGACCGGGTCGAGCACCGCGAGCCGCATCGCTCCGCCGTCGTTCGCCGTGGTGACCACCAACCCGTCACGGGTCGACCAGGCGATCCAGCCACGGCCCGTCCAGAGCCGCCGCCCGGTGGCGGGGTCGATCGCCTGAAGCTCCTCGGAGCGGCCCTGGAAGCAGAGGACCGGCCCGCACTCCGACGCGTAGAAGGCCTCGCCCAGTTCGGTCCGCCAGCGCAGCCGCAATCCGTCCAGGTCGTACGCGGTGACCGTCGCGGGCCGGCCGCCGAGGGTGAGCAGCGCGTCCCCGATCGCCTGCACGCCGACGTCGCGGCCGTCGGTCGGCGCGCCCGGCTCGCGACGGTCGGTGGGGTTCCACAGGTCCGCCTCCGCCCGCACCGCACCGGTGCTCGCGTCGCGTACCTCGACCCGACCGTCGGCGGTGCTGAGCACCAGCCGGTCGACACCGGACTCGGTGGCCCGGAAGGTGAACTGCCCGTCCGGTGTCTGCACGTGCCAGCGCACCCGGCCGCAGCAGCTGTCCACCACGCGCAGCGTCCTGCCCTGCTCCTCGTCGCCCGTCTCCAGCAGCAGACCGCCGCCGCTGACCGGCAGTGGCGACCCAGGCTGCTGCCACCGGAACTTCCCGGTGGCCGGGTCCAGGGCGATGGTCACCGTGCCCGGCGGGTCGCCCGCCATGGCCTCGTAGCCGGCGATCAGCAGCATCCCCTCCTGTATCGACATTCCCCAGTACCGGCCCTGCACCGGCAGCGGCACCTGCCAGAGCAGCTCGCCCCCGGGCAGCCGATACGCGTCCAGCCGGCGCTGCGAACCGTTCAGGCCGGTTGGTTCCACCACCAGGTAGAGGTCGTCGGCGATCAGCGCCACGGCGCCGAGGGCCGCCGGCAGGACGACCACCTCGCGGCGCGGCAAGGGTGCCGCGGCGACCAGGGTGGCCAGCAGCACCAGGAGAACCAGCGCGACGCGCAGCGGCCGGCCGACGGAGCGCGGCGGTCGGGGCAGCTCCTCCGGATCCCGGTCGTGCCGCAGCTCACCGAGATCGATGATCGCCATGGTCGCTCCCCCGTCTCCCCCAGCAGGCCGGCGCACGTCCGACAAACCGACCGCCGACGTGCCGGCCCGGCAAATACCCCGGATACGGCCTGTACGATGGCGCGTCGTGGCCGTGCCGGTGATAGATCCCTCGCTGAAACCCCTAGCCGACAACGACCGGGCCGAGGCCGGCCCGTCGCGACCGGGCCGGCGTCGACCGGCGCGAGCCGACCTACTGGCCCTCGGAGCCTATGTGGTGCTCGGGGTTCTCGTCTGCCTCAACTACTGGGGGGACGTGCAGGGCCGGGTCTCCTCGCACCTGCCCACCGACCACAGCTGGTTCGAATGGCTGTTCGCGCACGGCGCGTACTCGGTGCGGCACCTGGAGAACCCGCTCTTCACCATGCGGCAGAACGCCCCGCTCGGGGTGAACATGATGGCGAACACCTCACTGCTCGGGGTGACGTTGCCGTTGGCGCCGCTGACCATGCTGCTCGGCCCGCAGGTGATGTACGCCCTCTACCTCGGCGGGGCCCTCGCGGCCACCGCGGCGACGAGCTACTGGATGCTCTCCCGGCATCTGGTGCGCTCCCGCGCGGCGGCCTTCGCCGGTGGCGCGTTCCTCGGCTTCGCGCCCGGCGTCGTGCACCACGCCAACGGCCAACCCAACTTCGTCTCCAACTTCCTGCTCCCGCTGATCGTGTCGCGGGTGCTGCGCCTCGGAGAGCCGGGACGGTGGCGGCGCAACGGTCTCGCGCTCGGCCTGCTGGTCGCGTACCAGATCTTCATCAACGAGGAGATGCTGCTGCTCACCGCGTTGGCGTGCCTGGTCGTCGTGGCGGCGTACGCGGTGCAGCGGCCGGCCGCCACACGGGCCATTGCCGGCACGTTCGGCGCGGCGCTCGGCGTCGCCGGCGCGGTGGCGCTGCTGCTGACCGCGTACCCGATCTGGTTCCAGTTCAACGGGCCGCAGTCCTACCGGGGTCTGCAGGGCGGGGTGTTCCACAACTGGGGCGAGGACCTGGCGGCGTTCGTCACCTTCCCCCGGGACACCCTGGCCGGTGATCCCGCCGTCGAGCAGACCATCGGGCTGACCGAGCAGAACTCCTGGTTCGGCTGGCCGCTGGTGCTGGTCGCCGTCGTGGCCCTGGTGCTGCTGGTCCGCCGGTCGCTGGCGGCGCGGATCACGGCGGTGCTGGTGGTGCTCTTCACCGTCGCCGCGCTCGGTCCCCGGATCCGGCTCGGTGGCGAGGAGACGACTGTCAACGGTCCGTGGCACTACATCCCCGACGACCTGCCGCTGGTCGAGATGATGATGCCGACCCGGCTGACCCTGGTGGTGGCCGCTGCGGTCGGCGTGCTGATCGCGCTGGCCTGGGACGCGCTCACGCCGCCGAGCCGGCCGGTCGCCGCGCGGGTGCCGGCGCAGCGCGGCGGCGAGCCCGGTCCGGCGGCGGGAGCGGCCTCCGCACCGGCCCTGGCCGTCGGCCGGAGAGCCGTCGCGCCACGGTGGCTGCGCCCCGTGGGGTACGCGGCCATCACGCTCGCCCTGCTGCCGCTCATCCCGCGACCGCTGCCGGCCCAGCCGGTGGAGCCGCCGCCGCACTTCGTCACCGCCGGCGGCTGGCGGCCGTACGTCCCGGCCGGGCGGACCCTGGTCCCGGTGCCGATCCCCAGCAACGTGCACGGCCTGCCGACGCTGCGCTGGAGCGTCCTCAGCGGACAGGAGTTCCCGATCCCGGCGGGTTACTTCATCGGGCCGAACGAGAAGGGCGAGGGCGTCTTCGGCGCGCCGAACCGCCCCACCAGCACCCTCGTCTACTCCACCATGGACTCCGGCACGGTGCCGGCGCTCACCGAGGAGAACCGGCGGCAGGCCGTCGAGGATCTGCGCTGGTGGCGGGCCTCGGTGGTGGTGCTCGGTGCGCACCCGAAGGAGGCGGTGCTGCGGGAGTTGATGACCGGGTTGCTCGGGCAACCGCAGCGCGTCGACGACGTCTGGCTCTGGGACGTACGCCCGCTGGTGGACTGACCGGCGGGACCCCGCCGCTCCCGGCGGCACGTGGATCAGCGCACCCGGTCCCGGACGTCCCACACCCAGGCGTCACCGACCGCCCGTCCGGGGCCGACCAGCGCGTCCACGGTTCGCCGCACCGCCGCGCCGTGGCGCAGGTCGCCCTGCACCACGATCGCGGCCCGCCAGTGGCGCAGGTCCTCGACGGCCTGCCGGCGGTCGGCGTCGGTGACCACCGGCGCCTGGCCGGTCTCCGCCACCCGCCGCAGCAGCGCCGCCGTGGGCCGGTCCGGCGCGCCCCACCGCGCCGCCGGGTCGTGCGGTCCGCTCGGGCCGATGAAGTACCCGCCGGGGGCGCGGAAGGCGAGCCCGGTCCGGGCGGACCAGAGCATCCCCGGGCTGACCGCCGCGCCGGTGACCGGTGGCACCGGGACCACCGTCGCGCCGGTCGGCACCTGCCCCCGCCACCGTTGCTCGGTGAGGAACGCCGGGACGGCGGGGGCCGCCACGGTGCGGATCGGCGTCGGGAGCAGCGGCAGCAGCGCCGCGGCCACCGCGCCGGTCCAGAGCAGCCGCACCGGCACGCCCGGTCCGGCCGGCGCGCCGGCGGGCTCGGCGCGGGGCGGACGCGCCCGGTCCAGCGAGAGGGCCAGCAGGACACCCAGCACCGGTACGCAGACCAGCGCGAAGCGTGCCGGCACCGCCAACTCCAGCAGGGGCAGCCCGGCCACCAGCCGGTACGGGCCCGGGATGCCGGTGCCCGAGCCGTGCACCCGGATCTCGGTGCCGAGCGAGAGCAGCGCGAAGAGCAGGCCGCAGCCGGCCAGCGCCCGCACCAGCGGACGCCGCCCGAGCCAGATCACGATCACGGTGGCGAGCACCAGGAGCCCGGGGCCGAAGAAGGAACTCTCCTCGGTCGGGTTCGGCGCGAGCAGCCCGGGCGGATGGTCGTTCCCGATCACGGTCTGCCGGGCGGCGGCGGTGAACGAGGCCAGGTCGAGCTGGTAGCTGTACGCGGCGAACGCCATCCCCCGGTAGTGCTGCGGGCCGGCGAACTGGAACCAGAGCGGGTACGCCAGGAGCAGACCCGCCACGACCGCGCCGACCCCGGCCCGGCCGAGCAGCGCCGGCGCCGCACGCCGGGCCGCCGCCGGGTCGGCGAGCGCGTACCCGAGCACGAGGACGCCGACGGCCAGCGCCAGGAAGGCCAGGGTCTCCTCGCCGATGAAGGCCTGCCAGGTGACCAGCAGACCGAGCCACACTCCGGGCCGGACCACCCGCCCGGGCGCCGGCCGGAACAGCCACGCCAGGATCGCCGGCACCAGGAACTGGGCCGCGATGTGCAGGTGCGCGCCGGCCTGGGAGACCATCCCCGGGGCGAAGCCGCAGAAGAGCCCGCCCACCAGCGCGGCGGTTCGGGAGGTGACGAGCCGGCGGCGCAACAGCACGTACCAGGCGGTGGCGGTGCCCGCCAGGCAGCAGACGACCGCCGTGAGGAACGCCGCCTGCGAGCCGAACAGCAGGGTGACCGGGGTCAACGGCAGCCCGAGACCCAGCACCGAGGTGTTCGCCATCAGGTTGATCCCGTCCGGCGCGTTCAGGGCGGTGCCGTGCAGGGGATTCTCCCCGGTGACCACCGAGCGGGCCGCGTGGGCCAGCATCCACTCGAAGAGGATCTGGTCGCCGGCCTGGTGGAACAGCCGCTCGGGTCGGCCCCACTGGCCGCCGGTGAGCAGCACGGCCAGCGCGACGTACCCGGCCACCACCAGTGCGTCCGCCGTCCACGGCGGACGGCGTGTCCGACGCGCCTGCGTGGTGGTCGGGGTGGCGGCGGTGGTCTCGGTGGAGATCACGGTTCGCGGCTGGTCAGCGCCCGCACGTCCCAGACCCAGACGTCGAGCTCCCGCCGGCCGGGGCCGGCCAGTTGCTCGACGGTACGCCGCAGCGGCTCGACGTTCTGCTGGTCGAACGGGAGCACCAGCACCGCCGCCCGCCAGTGCCGCAGCTCGTCCAGGAACCGGCGGCGTTGCCGGTCGTCCAGCTTCGGCGTACGCCCGGTCGTGGCCACCTCCTGCAGCAGTTCGCCGACGCCGCTGGGTCGGCCGCCGAAGCGACCCGGGTCGCCGGTGTTGCCGTTGCGTGGTGCGAGGAAGTAGCCGCCCGGGATCTTGAAGTCGAGGTTGGTGGCGGCGGCCCAGCGCATCCCGTTGGTGTTGCCCATGCTCGGCACCGGGATCGGCACCAGCGTCTGGTCGGGTGCCACGTAGGCCCGCCACCGGTCGGCGGTGATGAACTTCGGCACCGGCGGGCGGGAGACCACACTCAGCGGCATGGGCGTGATCGGCAGCAGCGCGAGCACCAGGCCCGCGACGGTGAGCGTCCGGGCGGTACGCCGGTCCGGCAGCCGCAGCGGCCACGCCCGTTCCACGGCGATCGCCAGCAGGACGGCGACCACCACGGAGGTGATCAGGCCGAACCGGGTCGGTACCACCGCGTCGAGCAGCGGCAACCGGACCAGCAACTCCCACGGCCCGGTGAGCAGCTCCCGGTGCCACCAGGAGACCCGCTCGCCGAGGGAGAGCACGGCGAAGAGGGCACCGGTGGCGGCGAGCGCCCGGACCATCACCTCCCGGCGCAGCCAGAGCACGATGCCGACGGTGAGCAGCGTGAGGCTCCACCCGAGGAACGCGTTCTCCTCCGAGTAGTTCGGAGCCAGGCCGACGTTCGCCCGCTCGTTGCCGCCGAGCGTCGGCGAGCCGGGGGCGAAGAAGGCGGCGATGTCGTTGCCGTAGTCCTGTACCGCATCGCTGAGGCCGTGGTACGCCATCGGCCCGGCGAACTGGATGTAGAGCGGGTACGCCAGCAGCGCGCCGGCCAGCACCGCGCACGCGGCGAGCCCCACGGCCAGCGGTCGCCACGCCGCCGCCCAGCGGTGCGGCTCCTGCACGAGGACCGCGAGCAGGAACACCCCGCAGGTCAACGCGGTGAAGAGGAGGATCTCCTCGTTGACGAACGCCTGGGCGGTGACCAGGAGGGCGAGCAGCACTCCGTCCCGGACGGGCCGCCGGGCGCGGGTGAGCACGAGCACCCGCCAGACGATGAACGGCAGCAGGTACTGGCTGATGATGTTCGGGTGCCAGTTGGCGTGCGAGAGCATCGCCGGGGAGAAGCCGCAGAGCCATCCGCCGACCGCCGCGGCCAGCCGGTTGCGCACCAGGTGCCGGGAGAGCACGTGGTACCAGGCGGCGGCGGTGCCGGCGAGGCCGAGCGTGACCAGCAGCACGAAGGAGACCGCGGGACCGAAGAGGAGGGTCACCGGCACCATCGGGATGCCCAGCGCCAGGATGGCCGTGTTGGCCATCAGGTTGACGCCGTCGGGGTAGTTGAACTGTTCGGTGTAGAACGGGAACTCGCCGTGCAGCACGACCCGTACCGAGTGCGCGAGGAAGAACTGCACCTGGGCCGGGTCCATCCAGATCCGACTGGTCACCCAGAGCGCGGCGAGCAGGAAGACGGCGTACACCGCCAGGTCCTGCCGGCGGGGGCTCCACCGCCACCGTCGGACGGCCACCGGAGCGCCGGCGTCGGTCGAGCTCGCGCCGGAGCTGCGGCCGGTCTCCTCGACCGGCGACCGTTCCAGGCCCGGGGCGGGTGGCGCATCGATGGTGGCGACCGCCGTGGCGCCGTCGCGTGCCGCACGGCCGGCGCCGTCCACGCCGGCGCAGGCCACTCTCCGATCGGGTCGGACGCCCGCGGCGGCGTCGTTATCCAGGGCGGATGCGGCGCGGGACTCGACAGACGTCACAGTCGGCGGAGTCTACCGGAGCGGCGAAAAGGCGGGAAAACCCTGGTGTCGGTCCTTTGTGACCTGCCGTCCGGTGCGCACTGCTGGCCCGGCACGAGGTGCTGCGTCATGTTGGTCGGACATCTCGTACTATGGCGCTTCCGACTTCCGGGCGAGTGATCGGGGGCGTACAGGTGGCTCCAGCCCGCCGACGCGGCACGACGGCCACCGTGCTGCTGGCCGTGCTGCTGGCCGTGACGGCCTGCGGTCCGGTCGCCGAGCGTCGACCCGGTGACCTGCGGGTCGGCTACGACAGCCTGGACGGCACGCTCGCGATCTGGCCGCCGCGAGGCGACCTCGCCGGCGACGCCTCGGTGACCGCGGCGGTGACCGACGCGGTACGCGACTGGCGGTCACCGGCCGACGACCGGGTGCACATGCCCTCCTCCGGCATCCTCTTCTCCGGCGAGGTCGACGGCGCGCCGCTGGCCCTGGTCGCCGCCGACGTGCCGGGCCACAGCGCCTCCTGGCTGTTGCAGCTCACCCGCGACGGCGACGGCTACGTCGTCACGCGGGCCGCCGAATACACCGACCCCGGCTATCTCGTCTACTCCGACGTCCTACCGGTGCTGACTCCGGCGGGGCGTCGCTATCTCGTCTCCGACCGGGTGGCGCGTCTGCTCGGGCCCGACGGCAAGGCGCTCGCGACCAGGGACGGCATCAGCGCGCCCGCCGAGGTGCCGGCCTGCCGCGCGGTGCCGGTGACGGCCGGCCTGCGGAGCACCGAGTCGCTGCCCCGAGGTCGGGAGACGCAGCGCCTGCTCGATCTCGGCACCGGCGTCGACGACCCGCGCTACCCCCTGGTCGACGACGCGACCGGCTCCGGCCGGCGCGCGCTGACCGGGCTGGACACCTGCGCGCTCGCTGCGGAGCAGGGGCCGTTCGGCAGCATCCCCCGCCGCATCGGGGACCGGGACGCGCCGGGCTCGGTGCCGGAGTCGTGGCCGATGGCGAAGATCGCGGTCCGTTCGCTCGGCGAGTTGACCCTCGGCCGGGGTGAGCCGGGCGAGCTGGAGCAGCTCACCTGGCAGAGCGCCACCGACACGATGACCGCGGTGGTCTACCGGCCGCCCGGCGGCGACCCTCCGGTGCTCTCCCCCGCCGACCGGGTCGGCCCGTTGCAGGCCTACCGGCTGCCCGTGCCCGACCAGCCACTGGTGGTGCTGAGCTGGCGTTCGACGCGGGACAGCTCCCTGTCGGTGGCGCCGGGCACGCCGCTGCTGGTGGAGCGACCGGGGCTCGCGGTGATGTCGCGGCCGGAGCGGCCGGAGACGGTCAGCCTGGCCGGCGCGGAGAAGACCCACTACCGGTCGGTCGGCGGTCGCTGAGCGCCGTGCCGCGGACCCGTGGCGCGCGCCGCGGTCGGTCGTCGCCGACGGTGTACCGCCCGCCGTCGTGGACGCGCGTCCACGCCGTCCGCACGGCGGCGGACGTCCCGTTCGGGGACGCCCGCCGCCGTCGGAGTCAGTTCTGCGCGGCCTTGTCGCTGGCGGTGACCCGCACCGGTTCGACGGATGCGCCGTCGAGCCCCGAGATCCAGCCGGTGACGTCCCGGGCCACGTCCTGCGCGGTGAGCCGGAGGTCGGCGAGGATCTGCGCGCGGGTGCCGTGCGGGTGCCAGTCGGCCGGCACGCCGAGGTCGCGCAGCGGCACCCGGACGTCGGCGTCCCGCATCGCCTGGGCGAGCGCGTCGCCGACCCCGCCGACCCGGACGCCGTCCTCGACAGTGACCACGAGCCGGTGCGCGGCGGCCAGCTCGACCAGCTCGCCCGGGACCGGGCGGACCCAGCGTGGGTCCACCACCGTGACGCCGTAGCCCTGCTCGGCGACCCGGGCGGCGACCTCCATGCCGAGGTGGCCGAAGGCGCCCACGGCGACCAGCAGCACGTCGGTACGCGCCGACTCGGTGAGCACGTCCACCGTGCCGACCCGGCGTACGGCGGGCAGGTCACCGGCGACGGCGCCGGTCGGGAAGCGGAGCACGGTGGGGCCGTCGTCGACAGCCGTCGCCTCGCGCAGCTCCTCGCGGAGCGTGGCGGCGTCCCGGGGCGCGGCGATGCGCAGACCGGGTACGACACCGAAGACCGACATGTCCCAGATGCCGTAGTGACTCGGCCCGTCCGGGCCGGTGATGCCGGCGCGGTCGAGCACGAACGTCACCGGGAGCTTGTGCATCGCCACGTCCAGCAGCACCTGATCGAACGCCCGGTTGAGGAAGGTCGCGTAGACCGCCACCACCGGGTGCAGGCCGCCGAGCGCGAGGCCGGCCGCCGAGGTGACGGCGTGCTGCTCGGCGATGCCCACGTCGTACACCCGCTCCGGGTACTTACGGGCGAGGGTGGCGATGCCGGTCGGCTCCGCCATCGCGGCGGTGATGCCCACCACGTCGGGACGCTCGTCGGCGATCGCGACCAGCTCGTCGGCGAAGACGTGGGTCCACTTCACCGAGGGCGCGGCGACCAGCTGGCCGGTCTCGACGTCGAAGGCGCCACCCGGGCCGTGCAGGCAGTCCGCCTCGTCCTCCTCGGCCGGGCGGTAGCCGTACCCCTTCCGGGTGACGGCGTGCACGATCACCGGGCCGCCGAAGTTCTTCGCCGCCCGCAGCGCCGCCTCGACCGCCGGGACGTCGTGGCCGTCGACCGGGCCCACGTACTTGATGCCGAGGTCCTCGAACATCGCCTGCGGGGCGACCGCGTCCTTGATGCCCTTCTTGACCGCGTGCAGCACCTCGTACATCGGCTTGCCGACCAGCGGGGTCGAGCCGAGAGCGTCCTTGACCGTGTCGAGGACCTTCTCGTAGCCGGGGTTGAGCCGCAGCGACGACAGGTGGTCGGCCAGCCCGCCGATGGTCGGCGAGTAGGAGCGGCCGTTGTCGTTGACCACGATGACGAGCGGGTTGCCCGCGGTGGCGATGTTGTTCAGCGCCTCCCAGCACATGCCGCCGGTGAGCGCCCCGTCGCCGACCACGGCCACCACCGAGCGCGACTCGCCGCGCAGCGCGTACGCCTTGGCCAGGCCGTCGGCGTACGACAGGGCGGTGGAGGCGTGCGAGTTCTCGATCAGGTCGTGCTCGCTCTCCGCCTGGTTGGGGTAGCCGGAGAGACCGCCACGCTGGCGCAGCTTGTCGAAGCCGGCCTGCCGACCGGTGATGATCTTGTGAACATAAGCCTGGTGGCCGGTGTCGAACAGGAGCCGGTCCCGAGGCGAGTCGAAGACCCGGTGCATGGCGAGTGTCAGCTCGACCACGCCGAGGTTGGGGCCGATGTGCCCGCCGGTGCGGGACACCTTCGCGATGAGGAAGTCACGGATCTCGGCGGCGAGGATCTCCAACTGCTCGGCGGACATCCGCTTGACGTCCTGCGGACCGCGCACCTTCGCCAGCAGTTGGCTGTGGTCGGCCGTGTCCTGTTCAACACTCATGACCGCAGAGTCTATCGGCCATCCGTCACTTCGCAGCCGGGCCCGACCGCCTGGTTGCTCGGCGCGGGGGCGGCACAGCGCCGTCACGGCTGGTCAGGCACGGATCCGCAGCCGGCGGGGCGGAATCGCCGGGGTGGCGCGCGGCCCGGGCCCGGAGGGGGTCCAGGAGCCGAGGACGGCGGCCCGGGCCGCCCCGGTCACCGACCGGATCGAACCGGGCAGACCGTGCCAGGAGAGCCAGCCCAGCAGGGCGAAGGCGTACGCCTCCTTGGCCTGCGCGGGCACGCCCAGCTCGTCGGTCGTACGCAGCCGCCAGCGCCCCGCGCCCAGCTCGGTGAGGCGGGCCCGCAGCGTCGGGTTGCGCACGCCGCCGCCCGAGGCGATCACCTCGGTCACGCCGTGCCGGTCGCACTCGGCGGCCACCACCCGGGCCGTCAACTCGGTCAGCGTGGCGAGTACGTCGTCGGCCGCGACCGGCTCACCGAGCGCGGCGAGCCGCTCGTCGAGGTAGCCGGGGTGGAAGAGCTCCTTGCCTGTCGACTTCGGCGGGGGCGCGGCGTAGTACGGCTCGGCGAGGAGCCGGTCGAGCAGGCCCGGATGCACCCGGCCGGCCGCCGCCCGGACGCCGTCGAGGTCGCAGGGCCGGCCCAGGAGACGACGGGCCGCGGCGTCGAGCAGCGCGTTGGCCGGCCCGATGTCGTACCCGAGCACCGGCGCGCCCGGGGCGACCACTGTGAGGTTGGCGATCCCGCCGAGGTTCAGGGCGGCGCGTGGCGCGCCTGCGCGGCCGATCCCGCCGGTTCCGGCCGCCCCCGGGACCGCCGGCTCGGGGCCGGGGCCGGCCGGTTCGTCCGGGGCGAGCAGCAGGGCGTCGAAGGCCGGCACCAGCGGCGCCCCCTGCCCGCCGGCCGCGATGTCCGCCGAGCGCAGGTCGCTGAGCACCGGTACGCCCACCCGGGCGGCGACCCGGGCCACCGCCCCGAGTTGCAGGGTGCCCCGGGCCACGCCGTCCTGCACCCAGTGGAAGACGGTCTGCCCCGGCGAGACCACCAGGTCGGCATGGCCGCCGGCGAGCTCGACGCCGAGCGCCGCCGCCTCGGCGAAGACGTCCCCGAGCAGGTTGTCCAGCCGGCAGACCGCCTCGATCGTGGTGGCCGCCGGCGGCAGCAACGCGCCGATCCGGGCGCGCAGCTCGTCGTCGTAGTCGAGTCCCCGGTGCCCGAGCGGCCGTAGCCGGAGCGTCTCCCCGTCGACGGTGAACTCCGCCGCCGCCACGTCCACCCCGTCGTACGAGGTCCCCGACATCAACCCGACGATCTTCACCCCCGCAGGCTAACCC
>NZ_SMKG01000121.1 GCF_004348525.1 Micromonospora sp. 15K316 | reverse complement strand
GGTCAGCGGGTGGGGATGACGCTGGCGTAGACGTCGATGAGCTGGCTGGTGACCACGTCCGGGTGGAAGGTGCGCTCGTAGCGCGAGCGCGCGGCCGAGGCGAGCGACGTGGCACCCGACCGGGCCAGCGGGAGGGCCGCGGCCAGCGCGGCCGCCTCGGGCGGCACCGCCCAGCCGGCCTCGCCGGTGACGATGCCCGAGGGCACCGCCGGCGCTCCGGAGACCGGGCCCGAGAGCGGCACGGAGCGAGCCGAACCGGTCGCGGCCGAGGCGTCCTGGGCCGAGCCGGTCCCGGCCGGCACGCGCGGGGTGTCCGCCCCGACCAGGTACGGGATGCCGCCCAGCGCGGTGCCGAGCACCGGTCGGCCACTCGCCAGCGCCTCGATGATCACGGTGGGCAGCACGTCGTGCCAGGTGGAGGTGGCGAGCACCACCGCGCTCGCCTCGAGCGCGGCGCGCACCCCGGCCCGGTCCAGCGTGCCGAGGTAGGTAACGTCCGACCGTTCGGCGGCGGCTGCCTCGACGAGCGGGCGCAGCTCGCCGTCACCGGCGATCCGCAGCGGGCCCAGCGCGCAGTCCGGGTGCCGGCGCCAGGCGTCCAACAACAGGTCCAGCCCCTTCTCGGGGGAGAGCCGACCGAGGAAGAGGAAGCCGTCGCCGAGCGGGGTGGGCAGCCCCGGGTCCGGGATCCCGTTCGGCTTGATCACGATCCGGTCGGCCGGGATGCCGTAGTCGCGCAGGTGCGCGGCGACCGCCGAGGTCAGCGCGACGTACCGGTCGACCGACCGCCAGGTGGGGCGGTGCACCGCCAGCGTGGTCGCCATCAGGGCGCTCTGCGCGCGGGAGTTCCGGTAGCAGCGGTGCACGATCGCCGGTACGCCGAGCGCCCGGCCCCGGCAGTCCTGGCAGATCATCCCGTCCCGGAAGTAGAGCCCGGAGGAGCAGACCTGCCGGTAGTTGTGCACCGTCTGCACCACCGGCACCCCGTGCTTGTGCGCGGTGCGGACCACCCAGGGCGAGAGCAGCGGGTACGGGTTGTGCAGGTGCAGCACGTCCGGCCGGTGCTCGGTGAGCAACCGGCTCAGGTCCCGCTGCGCCTGCGGCGAGTAGATCGGCGAGACGGGCAGCAGCGCCTTGGCCGTACGCGGCATGGTCGGGATCTCGTCGGAGCTGCGGATGAACGGCAGCACCTCGACGCCGGCCGCGGTGAGCTGGGCGATCTCCGCGTCGACGATCGTGTTCTCGCCGGACGGCTGAGCCTGGCGGTACCGGTTGTGCGCCACCACGATCTTCACTGAGCTCGCCCTTTGTTCGCGATTGTCGGACTCGCGAGCTCGTTCCTCGCGCTCACGGGGCCACCATTGTTCCCGACTGCGGGACTCGCGAGCTCGTTCCTCGCGGTCACGGAAAAGAAGGCTACCGTTGTCTGATGCCCGAGCTACCGGAGGTGGAGGCGCTCGCGGGTTACCTGCGTCAGCGCGCCGTGGGGCGGCGCGTCGACCGGCTGGAGGTCGCCGCGATCAGCGCCCTCAAGACGTACGACCCGGCGCCGACCGCCGCGACCGGCCGTGCGGTGGTGGACGCGCGCCGGCACGGCAAGTTCCTGGACGTGGTCTTCGACGGCGACCTGCACCTGGTGGTCCACCTGGCCCGGGCGGGGTGGCTGCACTACCGGGAGGCGTTCCCCAGCGCGGCCCCGCTGCGCCCCGGCAAGGGCCCGATCGCCCTGCGGGTACGCCTCGACGACGGCTCCGGTTTCGACCTGACCGAGGCCGGCACCCAGAAGAAGCTGGCGGCGTACCTGGTGACCGACCCGGCGGCGGTGCCCGGGGTGGCGAAGCTGGGCCCCGACGCGCTCACCGCCGACCTGCCCACCTTCACCGAGCGACTGCGCAGCCGCCGGGGCCGGGTGAAGCTGGTGCTGACCGATCAGGCGGTGCTGGCCGGGGTGGGCAACGCCTACTCCGACGAGATCCTGCACGCCGCGAAGCTCTCCCCGTACGCGCTCACCGACCGGCTGACCGACGACCAGCTCGCCGCCCTGCACGCGGCCACCCGGCAGGTGCTCGGCGACGCGGTCGCCCGGTCGCTGGGGCAGCGGGCGGCGGAACTGAAGGGCGAGAAGCGCTCCGGGTTGAAGGTGCACGCGCGCACCGGGCTGCCCTGCCCGGTCTGCGGCGACACCGTCCGGGAGGTCTCCTTCTCCGATTCGAGCCTCCAGTACTGCCCCACCTGCCAGACCGGCGGCAAGCCGCTCGCCGACCGTCGGCTGTCGCGGCTCGTACGGTGAGTAACGACACGCGGGAGCTACCGAGCGGAATCGTCCGGGGAACGTGGAAGGTCCTGCTCGGCAGTTCTACCAACCGCACCATCCATCGGTATAGTGGCCCGGTCCCCGGCTTCTGATATCGCGTGGAGCCGGCCAGATCCCGCCGGCACGAGCGGGGCGCGATGTCCTTCGGGTCCGGCGCCCGGTCCGGTCCGGCGTGGGAGACTGGGACGGTGGGCGACCCGGGTCCTCACGAGGAGTGAGCGGCCCGCGTCATGCGGGAGGACATGGGTGAGGTGACGACAAGCCTCCAGCGCCCGGTAACCAACACAGGCCGGAGCGAACTCGTGCGGCACGGCGACAGCTTCGAGATCCAACCGCCGGCACCGCCGTCCCACAACGGTGTACCCCGGTCGGCGTGGGCCCGGGCAAGCCGGCGGGTCTCCCGCTGGCACCGTCCTTACACCGCGATCCTTCTGCTGCTCGACTTCGCGGCCGCCGCGTTCGCCAGCTTCACCGCGATCCACACCTTCGACCAGGCGCGGTCGGGCTTCTACAACGCCCAGGAGGATCCGACCTGGTTCTTCACTGTGGCGTTCGTGCTGCTGCCGCTGGGCTGGGTGGTGATCCTCTGGGGTCACCGCGCCTACGATCGGCGCTATCTGGGGCTGGGGCCCGACGAGTTCAAGCGGGTGATCCGGGCCGGGGTGGCAGTCGCCGCCACGGTCTCCTTCCTCGTCTTCGCCACGGTGACGCAGCTCTCCCGGTGGACCGTCGGCACCGCACTGCTCGGCACCCTGCTGTTGATCCTGCTCGGCCGCATCCTCGCCCGCTTCGTGCTGCACGTGGTCCGACGCAACATCGGCCAGGGCAGTCATCGGATGATACTGGTCGGCACCCTGCCGGAGTGCCTGGAGGTGCACCGGGCGGTCACCCGGCACCCGGCGGCCGGTCTGGTGCCGGTCGCCATCCACCTCACGGACGGCTACGCGGCCGCCCGCGGGATCGAGACCCCCGTCCCCGTCTACACCGGTCGCGACGTGCTCGCCCTGGTGCGGGAGGTCGGCGGGGACACCATCGCCGTCTGCGGCTCGGCCAGCGCGGAGCCGGGCGAACTGCGCCGCCTCGCCTGGCAGCTGGAGGGCTCCGGCGTCGACCTGGTGGTCGCCCCGCAGCTCACCGACATCGCCGGCCCCCGGGTGCACATCCGCCCGATCGAGGGGCTGCCGCTGCTGCACGTCGAGGAACCGACCCTGTCGGGTCCGGCGCTGCTGGCCAAGAACCTGCTGGACCGGTTCGCCGCCGGGCTCGGGCTGCTGCTGCTGATCCCGGTCTTCGTCGCCATCGCCGTGGCGATCAAGATCTCCGACGCCGGACCGGTCTTCTTCCGGCAGCCGCGGGTGGGGCACGAGGGGCGCACGTTCCGCGTGTGGAAGTTCCGCACCATGTACGTCGACGCCGAGGAGCGGCTGGCCAGCCTGGTCGACCAGAACGAGACCGACGGCATGCTCTTCAAGATGAAGGAGGATCCCCGGGTCTTCCCGGTGGGCCGCTTCCTGCGTGCCACGTCGCTGGACGAGTTGCCGCAGCTGATCAACGTGCTCTGGGGGGAGATGTCGCTGGTCGGGCCCCGTCCCCTCCCGGCCGACGACGGCGACTTCCTGGGCGACGTCCGCCGCCGCCTGCTGGTGCGTCCGGGCATGACCGGCCTCTGGCAGGTCTCCGGCCGCTCCGACCTCTCCTGGGACGAGGCGGTCCGGCTGGACCTCTACTACGTCGACAACTGGTCGCTCGCGTACGACCTGAGCATCCTCTGGCGGACCGTCGGCGTGGTGCTCGCGCGCAAGGGCGCGTACTGACCCCTTGGCGGCGGGGCCCGGAGCCGACAGGATCTGGGCGTGGGTGGCAACCTCTCGGCCGTCGTCGCGGTCGTCGTCCTGGTCAGCGCGCTCGCCGCGGCAGTGCTCGCGGTCGGCCGGCTGCGGGCCCGCCGGGGCATCGCCACGGCCACCCAGCGGGCCACCTACGAGGTGCTGCACACCGCCGGGCTGGCCGCCGAGCCGTTGCGCACCGGGTTGAGCGTGGCGGGCGCCGCGAAGTCCGTACGCCATCTGCGGGCCCTGGTGGGCGCACCCGGGCTGGCGCTCACCGACCGGGAGGAGCTGCTCGCGCTCGACGGGCGGGGCGGGCACCACGGCGAGCAGCTGCTCGTCGCGGCGCGACGGGCGGTGACGTCGGCGCGGTCGACGGTGCTGGGCGAGGCCGAGCTGCAGTGCGACCGGGTCGACTGCCCGGTGCGGGGCGCGGTGGTGGCCCCGCTGACCGGCGCGGACGGGGAGGTCGTCGGCGCTCTGCTGGCGATCTCCGACGGGCCGCCGGCGCCCGGCCTGGTGCAGGCGACCCTGGAGACCGCGCACTGGGCCGGCAACCAGCTCGCCCTGGCCGAGCTGGACTCCTCCCGGGAACGGCTGGCCCGGGCCGAGATCCGCGCGCTGCGGGCCCAGATCAGCCCGCACTTCATCTACAACGCGCTGACCGCGATCGGCTCGTTCGTGCGGACCGACCCGGAGCGGGCGCGCGAGCTGATCCTGGAGTTCGCGGAGTTCACCCGCTACTCGTTCCGGGCGCACGGCGAGTTCACCACGCTGGCCGAGGAGCTTCGTTCGATCGACCGCTACCTGACCATCGAACGGGCCCGGTTCGGCGACCGGCTCCAAGTGCGCCTGCAGATCGCCCCCGAGGTGCTGCCGGTCACCCTGCCCTTCCTCTGCCTGCAACCGTTGGTCGAGAACGCGGTCCGGCACGGGTTGTCCCGCAAGCCCGGCACGGGCATGGTGAGCATCGAGGCCCGGGACGCCGGCGCCGAGTGCCACATCACGGTGGAGGACGACGGGGTGGGGATGGATCCGGCCACGCTGACCATCGGCATCGCCGAGCTGGCCCTGAGCACCGGTGACCCGGGGGAGGACTCGGGCCAGCACGTCGGTTTCTCCAACGTGGACGAGCGGCTCCGCTCGGTCTTCGGGGACGGCTACGGGCTGGTCGTCGAGACCGGGCTGGGCTCGGGCACCAGGGTGAGCATGCGGATTCCGAAGTTCCATCCCGGGGTACGGGCGGGCTCGTGAGCGAGCGCAGCGAGCCGGCCGGCCGGGTCGGCCCGGTGAACACCTCCGGATTCCTCCGGGTGCTGGCGGTGGACGACGAGCCCCCAGCCCTGGACGAGCTGGCGTACCACCTCCGGGCCGACCCGCGGGTGGCCCGGCTGCACACCGCCGCGGACGCGGCTGACGCGCTGCGGCTGCTCCGCGACGCCGACGTGGACGTGGTGTTCCTGGACATCCGGATGCCCGGCCTGGACGGGATGGAGCTGGCCCGGGTGCTGCGCCGGTTCGCCCGGCCACCGGCGATCGTCTTCGTCACCGCGTACGACGACGGCGCGGTCGACGCGTTCGATCTGGGTGCCACCGACTACGTGCGCAAGCCGGTACGCGCCGACCGGCTGGCCGAGTCGCTGCGCCGGGTGATCGGTTCGCGGGTGGTGCCGTCGCACCCGGCGGCGCTGGCCCGGGCCGAGGAGGATCCGACCATCCCGATCGAGCTGGCCGGCACGACGCGGATGCTGCCGAGGTCGGCGGTGCGCTGGGTGGAGGCGCAGGGGGACTACGCGCGGCTGCACACGGCGGACGGGTCGCACCTGGTCCGCGTCTCGCTGGCGACCCTCGCGGAGCGCTGGGCGGACGCGGGGTTCGTCCGGATCCACCGGTCGTACCTGGTGCAGCTGAAGCTGATCGCCGAGTTGCGGCTGGTGAACTCCGGCTACGTGGTGGTCATCGACGGCACGGAGCTGCCGGTCAGCCGCCGGCACACCCGGGAGCTGAAGGACAAGCTGGTCCGCGCGGCGAAGCAGGACTGGAACCGCTGACCGCGGCTCTCGGTGCGCTGTCTCCTCTCCACCGGCGCATCACGGCGCTACGACGGAGGGGCGCGCCGCTGAGGTTGCCGCGTGACGTCGGGAATGAAGGCGCCTCGCCGTACGCTGTACGGTAGACCGTACGAGAATGGAGGCCCCCTTGTTCGACGCCGCGACCGAATTCGACAACCAACTCGACCGCCTGGTGGAGCTCGGCTACCCGACGCTCGCCGACCGCACCGAGGACTCCTTCCGGGAACTGGTCGCCCCGCTGCGAGCGGCCGCCGTCAGCGGCTCGGCCGGGCTGCCGGCCCCCACCGAGGCCCGGGTACCGTTCCTGCTGGTGATCACCCGAGAGCTGATCGCGGTCGAGGAGCGCCTGCCGCTGACCACGCTGGCCGGCAGGAGCAAGCCCGGTTTCCTCGACCGGCACTACGCCGACGGCGACCTGGCCCGCTTCGACCCGATCAAGGAGCTGGAGGTGCCGGCCGGGCCGGCGTACCTGCTCTTCGACGTCGACCGCGGTGAGGAGACGCTGAACCTGGCCCCCGCGGCGGCGATGGAGGTCATCACCGCTCAGGACCGGCTGCCGCTCACCATCGACGAGGGGATCGCGCTCGTCACCGTGTACCCGGCCGCGCTGGCGAAGAACAAGTGCTTCTCGCTGGTCGGGTCGCGCTGCGGGGACAAGCGGGTGCCGGCCCTCTGGATCAGCCAGGGCGCGCCGAAGCTCGGCTGGTGCTGGTACGGCAACCCGCACACCTGGCTCGGCTCCGCCTCCGCCCGCCCGGACCGCGTCGGTCTGCCCTGACCGCCCAGCCCGGCGAGGCAGGTTCTCCACCGGGTTATCCACAGGAGTGACCCGTAATCCACAGGTTGTGCACAACCCTTCCCCGGATCTCCACAGCGGAGCCCACACATCACTTCGCTGCCGTCAGCCGGCGCGGACGACCACCGCGCCCTTGACAATCCGATCGATAGGACGAGACTGCCGGGGATGTCCGCCACCGACGATCGCGCGCCGGCGTCCGGGGTCGAGGAGCGAGCTGGGGTACCGGACCCGGTGCACCGGCCGGTTCCCCAGCCACGGACCCGGATTGTGCTGGCCGAGGTGTCCCGCCGGGAGGACCGGCACGAACGCACCCGCGCCGAGCTCGCCGAGCAGACCCGGGTCGGGGAGGCGCTCGTCCGGGGCCTCGTGCGGGCCCAACTCGCGCTGGCGCTCCGGCTCTCGCTGGTCGTGGTGATCGGGCTCGGCGGCCTGCCCTGGCTCTTCGCGATCGCGCCCTCGGTCGGCCGGGTCACCGTGCTCGGGGTGAAGCTGCCCTGGCTGCTGCTCGGCGTCGCGAGCTTCCCGTTCCTCATCGGGGTGGGCTGGGCGTACGTGCGGCTCGCCGAACGCAACGAGCAGGAATTCACCGACCTGGTCCAGCGGCCGGAGCGCTGAGATGGAGAACGCGCTCGTCGTCCCGGCGATCGTCGCGGTCACCCTGCTCACCGTCGGCATCGGCTTCTACGGGCTGCGGCTGGCCCGGACCACCTCCGACTTCCTCGTCGCCTCCCGGGCGGTCAGTCCGACGTGGAACGCGGCCGCGATCGGCGGGGAGTACCTCTCGGCGGCGTCCTTCCTGGGCGTCGCCGGGCTGATCCTCAAGTACGGCGTGGACGTGCTCTGGTACCCGGTCGGTTTCGCCGCCGGCTACCTGGCCCTGCTGCTCTTCGTGGCCGCCCCGCTGCGCCGCTCCGGCGCGTTCACCCTGCCCGACTTCTGCGAGCTGCGGCTGGGCTCCCGTCGGCTGCGCATCCTCGCCACCGCCTTCGTGATCTTCATCGGCTGGCTCTACCTGGTGCCGCAGCTCCAGGGCGCCGGCCTCACCCTCGCCACGGTCACCGGCTCCGCGTATCCGGTGGGGGCCGTGCTGGTGGCTGTCGTGGTCACCGCGAACGTGGCGCTGGGCGGCATGCGGGCGATCACCTTCGTCCAGGCGTTCCAGTACTGGCTCAAGCTGACCGCGCTCGCCGTACCGGCGATCTTCCTGGCCCTCCAGTGGCAGGCCGACGCCCGGCCGGCCGTCACCCCGCCGGACGGCCCGACGTTCCGGACCACGACCAGCGTCGTGGTCGAGCACCCCGCGACCCTCACGTTCCCCGACGGCGAGGTCCGGGGGGTACGCCCCGGCGAGACGGTCGTCTTCGAGGCCGGCGACCCGGTGCCGGAGGTCGCCGGCGTGACCATCGACGCCGCCGACTGGCTGCTGCCGAGCACGGCCGGGGCCGACGACCGGGGACTGTTCGCCACGTACTCGTTGATCCTCGCCACCTTCCTCGGCACCATGGGGCTGCCGCACGTGCTGGTGCGCTTCTACACCAATCCGGACGGCGCGGCGGCCCGCCGGACGACACTGGTCGTGCTGGCGCTGGTGGGCGTCTTCTACCTGCTCCCCACCATCTACGGGGTGCTCGGCCGCATCTACACCCCGCAGTTGCTGGTGACGGGCCAGACCGACGCGGTGGTGGTGCTGCTGCCGGAGGCGGCCCTCGGCAGTGGCACGACCGGCCGGCTGCTCGCCGCGCTCGTCGCGGCCGGCGCGTTCGCCGCCTTCCTCTCCACCTCGTCCGGCCTGCTCACCAGCGTGGCCGGGGTGATCTCGACGGATGTGCTCGGTCGCGGCTCGGTACGCGGCTTCCGGCTGGCCACCGTGATCGCCGGAGTGGTGCCCGCGATCCTCGCGTTGAACGTCTCCGGGCTGGACGTCTCGCAGGTGGTCGGGCTCGCCTTCGCCGTCGCGGCGTCCAGTTTCTGCCCGCTGCTGGTGCTCGGCATCTGGTGGCGTGGGCTGACCGACCTCGGCGCCGCCGCCGGGGTGCTCGTCGGTGGCGGCGCCGCGATCGGCGCCGTCCTGGTGACCGTGCTCGGCCCGCCGCTCTCCGGCTGGCCGGCGACGCTCGTCGCCCAACCGGCCGCCTGGACGGTTCCGCTGGCGTTCGCCGTGACGGTGCTGGTGTCGGCGGCCTCCCGGCGTCGGGTCCCCGCCGACGTCGGCGCCACCATGCTCCGGCTGCACGCCCCGGACACCCTGCGGCTGTGAGCAGGGCCGCTGCCGGACGAGGAGCTGTTCCGGGTCGGCGGGCTCGGCCCACCGGCGTTCGTCGGGCTCGACGAAGGACCAGTACGTCGCGGGTATGACGGCAGGTCATCCCCCGGCGGGACTACCGGGTCCCGGCCAAGGGATAGGTTCTGGTGCATGACCGATGAGCAGACGGCGCTGTCCCTTCGCGGCCTGGCCAAGCGGTTCGACGGCAAGGTGGCGGTGGCCGGCGTCGACCTCGACGTACCGGCCGGCTCCTTCTACGGCCTGCTGGGGCCGAACGGGGCCGGCAAGACCACCACGCTCTCGATGGCCGTCGGGCTGCTCCGGCCGGACGCGGGCCAGGCCCGGGTGCTCGGGCAGGACGTCTGGGCCGATCCGGTCCGGGCCAAGCAGCTGCTCGGTGTGATGCCCGACGGCGTACGCCTCTTCGACCGGCTCAGCGGCGCGGAGCTGCTGGCGTACCACGGTCTGCTGCGCGGGATGGATCCGACGGTGGTCGACCAGCGGGCGGCGGAGCTGCTCGACGTGCTGGCGCTCACCGACGCCGGCCGCACCCTCGTCGTCGACTACTCGGCCGGTATGAAGAAGAAGATCGGCCTGGCCTGCGCGCTGCTGCACGGGCCCCGGCTGCTCGTGCTGGACGAGCCGTTCGAGGCGGTCGACCCGGTCTCGGCGGCGCTGATCCGGGACATCCTCACGCGGTACGTGGGCAGCGGCGGGACTGTCGTCTTCTCCAGCCACGTGATGGAGGTCGTTGAGCGGCTCTGCTCGCACGTGGCGATCCTCGCCGAGGGGACGATCAAGCGGGTCGGCACCATCGACGAGGTACGCGGGAAGCGCTCGCTCGAGGAGGTCTTCGTCGAGGTCGTCGGCGGCCGGACGGCGACCGGTGAGGAGCTGGCGTGGCTGTCGAACTGACCGCGCCGGCCGGGCCGGCCCGCCGGGTCTCCGCCCGGCACTTCGTCCGGCTGAAGCTGCGCGTGATGGGCAACAACCTCCGTGGCCAGGGCTGGCGGGTCGCGCTCTTCCTGGGCGGCGCGCTGGTCGGGCTCTGGTTCGCCGGCAGCGGGTTCTTCCTCTTCGCCAGTCCCGGGCTCGCCGACGCCGACCGGTACGCATCGATGGTCGCCGCGTTCGGTGGCGGCCTGGTGGTGCTCGGCTGGCTGCTGCTGCCGCTGATCTTCTTCGGTGTGGACGAGACGCTCGATCCGGCCCGCTTCGCGCTGCTGCCGTTGCCGCGCCGGACGCTGGTCACCGGGCTGCTCACGGCCGCCCTGGTCAGCGTGCCGGCGGTCGCGGTGCTGCTGGCGCTGCTCGGTCTGGTGGTCACGGCCGGCGTGCTCGGCGGCTGGTCGGCCGCCCTCGTGGAGGTGGTCGGGGTACTTCTCGGGGTGCTGCTCTGCGTGGCCGCCGCCCGGGCCGTCACCAGCGCCTTCGCCTCGATGCTCCGCTCGCGGCGGGTCCGTGACCTCGCCGCCGTGCTGCTCGCCGTCGCGGCCGCGCTGCTCGGCCCGTTGCAGCTGATCGGGGTCTCGGCGCTGCAGGAGACGGAGTGGGACCGCCTCGACGGGGTGTCCGAGGTGATCGGCTGGACTCCGCTCGGTGCGCCCTGGACGGCCGGCATCGACCTGGCCGAGGGGCGCGGCTGGGCCGCGCCCGTCAAGCTGTTGATCAGCGCGCTCACGGTGCTGGCGCTGCTCGCCTGGTGGTCCCGCTCGCTGGAGTCGGCGATGGTGGGCACGGCGAGCGCCGGGGGCGCCCGGGCGAAGGGCGGCCCGGCCGGTGGGGCCGTGAGTCAGCTCTTCCCGCGGGCCGTCGGCTGGGCGCGGCGTGACCAGTTCGGCGCGCTCGTCGCGCGGGAGGCGCGCTACTGGTGGCGGGACGCCCGCCGACGGGCGAATCTGATCACCATCGCGGTGGTCGGCATCTTCGTCCCGGTGCTGGTCAACCTCGGCGGCTCGGGCTTCGGCACGGGCGGCGGGCAGGGCTTCGGCCAGGGCGCCGCAGAGCCGTCCCCGCTGCTGGTCAGCCTCTCGATGCTCTTCGTGGGGGTGGTCGCCGCGGTCACCCTGGCCAACCAGTTCGGCTTCGACGGCAGTGCGTACGCCGCGCACGTGGTGGCCGGGGTCCGTGGTCAGCAGGAGCTGCGCGCCCGGATGACCGCGTTCTCGATCTACGTGGTGCCGATGCTGGGCGTGGTCGCGATCGTGATCGCCGTGCTGCTCGGCCGGCCCGGGTGGATCGGGCTGACCGCGGGGAGCCTCCTCGCCAGCTACGGCGCGGGGCTCGCGGTGAACTGCTTCGTCTCGGTGCTCGGGGCGTACGCCCTGCCGGAGACGAGCAACCCGTTCGCGTTGAACAGCGGCGGCGGAGTGGTCAAGAGCTTCCTCACCATGCTCGCCATGCTGGTCACGGCGGTGGCGGCGGTGCCGATGGTGGTGGCTGCCGCGCTGCTCGGCGACGTCTGGCACTGGCTCGCGCTCCCCGTCGGCGCGGCGTACGGGCTGGGGGCCGCGCTGCTCGGCGCGTACCTGGCCGGGGACGTGCTGGACCGGCGGCAACCCGAGCTGCTGGCCACCGTCACTCCACGCCGCTGAGGCCGGTCATCCGGTGCCGCCGCCCGCTCGGCGGCACCCGATCCGGCGGCGTGTCCGGGATCTCCGGCGGGGGTTCCCGGGCGGTGGCTACGGTGCGGTGAGCCGCACCGAGGAGCCGTCACCATGCAGACCCGTTACCGCAGCGCGAAGGTCGACGGGCTCTCCATCTTCTACCGGGAGGCCGGCCCGGCGGACGCGCCCGTCCTGCTGCTCCTGCACGGCTTCCCCTCCTCGTCCCGGATGTTCGAGCCACTACTCGGTCGGCTCGCCGACCGGTTCCGGCTGATCGCGCCGGACTATCCGGGGTTCGGGCACAGCGACGCTCCCGACCCGAGCCGCTTCGCGTACACCTTCGACCGGATCGCCGAGGTGATGGCACGGTTCGTGGCCACGATCGGGGTCGAGCGCCATCTGCTCTACGTCCAGGACTACGGCGGTCCGGTGGGCTTCCGGATGGCGCTGGCCGATCCGGGACGGATCACCGGGCTCGTGGTGCAGAACGCGGTCGCCCACGAGGTGGGGCTGGGGCCGCTCTGGGACAGCCGCCGCGAGTACTGGCGGGACCGGGCGGGTCACGAGGCGGCCGTACGGGAGAACTTCCTGTCCCTCGACGCGGCGCGTACCCGGCATCTGGGCGACGACCCGGATCCGCAGCGGTACGACCCGGATCTCTGGACCGACGAGCACGCCTTCCTCAGCCGGCCGGGGCAGGCCGAGATCCAGCTCGACCTCTTTCACGACTACCGGACGAACGTGGCGTCGTATCCCCGCTGGCAGGAGTGGCTGCGCCGGGAGCGGCCTCGGCTGCTCGTCCTCTGGGGCCGCTACGACACCTCGTTCCTGGTGGCCGAGGCGGAGGCGTACCGCACGGACGTACCGGACGCCGAGGTGTACGTCCTGGACGGCGGCCATTTCCTGTTGGACACCCGGGCCGACGAGGTGGCCTCGCTGGTGCGGGGCTTCGCGTCCACCGGCCGCTGAACCCGGCCCACGGGCACAATGTTTCACGTGAATCATGAGCCGGGCGCCGAGATCCACCACACCGACCCGTTCGCCGTACCAGCCGGTCAACGCTCGCCCGCGCGCCGGCTGCGCGGCCGCCTGGCCGCGCCGGTCACGCTCTGGACGGCGCCCGGACCGGCCGGGCTGACCGTGTCGTCCACCCTGGTCGCCGAGGGTGAGCCGGACCGCCTGCTCGGGCTGATCGACGCCGAGTCGGACTTCTGGGCAGCGGCCGAGTCGGCGGGGCGGTTCGCGGTGGCGCCGTTGGGCCCGGCGCACCGGCAGCTCGCCGACCGGTTCGCCGGCCTCTTCCCGTCCCCGGGCGGGCTCTTCGCCGCCGGCACCTGGACGGAGACGCCGTACGGTCCGGTGCCGACCGACGCCGGCGGGTGGGCCGGGTGCCGGCTGGACGACGCCCGCGAGTACGGCTGGGCGCTGCTGGTCGAGGCGACCGTCGAGGCGGTGGAGCTGGTCGAGGAGGCGCAGCCGCTGCTGCACTACCGGGGCCGCTACCGGGAGCTGATGTGACGAGCACCTACCGTTCAACGGGGTGACCTGAGTCACTCGGCGCAGCCATCCCGCCGTTCGGCGCAGCCGACGACCGGCGACGATCTCGGCCTTCCGTGCCGGGGAGCGCGCTTTCTACCGTGCGCGAAAATCCCCGACGCCTGTGAAGGTGGTGATCCACAAATGTCCACGGACACACCCGCGCCGGCCGCGTCCACGCCGGACCGGTACCTCGCCGTGCAGCGGTCGGACGAGTTCGCCGGGCTCCGTCGCGCCCTGCGCGGCTTCGTCTTCCCGATGACCGTCGCGTTCTTCCTGTGGTACGCGCTCTACGTCATCCTCTCCGCGTACGCACGGGACTTCATGGGCACGAAGCTCTTCGGCAACATCAACGTCGCCCTGATCTTCGGGCTGCTTCAGTTCGTGTCCACGTTCCTGATCGCCTGGCTCTACTCCCGGCACGCCGACCGGAAGATCGACCCGGTCGCCGACCGGATCCGCGACGAGATCGGGGAGGTGACCCGTGAATCTGATCCTCGCGGCTGAGGCGGGCGGCACCACCGCTCGCAACCTCACCATCACGCTCTTCCTGATCTTCGTGGCGGTGACCCTGGCGATCACCATCTGGGCCAGCCGGCAGACCAAGACCGCCACCGACTTCTACGCCGGCGGCCGGTCGTTCTCCGGCTTCCAGAACGGCATGGCGATCGGCGGCGACTACATGTCGGCGGCCTCGTTCCTCGGCATCGCCGGCCTGATCGCCCTCTACGGCTACGACGGCTTCCTCTACTCGATCGGGTTCCTGGTCGCCTGGCTGGTGGCGCTCCTGCTCGTCGCGGAGCTGCTGCGCAACTCCGGCCGGTACACCATGGCCGACGTACTGGCCTTCCGGATGCGCCAGCGTCCGGTACGCACCGCCGCGGCCGTCTCCACGATCACCGTGTCGATCTTCTACCTGCTGGCCCAGATGGTCGGCGCGGGCGCGCTTGTCGCACTGCTGCTCGGCATCAAGCCGGGCACCACGTTCCTGGGCATGGACGCGGACGCCGCCAAGATCGCCACCATCATCCTGGTCGGCGCCCTGATGATCATCTACGTCACGGTGGGCGGGATGAAGGGCACCACCTACGTGCAGATCGTCAAGGCGTTCCTGCTCATGGGCGGCGCAGTGATCATGACGCTGCTGGTGCTCGCCAAGTACAAGTTCAACCTCTCCTCGCTGCTCGGCGACGCCGCGTCATCCTCGGGCAAGGGCGCCGCGTTCCTCGAACCGGGGTTGCGCTACGGCGTCGAGGTGGCCGGCAACTCGACGCAGACCTTCTACAACAAGATGGACCTGCTCTCGCTCGGCATCGCCCTGGTGCTCGGCACCGCCGGCCTCCCGCACATCCTGATCCGCTTCTACACCGTCCCGACCGCGAAGGCGGCCCGCAAGAGCGTGCTCTGGGCGATCGGCATCATCGGCACCTTCTACCTGCTCACCCTGGCCCTCGGCTTCGGCGCGGCGGCGCTGGTGGGCAGTGAGGCGATCACCGCGCAGGACCGGGCCGGCAACACGGCCGCGCCACAGCTGGCCCAGGTGCTCGGGGTGGACTTCCTCGGCGGCGACCTGGGCGGAGCGACCCTGCTCGCGATCATCGCCGCGGTCGCGTTCGCCACCATCCTCGCCGTGGTGGCCGGGTTGACCCTGGCCTCCTCGTCGAGCCTCGCGCACGACTTCTACGCCAACGTGCTGAAGGACGGCACCGCGTCGGAGCGCCAGGAGGTCACGGTCGCCCGGATCTCCGCCCTGGTGATCGGCGCGGTGTCGATCGCCCTCTCCATTTTCGCGCAGAACCTGAACGTGGCGTTCCTCGTGGCGCTCGCGTTCGCGGTGGCCGCCTCCGGCAACCTGCCGGCGATCCTCTACAGCCTGTTCTGGAAGCGGTTCAACACCTCCGGAGCGGTCTGGGCCATCTACGGTGGCCTGCTCGCCGCGGTGGTGCTGGTGTTCTTCTCGCCGGTGGTCTCCGGAGCGCCGACGGCGATGTTCCCCGACCACGACTGGCAGTGGTTCCCGCTCTCCAACCCCGGCCTGATCTCCATTCCGTTCGGCTTCCTCTGCGGGTGGGTCGGCACGATCATCTCCAAGGAGCGTGACGACGAGAAGTACGCGGAGCTGGAGGTGCGGGCCCTCACCGGGGCCGGCGCCCACTGACCGCGACAACCAGGGAAGGGCCCCCTCCCGAAGGGGGCCCTTCCCCATGCCCGCGTCGCCCCGCGAGCGGCGGTCGGGGTCGCCGGGCGGGCGACGCTTCGGGTCCACCCGCGTGGCCGGAGGCCGACGAAGAGGCGACGCTCAGTAAGCTGACGGCCATGAAGGTCGCTCCCCGCTTCGGCACCGGTCACCGCATCCTCGTCACCGGCGGCGCCGGCTTCGTGCCGTCGCACCTGGTGGACACCCTGATCGCGCGGGGCTGCACCGTGGTCGCGCTGGACAACTTCGTCACCGGCTCGAAGGAGAACGTCGCGCACCTGCTGGACACGCCGACGTTCACGATGGTCGAGGCGGACATCTCCGACGGACTGCCGGCCCACCCGGCCCTGACCGAGCGGTTCGACGCGATCCTGCACATGGCCTCTCCGGCCAGCCCGACGGACTTCGAGAAGCTGCCCGTGGAGATCCTCCGGGTCGGTTCGGTGGCGACCCTGCACCTCCTGGACCGCGCGCTCGCCGACGGCGCCCGGTTCCTGATGGCCTCCACCTCCGAGGCGTACGGGGACCCGAAGGAGCACCCGCAGCGCGAGTCGTACTGGGGCAACGTCAACCCGATCGGCCTGCGCAGCGTCTACGACGAGGCCAAGCGCTTCTCCGAGGCGGCCACCATGGCCTACCACCGCAGCCGGGGGCTGGACACGGCGATCGTACGGATCTTCAACACGTACGGCCCGCGGATGCGGCCCGACGACGGGCGGGCCATTCCCACCTTCATCTCGCAGGCTCTGCGGGGCGAGCCGATCACGGTGCACGGCACCGGCGACCAGACCCGCTCGATCTGCTACGTCGACGACCTGGTCCGGGGCATCCTGCTGCTGCTCGACTCGACCGAGACCGGCCCGATCAACTGCGGGACCGAGCACGAGATGAGCATGCGGCAGCTGGCCGAAACGATCATCGAGCTCTGCGGCAGCAGCTCCGAGGTGACCTACATCACCCGCAGTGCGGACGACCCGGAGATGCGCCGGCCCGACCTGACCCTCGCCCGGAAGTTGCTCGGCTACGAGCCGACCGTGGCGCCCGAGGACGGCCTTCGACGCACGATCGAGCACTTCCGCGGCCGCCTGGGCTGACTCCCGCCGGCGGTACTCGCCGGAACCTGGGTGTCGCCTGAGGGCGGCGCTGGCCGAACCTACGTACGCTGACTTACATGTCAGCCACCTCGTCCGCCGGACTCCCGCACCCCTACCTGCGCCGCAGCTCCGGGCGTGCGCCGGCGCCCGGCTCCGGGCGCGCATCGGTGCCCGGCAGCGCTCGCGGGGCCACCGCACGGGTCCGGGCGTCCGACGCTCGCCCGCCGTACGACGAGGTGCCGCAGGGTGGCGGGCCGGGCGGACCGGGCGGACCG
>NZ_SMKG01000120.1 GCF_004348525.1 Micromonospora sp. 15K316 | reverse complement strand
GAGGTGCGCCGGGCGGGGCGGGTCGTGCCGGTCACCCGCACCGAGTTCCGGCTGCTCTGCGAACTCGCCGAGCACGTCGGTCGGGTGCTGTCCCGCCGGCAGCTGCTGCAGCGCGTCTGGGGGTACGACACGGGCGACGAGCGCCTGGTCGACGTGCACGTCGGCCGGCTGCGGCAGAAGATAGAGGACGACCCGGCCAATCCCCGGCACCTGGTCACCCTCCGGGGCCTCGGCTACAAACTGCAGCGATGACCCGACTCGGACTGCGCGCCCGGGTCACCGCCGCGTTCGCCGTCGGCGCGTTGCTGCTCGCCGCGTCGATGGCGCTCTTCTCCTACGACCTGACCCGGCACTCGCTGCTGGAGGAGCGGGAGCGGACGGCGGTGCGTGCCGCCTACTTCGACGCGGCCGTGGTGCGGACCGGACTCGACACCGAGGATCCGGACGTGGTGGCGGTGCTGCGCTCCCTGGACACCGGCACCGGCCGTCGTCCGTTGCTGCACCGCGACGGCCAGTGGCACAGCCGCTCCGCCGAGATCGACGGCAGCCCCGTCCCCGAGGAGCTGCAGCGCGTGGTGCGCTCCGGGGAGGCCGCCGTGCAGCGGATCACCGTGGCCGGGCAGCCCACCCTGCTCGTCGGTGTTCCCCTCTCCGGCACCACCAGCTACTACGAGCTCACCTCGCTGCGTGAGGTGGCGCAGACGCTCCAGGTGGTGGCGCTCACGCTGACCGCGGTCGCCATCATGACCGCCGGCTCCGGCGCGGCCCTCGGCTGGTACGCCACCCGGCACAGCGTCCGCCCGCTCACCGCGGTGGCCGACGCGGCCGAGCGGATCGCGGCCGGCGACTACACCACCCGCCTCGACGTGGTCACCGACCCCGACCTGACCCGGCTGTCGACCTCGTTCAACCGGATGGTCGACGAGCTGGTGGAGCGCATCGACCGGGACCGGCGTTTCGCCGCCGACGTCAGTCACGAGCTGCGTTCGCCGTTGCAGACGCTGGCCGCCGCGGCGAGCGTCCTGAGCCGGCGACGGGAACACCACGACGAGCGTACGGCGACCGCGGCGCGGCTCGTCGCCGAGGAGATCGACAGGTTCCAGCGGCTCGTCGACGACCTCATCGAGCTCGCCCGGACCGAGCAGCCCGCGCAGCGGGAACTCGTCGACGTGGTGACGCTGGCCCGGGAGACCTGCCGGACCCGCGGCCTCCCCGACGACCTGGTACGCGCCGAACCCGGTGCCGCGACCGAGTGGCGGGTGGACCGGCGCCGGTTCGAACAGATCCTGCTGAACCTGCTCGACAACGCGGCCCGCTACGGCGGTGGTCCGGTCGCCGTCCACCTGTCGACCCGGCTGCCCGACACGGCGGTGCTGGAGGTGGACGACGACGGCCCCGGCGTGCCCGCCACCGACCGTGAGGCCATCTTCGACCGTTTCGTCCGTGGCCGCGCCGCGCACGCCCGTGCCGACAGCGACGGCACGGGTCTCGGGCTGGCCCTCGTCGCCCAGCACGCCGCCGCGCACGGCGGACGCGCCGGGGTCGCCGATCGTCCGGCGGGCGGAGCCAGGTTCCGGGTCGAGCTGCCGGGGTCCCTGCCGTGAGCCGCCGCCTGCTCGGCGGGGCCCTGCTCGTCGTGCTCCTCGGCGGCTGCGGCGTACCGGTCGACGACGCGCCCCGGCGCGTACCACCGCCGCCCGGTTCCCTTCCGACGGCGGTGACCGCCGGCCCGACGGCCCCGACCGGGCGGGTGACGGAGGCGCTCTGCTTCGTCCGGGAGGACCGGCTCGACCGCGCCGGGCGACGGGTGCACAGCCTGCCGGGCATCGACCTCCACCTCCAGCATCTGCTGGCCGGGCCGACCGCTGGTGAGCGGGAGGCCGGCTTCGCGAGCGCCCTGCCCGGCACGGTCAGCGTGGCGGGGGTACGGATGAACGGAACCCTCGCCGAGGTGGACCTCCGGGCGGCCGGTGAGGAGACGGGCCGCAGCGACGAGGTGCTCGCCTTCGGGCAGATCGTCTGTACGCTCACCACCCGCCCGGACGTGGACCGGGTCTCGTTCCGGTTGGGCGGGCGGCCGTTGGACGTGCCGCGGGGGGACGGTTCGCTCTCCCGTGATCCGCTCACCGCCGCCGACTACGCGCCCCTCATGCCGGTGCGCTGATCCGGCCGCGAGCGCCCGCTCGGTGGCCCGGACGCGAGTCGGCCCCGCCCCCGCCGTACGGTGCGGGAACGGGGCCGGCGAGCGTCGGATCCGGCGGTCAGCCGGCCACCGACTGGTTGTACTCCTTGATCGGGCCGGTCATGGCCTGCTCCTGCTGCTGCAGGGCGGCGCGCGGGTCGGTGCCGCTGAGCACCGCCGCCTGCATGGCCTGCTCCGCGGCCTTGCGCGCCTGCGGCATGGCGCCGAGCAGGCAGCCCTGGGTGGCCTTGCTCAGCGGGGTGTTCTGCAGCTGGGTGATCGCGGTCTGGAACTGCGGCCGCTGCGCGACCCACTGCTTGTCCACCTCGGTCTCCAGGGCGCCCTTGCTGATCGGGAAGTACCCGGTCGAGGTGTGCCAGGTGGCCTGCGAGTCCTTGTCGGCGAGGAACTTCACGAACTCCCACGCGGCGCGCTTGCGCGCGTCGTCCTTGCCCTTGCCGACGACCCAGAGCGAGGCGCCGCCGATGATCGGGCCGCCCGCGTCGGTGGCGTTGATCTTCGGGTAGTTGCCGGTGCCGATCTCGAACTTGCCCTGGGTACTGGTGAGGAAGCCGCCGAGCGACCCGGTCGACTCCAGCGTCATCGCCACCGTGCCGGCGGTGAAGGCGTTGTCGGCGGTCGTGGTGTTGCTGTCGAGCTTGGGCGCGAGCCCTTCGTCGACCATCTTCTTCCACCAGGCGAGCAGCTTGACGTGGTCGTCGGTGGCGAGCTTGACGGTGGTGCCCCGACCGTCACGGCCGTTGCCCTGGTCGCAGTACTCCTGGTTGCCGGCCGCCGTCCACTGCTCCAGGAACCAGCCGTAGAGCGCGGCGCCGAAGCCGTACTGGGTGACCCGGCCGCCGGCGTCCTTGACGGTCAGCTTGCGGGCCGCCTCGGTGATCTCGTCGAGGGTCTTCGGCGGGTTGGCCGGGTCGAGGCCGGCCTTGGTGAACGCCGTCTTGTTGAGGTAGAGCAGCGGCATCGAGGTGTTGAACGGCATCGAGTAGAGCTTGCCGTCGACCGAGTAGTAGCCGGCGATGTTCGGCTGGATGTCGGAGGTGTCGGTCTTGTCGACGTCCACGAAGGACTGGATCGGCACCGTCGACTTCGAATCGATCATGAATCGGGTACCGATGTCGTAGACCTGGACCACGTCCGGCGCCTGGCCGCTGTTGAGCGCGGCCTTGTACGCCGACAGCGTGTCGTCGTACGTGTTCTTGAACTGGAGGTTGACCTTGACCCGGCCCTTGTTCTTCGCATTGAACTGGTCGGTCAGCTGCTGGAGGGCCGCGCCGTTCTTGCCGCTCATGGCGTGCCAGAAGTCGATCGACACCTCGCCCTTGCCGTCCAGGGCGCTGGCGGCCGGCGCCTCGGTGCCGCCGGCCGCCGCGTCGTCGTTCGCCGTGGCCGAACCGCAGGCCGCGGCGGTGGCCGTGAGGGCGGCGAGCGAGAGCCCGACCGCCACCCGGCGCAGGGTGGTACGCACTGTTCTTCCTCCTAGGATTTTCGTGACTACTTGACCGCGCCGGCCGTGAAGCCACGGACGAGCCAGCGCTGGCCGAAGACGACCAGCAGCAGCGTCGGCAGCAGCGTGATGGTGATGCCGGCCAGGAGCACCGCGGGACTGCCGCCCTCGTTGTCCTTGAGGGCGAACACGGCGGTCTGCAGCGTGTTGAGGGAGTTGTTGCTGGACGAGATGATCAAGGGCCAGAAGTACATGTTCCAGCCCTGGAGGAACGACCAGACGGCGATGCCGATCAGCGCCGGCCGGGTCGCCGGCAGCAGGATGGTGAGCAGGAACCGCAGGTGGCCGCAGCCGTCGATGACCGCGGCCTCGCGCAGCTCCCGGGGGAACTGGCGGAACGCCTGGCGCAGCATGAACACGCCGAACCCACTGGCCAGGAACGGCAGGACCAGGCTGAGCCGGTTGTCGTTGATGCCCAGCGACCGGACGAAGAGCGCGTTCGGCACCACGATGGACTCGTACGGCACCATGATCGTGGCCAGGAAGAGCCAGAAGATCGGCCGGCGCAGCGGGCTGCGCAGGAAGACCAGGGCGTACGCGGCCAGGCACGACGTGACCAGGTGGGCGAGCATGATGCTCACCCCGACGAAGAGCGAGTTCACGAAGGCCGGGGCGAGCGGCACCACCGGCTGGCGCCAGGCGGCCCGGTAGTTCTCCAGCGTCCAGTGGCCGTCGAGGAGCTGCGGCGGCTGGTGCAGCAGCGCGTTCGACGGGAGGAACCCGCCGAGCACGGTGAGCAGCACCGGAAAGAGCAGCACCACGGCGGCGACAGCGAGCCAGAGGTACGTCAGGACGGTCGGCAGCGGTCCGGGCCGGTTCACGCTCCTGCTCACCGGTAGTGCACCCGCCTCTCCAGGACGCCGAACTGCACCACGGCGATCAGCACGCCGACCACCAGCAGCACCAGCCCCTGCGCGCTGGCCAGCCCGAAGTTGCTGTTGTTGTTGTGGAACGCGTTGTCGAAGATCGAGTAGACGAGCGTCCGCGTGTGCCCGTTCGGGCCGCCGTCGGTCATGATCTGCACCTGCCCGAGCGCCTGCAACGCGGTAAGCGTCGTGGTGACCACCGCGAAGAAGAGGCTCGGCGAGATCAACGGCAGCACGATGCTGACGAACTGCCGGGGACCGGTGGCGCCGTCGATGCGGGCCGCCTCCAGCACCTCCTCGTCGACGCCGGCCAGGCCGGCGGCGAGCACCAGGAGGTTGAAGCCGGAGACCATCCAGACGGTCACCCCGACGACCGTGGCCATCGCCCAGCCGGGCTCGGTGGTCCAGTTCGGCGCGGGCAGGCCGAGCAGGCCGAGCACCCAGTTCACCGGCGACACGCCGGGGTTCAACATGATCAGCCAGACCACGCTGGCCGCCGAGACCGAGTACGCGAACGGCAGCGCGAACGCGGTCCGGAAGATCCGCATCCCGGGCAGTCGCTGGGTCATGGGCGCCGCGAGCGACAGCGGTAGCAGCACCCCGGGCACCACGACCAGCACCGTGAAGACCAGGGTCTGCCAGAGCACCGTGCCGAAGGCCGGGGTCAGCAGCTCGTGGAAGTGCCGCAGTCCGACCGAGCGGGTCGGATTGCCCAGGATGTCGTTGCCCCGGGTCGACAGGTACACCGCCTGGAACAGCGGGAAGACCACGAAGACGCCGAGGCCCGCCAGGCCCGGGAGGGTGAAGAGGAGGCCGAGCAGCGCCTCGCGCGCCCGCGCCGGCCGCGCGGTCCGGCGGGCGCCTTCCGGCGGCCGGTCGACGTGACCGGCGGGCGCACCGGTGGCGGTCAGGGTCGGAGCTGTCACGCCGCGCAGCTAATCCAGCCCGCGCGTCCGGCCGGCGTGCGCCGGTGGACGGCCAGGTGACCACTCGCTGTCCGGCCCATGACGTCGCGCTACGCAGCGTCACGGGCGCGCAGGGTGAAGCGCCGGTGACGCACCGTTCAGGAACTCCACAGCCGCGACCGCTGTCGACCGCCGGCACCGGACCCGACCGGTGGGGGGAGGCCCCGCCGGTGACCGCCCGATCACCGGCGGCACGGCCCGGTACCGTTCGGGCATGACCCGTGGCACGAGGACGATCCACCGCTCGTTGTGGCGGGACCGCGCCTTCGGCACGTACTGGCTCGCCC
This sequence comes from Micromonospora sp. 15K316, assembly GCF_004348525.1. Lineage (GTDB taxonomy): Bacteria > Actinomycetota > Actinomycetes > Mycobacteriales > Micromonosporaceae > Micromonospora. The sequence goes on along the minus strand of NZ_SMKG01000120.1, from coordinate 11,211 downwards.
AGTCACTCTCGGCCGCGGGCGACGCGTTCGCGTTCCTCGCCGTACCCCTGCTGGTGCTGCACGCCACCGGCTCCGTCGCGCAGATGGGCCTGCTGACCGCGGTGGCCGGCGCCGCGGCCGTGGGCGCGGGCGTCTTCGGGGGCGTCCTGGTCGACAGGTACGACCGGCGCACCCTGATGATCATCGTGGACGTCGTCCGTTTCGTGCTCTACGGCCTCATCCCGCTGGCCTGGCTCGCCGGTCCCCAGGTCTGGCTGCTCTTCGTCGTGCTGCCGATCTGCGAGGCGGCCGGGATGCTCTTCCAGATCGCCGCGGTCGCCGCGGTGCCGACCCTCGTGGACCGGGACCGCATCACCGAGGCGAACGCGCGGTTGCAGGCCACCTTCGCCCTGGCGGCGGTGGGCGGGCCGCTGCTCGCCGGAGTGGTCTCGGCCCGGGTGGGCCCCTCGGCGGCGCTCGCCGTCAACGCGGTGAGCTTCGCGCTCTCGGCCGGCGGCCTGTGGCTGATCCGGTTCCGGTCGCGGGCCGAGGCCGCCGCCGTCCGGCGGGAGAAGCCGCTGGCCGAGTTCCTCGCCGGCGCGCGGTTCCTCTGGCGAGAGCCGGTGCTGCGCGCGTTGACCGTCCTGCTGTCGGTCTTCATCTTCCTGACCTACGGTTTCACCGACGTGCTCGTCTACCACCTCAAACACGACCTCGGCGGCACCGACGGCACGGTCGGCGCCGTGCTCGGCCTGGCCGCGTTGGGCACCGTCGCCGGTGCGCTGCTGGTGGCGCCGCTGCGTCGTCGCCGCGGCTTCGGCACGGCGTGGATCGGGGCGCAGCTGGTCTGCGGTCTCGCCCTGGCCGGCGTCGGTCTCGCGGGCTCCGTGCCCGCGGTGACCGTGCTGACCGCGGTGTACCTCTGCGGCGTCAGCGTCGGCGGCATCTCCTCCATGTCGCTGCGGCAGGAGATCACCCCCGACCATCTACTGGGGCGGGTCACCTCCGCCTTCTGGAGCACGCACTACGCGCTCGGCCCGGCCGGCGCCGCGATGCTGACCTGGGCCGCGGGGCGGTTCGGCGCCACCGCCGTGACCGTCCTGGCGGGGGCCGGCTGCGTCCTCGTCGCGCTCGGTGGCCTGTTCACCCCGATCCGTGGCGCCGGGTCGCCGCGCGCGGCCCGCCAGGCCCAGCCGGCGCCGGCCGGGATCTGACGGCGCGCCGGCGCCCGGTGTCGAGGAAGGACCCCGTGCCGTGCGGGCGACCACCCTGGACCGTAGAGTCTCGCCGTGATCGAGATCAGCGCGCAGGTCGATCTGTTCCATCCCGCCGACCGGGTCTGGCACGCATTGACCGACCGGGAGCTGCTCGGCCGATGGTTCGCCGAGACGACGGCGGCGGCCGACGAGCCGGGCCGGTTACTCTTCGCCACGGCGGGGATGCCCGGTTTCGACGACGTCGTGGGCGCCGAGGTGGTCGAGCAGCGGGCGGCGGAGCTGGTCACCATGCGCTGCCTGGAGGCCGGCCGGCGCAGCCTGCTCACCTGCACGCTCACCCCCACGGCCGAGGGCTGCCGGCTGGCGCTGCGGGAGACCCTCCAGGACGGGGAGTGGACCCCCGCGCTGCGCGGGGCCCGGGAACAGAGTTACCAGCAGGCGCTGGCGAACCGGCTGCCCGCGATCCTCGATTGGTTCGCCTTCCAGCAGGTCGACCTGCGGCGCGGGGTGGCCGGGATGACGACCGAGCTGCCGATGCTGGAGTGGGCGGGCAAGCCACGGTCGCGTAACCGCCGGGGCGCGGTGCTCCTCACCGCCGGGGTCGGCGTGCTCCTCGCCGGCGGCGCGACGGTCTGGGCGCTGCGCTCGGAGCCACCGGAGCAGACCGGCGCGCACTCCGCTGCCACGCCGACGGCGACGGTCACCGGAACGGCGCCGTCGTCGACCCGTCCCGCTCCGAGCGCCTCGTCCGCCCGGTCCGACCGGACGACGAGCCCGAGCCAGCGGCCGAGCCGTACGCCGAGTGCGAAGCCGTCCCGCACGCCCAGCTCCGCGCCGCCGCAGCAGCCGTCCGGCCCGGTCCTGACGGCGCGTTACGAGAACGTCAACAGCCGCCTGCTCGGCTACACGGGCGAGGTGGCGATCAGCAACCCGGGCGATGTGGCGGGAGCGGACTGGACGGTCGTCGTGACGTTCGCCGACGACAGCGAGATCGGTAAGGTCAGCGGCGCCGAGTGGCGGCAGGAGGGGAAGACCGTGACGTTCACCGGGCGCCCCGTGCCGGCCGGTCAGTCGCAGACGATCCGGTTCGACGTACGCGACTCCGCGGCGTTCGCCAAGGGACCCGCGAGCTGCGCCATCGACGGCCGGCCCTGCGCGGGGCTCTGATCGGGTTCTCCCCGGCACCGCCGGAACCCACGGTAGGCCCTTGATCACCCGACGATAAACAGTCGAGACGTCCGGTGCCGGCGCTCGTCGATCTCCTTCGTGGCCGGATCCGGCCACGAAGGACACCTTCACACGGCCCTGACGAGCACGTAGCCTGCCTGAAACGATTCATAAGGTGGAGGAGGCAGGCGTGACCCCTCGGACCATCGACCACCGGCCGCGGCCCGGCAGGCGCCGCGCGATCGTCGTCGCGGCAGCCGCGACCGTCGTCGCCACCGTCCTGGCCGGGGCTCCGCCCGCGTTCGCCGCCCGCGGGCACGCGCCGGCCGCGCCGACCGCCCTCACGGTCGACGACCGTGCCCACCCGCTCGACGTCGAGGGCACACCCCGGTTCGGCTGGCTGCCCCGCGACGCCGACCCCGGTGAGGCGCAGACCGCCTACCGGATCACCGTCACCACCAGCGACGGAACCCGAGTCTGGGACTCCGGCAAGGTCGCCTCCGACCAGCAGTCCTACGTGCCCTACACCGGGCCCGGGCTGGACGCCGGAGCGGCGTACCGGTGGACCGTGCGCACCTGGGACCGCACCGGCCGGCAGTCCCCGGCCGCCGGCGGCGCCTTCGAGACCGGCATCTCGGACAACCAGTGGGAGGGCGCCAGCTGGATCCGCCGCGCCACCACCGAGGCCGACGACTACACACTCGCCCGCACCGAGGTCCGGCCCGCGGCGAGTCGTGTCGTGCGAGCCCGCGCCTACACCTCGGCCGACCACACCTACGAGCTCTACCTCAACGGCGTCCGCGCCGACCGGGGCACCTCCTTCGGCTACTCCGGCGAGGACTACTACCAGGCCGCCGACGTCACCCGCCTGGTCGCCGCCGGCAAGCCGCTCGCCATCGGGCTGCGGTACCACTGGTACGGCGGCGGCCAGGGGCGCCCGGCCGGTGCGCGCGGCGTGCTGCTGAAGCTGGTCGTCGAGCACGCCGACGGCACCCGCGAGGTGTTCGTCACCGACGGGACCTGGCGGGTCGCCCGGGACACCCGGTTCGTCGCCGGCGCCGAGCGGCGCAACGGCGAGGGTGACCGGGTCGAACGGCAGGACGCCCGGGCCGAGGTGACCGGCTGGGCCCGCCCCGGTCACGACGACGACGAAGCCCCGTTCGCCGCCGCCGAGGTCGTCGGCGTGCACCCCACCACGTCGGCGCCGCACCTGATCGCGCAGGAGACCCGGCTGGCCGAGCGGCGGATCACGCCGGTCGCGCTACGTACCGCCGCCGACGGCACGGTCGTCGCCGACTTCGGCGTCGTCGTCCCCGCCCGACCGGAGGTACGGTTCCACGCCGGCGTGGCCGGGCACACCGTGCCCATCCGGGCCGGATACACCCTCACCGACACCGGTCGGGTCGCCACGTCCACCCTGCTCTCGCAGGGCACCGACATGAGTTTCCCGTACATCCAGACCGACGGCGCGCAGGAGTTCCGTGCCTTCACCCACCTCGGCTTCCGTTACCTGGAGATCCCCGACGCCGGCGAGCACATCGCGCGGCACGACGTCTCCGCCGTCGTGGTGCACACCGACGTGCCGCCCGGCGGCAAGGCCACCTTCGCCAGCTCGGATCCCACGCTCGACGCGGTCTGGGAGATGATGGCGCGCTCCGCGCTCTACTCCGTCCAGGAGGCGTTCGTCGACACCCCCACCCGGGAGAAGGGGCAGTTCCTGGGCGACGCGGCGAACATCTCCTACGCCACGATGGGCGCGTACGGCGAGCGCGACGCCACCCAGCAGGCCATCCGGGAGTTCCTCCGCTCGGCCACCCGCTACTGGAACACCGGAGACGACCGTGGCCGCTACAACGCCGTGTACCCCAACGGCGACGGCAAGCGGGACATCCCCGACTACTCGCTGATGTTCGTCGACTGGGTGTGGCGGTACTGGCTGGAGACCGGCGACCGGACGCTGCTCGCCGAGGCGTACCCGGCCATCCGGGACACCGCCGACTACGTGTTGCGCCACATCCCGGCCACCGGACCCACCGCCGGCCTCGTCACCGAACTGGCCGGGGGCAGCGGCGCGTACCGCTACGGCATCGTGGACTGGCCCGAGCCCGGCCGGTTCGGGTACGACATGGGCGCCGCCGCCCGCACCACCATCAACGCGCAGGGTGTCGACGTGCTGCGCACCGTCGCCGAGGCGGCCCGCGCGCTCGGCCGGCCCGCCGCCGAGATCGCCGGCTACGACGGGCACGCCGCCGCGCTCACCGAGGCGATCAACGCCAAGCTGCGCCGCCCCGACGGCGTCTACGTCGACGGGCTGTCGGCCACCGGCGAGCCCAGCGCCCACGCCGGTCAGCACTCGACGTCGTACGCCATCGCGCACGGGGTGGCCCCGCGGGCGGACCTGCCGGCGCTCGCCGGGCACCTCGCGTCGATGGGCATGAAGCAGGGCCCGATGACCGCGCACTGGCTGCTGCGGGCGCTGGCCGACGCCGACCGTCCGGACGCGGTGCTGCGCCTGCTGACCAACGCCGACGATCTCGGTTGGGCCGACATCCTCGCCCAGGGCGGCACCTTCACCTGGGAGGCGTGGACCCTCGACCCCGGCAGCAACTTCAGCCAATCCCACGGCTGGGGCGCCCAGGCCGTGGTCGACGTACAGGAGACCCTGCTCGGCGTCCGCACCGCCGCCCCCGGCGCGGCCCGGATCGACGTCGTGCCACCCGCCGTGGGGCTGCACCACGCCTCCGGCGTCGTGCCCACCCAGCGGGGGCCGGTGCGGCTCGACTGGCGGCGTACCGGCTCCGGGCTGAACGTCGACCTCGACGTGCCGGTCAACGTCACGGCCCGGGTCGCCCTGCCGGTCACGGCCGGCAAGTCCTACCGGTCGGCCGGGCCGAGCAAGGCCACCTTCCTCGGGATCCAGAACGGTCGCGCCGTGTTCGAGGTGGGCTCGGGGCGCTCCGGCTTCCGCCCGGTCTCCGCGTCGGCCGCCCAGCCCCGCTGACCCGCCGGTCGGGCCGGCGGCGTCCCGTCGATCGCCGACGCCTGGTCCGCGCCGCTGCCGGCCGGCTCGCAGCCCTGACCCACGCCGCCACCGCATCGAGGAGGAACCCGATGGCGCAGACACCACGACCGGCCCCGGCACCGGGATCGGAACTCAGCCGCCGATCCCTGATGGGATGGGGCGTCGCCGGCGCCGGAGCCGTGGCGCTCGGCGCCGCCGCCACCGAGCCGGCGTCGGCCGCCCCGCCGGCCGGCGCCGGCGCCGGACCGCTCGCGGTCGACCACCTGCGCACCGAGTACGCCGACCGTCCACTCGGCACGGACGTCGCCGAGCCCCGCTTCTCCTGGATCGCGAGCGCGCCGGGCCACAACGCCGCACAGAGCGCGTACCAGGTGCTGGTGGCCACCCGTCCGGACCGGTTGACCCCGGAGGCGGCGGACGTCTGGAACTCGGGTCGGATCTCCTCCGCGCGGTCGGTGGGCGTGGCGTACGCGGGCCCGGGACTGGAGGCGCGTACCCGCTACCACTGGCGGGTGCGGCTCTGGGACCGGGCCGGCCGCGCGACGCGCTGGAGCACCCCGACGTGGTTCGAGACCGGCCTGCGCGACGAGGGCTTCGGCGCGGCGCGGTGGATCGGCGCCGAGCCCGACCACGCGAGCGAAGCGCTCGACCTGGCCGGCGCCGCGTGGATCTGGTCGCCGGACGCCACCGCCGGGAACGCCCCGGCCGGTCCCCGCTGGTTCCGCGGCCGGCTTCCGCTCCCCGCCGGCACCGGCATCGCTGTCGCGCAGCTCGTGGTCACCGCCGACGACGACTTCACCGCGTACCTCGACGGGCGGCAGGTGCTGCACGCCCCGCCGCGGACCGACGGCTGGAAGAACGCCCGGGCCGCCGACGTCACCGAACTCGCCCGCGCCGCCGAGGGTGCCCTCACCCTCGCCGTGCTCGCCACCAACCGTCCCGGCCCGTCGGTGAACCCCGCCGGCCTGATCGCCGAACTGGTCGTCACCACCACCGCCGGCGAGCGGCTGGTGCTGGTGACCGACGGCTCCTGGCGCAGTTCCGACACCGAGCACGCCGACTGGGCGGAGCCCGGGTACGACGACGCCGGCTGGACCACGGTGGCGGTACTCGCCCCGTACGGCCAGGGGCCGTGGGGCAGCCAGGTGCAGGTCCCGCAGCCGAACACCCTCGACCTGGCCGGCGCCTCCTGGGTGTGGGGTCCGGGCGCGACGACCGGCAACGCACCGGTCGGCCCGCGCTGGTTCCGGGGCCGGCTGACCCTGCCGGCGGGAACCGCTGTCGGCTCCGCCCGGCTGATCATGAGCGCCGACGACGACTTCACCGCGTACCTCTCCGGCCGGCTCGTCCTCTCCGCGCCCCAGCAGACGGACGGCTGGCGTACCGCACGGGTCGCGGACGTCACCGACCTGGCCCGCGCGGCCGTCGGCGGCGACCTGGTGCTGGCCGCGATCGCCACCAACCGCGGCGGCGCGTCGGTCAACCCCGGTGGTCTCATCGCGAAGCTCGTGGTCCGGACCGCCGACGGCGGCGAGCTGGTGCTCGTCTCGGGCGCCGACTGGCGGACGGCCGGCAGCGTCGAGTCCGGCTGGGAGCAGCCGGGCCACGACGACTCGGCCTGGTCGCCGGTGGTGGTCCTCGCGCCGTACGGCCAGGGGCCGTGGGGCAGCGGCATCGAGCCCCCGGTGGAGGAGCGGCCCGCGCCGCTGCTCCGGCGCATGTTCCGGCTCGACAAGCCGGTGAACCGAGCCCGGCTGTACGTGGCGAGCGTCGCCTACCAGGTGCCGCACCTCAACGGTGAGCCTGTCGGGACGGCCGTGCTGGACCCGGGGTTCACCGACTACGACGACACCGTCCTGTACGTGACGCACGACGTCACGCGCCTGCTGGTGCAGGGGCGCAACGCGCTCGGCGTGGAGCTGGGCCGGGGCTTCTACGGCATGACCACCCGCAACGTGTGGCGCTGGCACCAACCGCCCTGGCACGGCGAGCCGCGGCTGCTGGCCCGTCTGGTGGTCGAGCACCCCGACGGGTCGCGCACCGAGGTGGTCAGCGACGACGGCTGGCGCGTCACCACCGGCCCCACCCTGTCGAACTCCCTCTACGCGGGGGAGACCTACGACGCCCGCCGGGAACGGCCGGGCTGGGCGACGGCCCGGTACGACGACACCGACTGGGACCGGGCGAGCGTGCTGGACGCCCCGGCCGGCACGCTGCGGGCGCAGGAACACGAGCCCATCCGGGTCGTCGAGTCCGTCGCCCCGGCCCGGCTCAGCTCCCCGCGCGCGGGCGTCTGGGTGGCGGACTTCGGCCGGACGACGGCCGGCTGGGTGCGGCTGCGGGTGACCGCCCCGGCGGGCACCACGATCCGCCTCCAGTACGGCGAGAAGCTGCGCGACGACGGGACGGTGGAGGCGTCCACCGGGCACGTGCAGGGCGGCCGGTTCCAGGTCGACGAGTACGTGGCCCGAGGCGGCGGCGAGGAGGTGTGGGAGCCGCGCTTCTCGTACAAGGGGTTCCGCTACGTGCAGCTCGACGGGCTGCCCGGCGCGGCGCGTACCGGCACCGTGACCATGCGCGTGGTGCACTCCGACGTCCGCGACGTGGGCGAGTTCCGGTGCAGTGAGCCGCTCTTCGAGCAGTTCGAGCGGATGATGCGCCGTACGGTGCGCAACAACCTGCACGGCATCCCCACCGACACCCCGATGTACGAGAAGAACGGCTGGACCGGGGACGCTCAGGTCGCCGCCGCCACGATGGCCGGTCAACTCGACCTGTCGCGGTTCTTCACGAAGTGGCTCGGTGATCTGCGGGACGCCCAGATCGCCTCGGGTCAGGTGCCGGTGATCGTGCCCAGCGGCGGCTGGGGGTACCAGGAACTCGCGCCGGCCCCCGAGTGGACCACCGTCTACCCGTACCTGCTGCGTGAGATGCACCGCTGGTACGGCGACGACCGGCTGCCGCGGCAGCACTGGCCGGCGGTGACCGACTATCTGGAGTGGGAGCTGGGCCGCCTCGACGACGGGTTGGCGGTGACGGCGCTGGGGGACTACCTGTCACCGGGCACCGGCGGGAACCCGCCCGAGGACACCCGGCTGACCGCCACCGCCTACCTGCACCGGGCGCTGGTGGCGACCGCGGAGCTGGGCGAGCTGATCGGGCAGGACGCGCAGGCCACCCGGTTCCGTACGGCGGCCGCCGGCCTGCGGGACCGGCTCAACGAGACCTTCCTCGACCGGGAGCGCGGGCTGTACCGCACCGATCGCGATCCCGGGTACCGGCAGACGTCGAACGCCGTGCCGTTGGCGTTCGGCCTGGTGCCGGACGACCTGGTGCAGGCGGTGGTGGAGAACCTGGTGGCGGACATCCGGGACCGGGGCTGGCACCTGAACACCGGCTGCCTCGGCACCAGCGTCCTGTTGCCGGTGCTGACCGCGCACGGTCACGCCGACGTGGCGGCCCGGGTGGCGTCGCAGCGGACCTACCCGAGTTGGGGCTACTGGGTGGAGAACGACGCCGACACGATGTGGGAGATGTGGCCCACGTCGACCCGTTCCCGCCAGCACTACTTCCACGGCACCGTGGTGCAGTGGCTCTACGAGCACGTCGCGGGTCTGCGACCGGTCGCTGACGGTTGGGCCCGGTTCGTCGTCCGGCCCGACGCGCGGGCGCAGCTCTCCTCGGCGTCGGTGGCGGTGGACACCGTACGCGGCCGGGCCGGCGCCGCCTGGCGGCGGCGCGACGGCCGGTTCGAGTTGACCGTGCAGGTGCCGGTGGGGGCCACGGCCGAGGTCCACGTGCCCACCGCGCGCGCCGGCGACGTCGAGGCGTCGCCCGGTGGGCTGGTGCCGGCCCGGCGGATGGCGGACGGCTACCTGGTGCACACGGTCGGCTCGGGCAGTTGGCGCTTCGTCAGCAGCTCCGCGCCGATCGCCTGAGCCCGCGGGCCCGGCCGGCGATCGTCGATCGCCGGCCGGGCCCGGGCCGGTGTGCGGGCGTCCGGACGGGCCTGATGGTGGTCGGGTTCGGCCCGCCGCGGGGTCAGCGTCGGCTGCGTCGGGCCTGGTCGCTGGAGCGGCGGACGACGAGCTCGGGTTGGAAGACGACGTGCCGGTGCCGGTGTGCCGTGCCGTGCTCGGCCTCTTCGAGCAGCAGCTCGGCCGCGGTGCGGCCGAGCTGCTCGCGGGGTTGGCGTACGGACGACAGCGGCACCGCGGCCGCGGCGGCGAACTCGATGTCGTCGTAGCCGACGATCGCGATGTCGGCGGGCACCCGGACGCCGCGGGCGGTGAGCTCCTGGAGCACGCCGAGGGCGAGCAGGTCGTTGGCGCAGAAGACGGCGGTGGGTCGTTGCCGGGCGGGCAGGGCGAGCAACTCCTCGGCGGCCCGCCGCCCGGCGGTGACGGTGAGGCTGGTGGTCGCGGCGACGCGGAGTTCGGCGCCCGTGTCCCGGTCCTCCAGGGCGGCGGCGGCGCCGGCGTGCCGCTCCGCGACCTGGGCGATGGAGAGCGGGCCGCCGACGTAGGCGATGCGGCGGTGCCCCTGGTCGAGCAGGTGGTCCATGGCGAGCCGGCCACCTTGGACGTCGTCGACGGCCACCGAGCAGCGGCTGGCCCGCCCGGTGCCGCGGTCGACGAGCACGACCGGGATGCCCCGGTCGATGAGCTTCTCCAGGTGGGGTTGCGGGCCGTCGCCGACGGGGGTGATGAGCACGCCGCGGACCCGCTGCTCCTCCAGCAGTTCGAGGTGCCGGCGCTCGCGGGCGCTGTCCTCACCGCTGTTGCAGACGATGAGCATGGCGCCGGTCTCCTCGACGACCTGTTCGGCCCCGCGGACCATGTCGGTGAAGAAGGGGTTGGCCACGTCCAGCACGACGATGGCGATCGTGCGGCTCTGACCCGCGCGGAGCTGGCGGGCGGAGTCGTTGCGGACGTAGCCGAGTTCGGCGATGGCGTCGAGTACCCGTTGCCGGGTGGTGGGGGAGACCATGTCGGGCCGGTTGAGCACGTTGCTCACCGTGCCGAGGGAGACGCCGGCGTGCCGGGCCACTTCCTTGATGCTTGCCCCTGCCATCAGTCCCTCGACGATCCGTACGTGACGAGTCCCGGCGAACGGTAGGGGACCACCTCGTGGTGATCCCCGGTCCGTACGGCGGCGGCCGCGCTAGCCGGCCCCGTCCGGGCGATCGTCAGGGAGTCTATAGCGGCTAAAACGTTTCATCCAGTTGCCCGTGACTGGTGTCGGGCGCTCGCTCTCGGTGGAACAGGGCGGTCGTGCCCGAGGCGTACCGGCGGCGGAAACGAAGTGGTATCGAAGTCTTGACGGTCACGAATATCTGCCCCTACCGTCCATGCACGACCCGTGAAACGATTCAGGAAGGGGTCGGATGAGCCCCGAAACACCGGGCGGCGACCGCGCCCCGCTGCTGGTACTGGACGGAGTGGCGAAGTCCTTCGGCGCCGTCGCCGCGCTGCGCGGGGTGCACCTGGCGCTGCACCCCGGCGAGGCGCACGCCCTGGTCGGTGAGAACGGCGCAGGGAAGTCCACCCTGGTGAAGACCCTCGCCGGTGCCCACGCCCCGGACGCCGGCCGGATGGTCCTCGACGGTCGTCCCCTCGACCTGCGCGGTCCGGCCGACGCGCGGGCCGCCGGCATCGCGGTCATCTACCAGGAGCCGACCCTCTTCCCCGACCTCTCGGTCGCCGAGAACATCTTCATGGGCCGCCAGCCCCTGCGTGGTCTGCGCCGCATCGACACGGCGGCGATGAACCGCGACGCCGAAGAACTCTTCGCGCGCCTCGGCGTCCGGCTCGATCCCACCCGCCC
>NZ_SMKG01000011.1 GCF_004348525.1 Micromonospora sp. 15K316 | reverse complement strand
CGGGTGGGGCCGGCGTCGCGGTGCCGTCGGGCGAGCCAGATCAGGACGGCCGCCCCGAAGAGGGTGGTGACGACCCCGGTGGGGATGTCGACGCCGGCCTGCCCGCCCATGACGGCGCGCAGCAGGATGTCGGAGCCGAGCACGATGAGCACCCCGGTGATGCCGGAGAGGGGCAGCAGGATCCGGTGCCGGTGCACGCCGGGGACCACCCGGCCGAGCAGGCGGACGATCACCGGCGCGCAGAGGCCGACGAAGGCGACCGGGCCGGTCAGGGTCACCGCGGCGGCGGAGAGCAGGACGGCGAGCAGGGTGACCAGCACCCGGGTGCGCCGCACGTCGAGACCGAGGACCCGGGCGGTGTCGTCGCCGAGGGCGAGGATGTCGAGCCGGTGCCCGAGCAGCATCAGCGCCGCGACGGCGAGACCGATCACCGGCGCGAGTTCGCGGACCGTGACCAGATCGCTCTGCACCAGGGAGCCGTTGCCCCAGGCGAAGAGGCCGATGGTGGCTTGTTCGAAGAGGAGCAGGAGCAGGGTGGTGACCGAGCTGAGCGCCATGGCGGCGGCCGAGCCGGCGAGCACGAGCCGGGTGGTGCCGGTCTGTCCACCGCCGGACATGGCCAGCACGAGCGCCGCCGCGGCGATGCCCCCGCCGAAGGCGAGGGCGCCGGCGGGCAGCGCGGGCAGCGCGATCCCGAACGCGGCCACGGCGACGATGGCGAGGTGGGCGCCGGCGTTGACGGCGAGGGTGTCCGGCGAGGCGAGCGGGTTGCGGGCGACGGACTGGAAGGCGGCGCCGGCGAAGCCGAGCGCGACGCCGATGGTGAGGCCGGCGAGCAACCGGGGCAGCCGGGAGGCGATCAGGACGCGGGCGGCCTCGTCGTCGCCGCCGGTGGCCAGCCGCAGCAGGTCGAGGGCGCCGACGGCGGAGGTGCCCTGGGTGAGGTGGATCGCCGCGACGACGAGCGTGAGCAGGATCGCGGCGGCGAAGAGCCCGATGAGGCGGGGCTTGGCGAGGGGCCCGGCCGGAGCCGGCGCGAGGGCCGGCTCCGGGCGCGGGGGTGCGGTCAGGGTCTTCACACCGCGTAGGTCTTGACGAGCTGGTCGATGTACTGCTTGGCGGAGAGCGGACCGCCGAAGGTCCAGATGCCGTCGGGCATCCGGTGCAGGTGCTTCTGCTGGACGAAGGGCAGCGACTTCCAGATGGCGTTGCCGGCGAGGCCGTCGGCGAAGACGTCGACGTCGTCGGAGGCGTTGTAGAAGAAGTGCAGGTTCGGGTCCTTGAGGACGGTCAACCCTTCGACGTCCGTCTGGCCCAGGCCCCACACCTCGTCGGTCTTGCCGGTCCAGGCGTTCGTCAGGCCGAGCTGGATGCCGAGCTGGGAGACGAACGCGCCCTGGCCGAACATCCGGATGCTCACGGTGCTGCCCTCCTTCCAGCCGTCGGCGACGGCGAACGGGCGGCCGGCGGCGCCGGCGTCGGCGATCTTCTTCTTGCCGTCGGCGAGGGCGGTGTCGAAGTCGGCGAGCAGCTTCTCCGCCTCGGTGGTCCTGCCGACCGCCTTGGCGATCATGTTGAGGTCGGTACGCATCCGGCCGAGGTTGTCCTTCGCGTCACTGCCCTTGGCGACCAGCACGGGGACGTACTTCTCGAGTTGGTCGACGAGCGCGCCGCCCCGGTCGTCCTCCATCACCACGAGGTCCGGCTGGAGCGCCACGATGGAGTCGACGCTCGGCTCCCCGCGGGTACCGACGTCCTTGACACCCGGGTCGAGCTTGGCGGCGGTCACCCAGGTGCCGTAGCCCTTGGGGTCCGCCACACCGACGGGCATGACGCCGAGGCTGACGAGCATCTCGACCTCACCCCACTCGAGCCCCACCACCTTGGTCGCCGGCGCCTTGAGGGTGATCTCCTTGCCGCGGCTGTCGGTGACGGTGACCGGGCCGGCCGCCGAGGCGGAGGTCTCGGGCGTGCTGTTCTTCTCGGTGGTGCCGCAGGCGCTCAACAGGAGCGTGGCCGCCGCGGCGACGATGGCGGTAACGCGGATACGGGTCATCGGAGTCTTTCTCGTAGGTATGTGGCGTGATCGGATTCAGACCGGGATGCGGGTCAGGTGCCGCCCCACCGGACGGGTGGTCACCAGTCCGCTGACCGGATCGGTCGACACCTCGATGCGGATGCCGTACGTCTCGGTGAGGGCCCGCTCGGTGAAGACCTGGCCGGGCGTTCCGGTGGCCCGGACCCGGCCGTCGTGCAGCAGCACCACCTCGTCGGCGACCGCGGCGGCCTGGTTGAGGTCGTGCAGCACCACGCCGACGGCGACGTCGTGCTCGTCGGCGAGGTCCCGGACCAGGTCGAGGATCTCCACCTGGTAGCGCAGGTCGAGGAAGGTGGTGGGCTCGTCGAGCAGGAGCACCGGGGTGTCCTGCGCGAGGCAGGTCGCCAACCAGACCCGTTGCAGCTCGCCGCCGGAGAGTTCGTCCACCGGGCGGTCGGCCATCGCGGCCACGCCGGTGACGGCCATGGCGCGGCTGACGGCCGCCGGGCCCTCCGGGTCCTCGCTGCGCCAGCGCCCCCGGTACGGGTGGCGACCGTAGCCGACCACGTCGTGGACGGTTACCCCGCTGGGCACCGGCCGGCTCTGCGCGAGCAGGGTGACCCGGCGGGCGAACTCCTTGGCCGGCAGACCGGCCGCGGTAGCGCCGCCGGCGAGGTGCACCGTGCCGGCGGCGATCGGGTGCAGCCGCGCCAGGGAGCGCAGCAGGGTGGATTTGCCGCTGCCGTTCGGGCCGACCAGAGCGGTCACCGCGCCGGCGCGGAGAGTGATCGCCGCATCGTGCACCACTGTCACCCCGTGGTAGCCCAGCCGGAGGCTGCTCCCTCGCAAGCTCTGCTCGCCGCTGGTGAACGGCGTCCGCTCTGACATGAGGTTAGGCTAACCTAAGCGGCCATTCGGCTGTCAAGGCGGGCCCGATCACGGCCGCGGACGCCGTCGCCGGAACGGGTCGCGCCACGGACACGCGGCTAGCTCGTGCCGCGCGACGGCCCCCGCTGACGAGGAGCGGCCGACCGCCGGTTCCGGGCGGGTGCCCCACCGCGCCGGGTGACGGCCGCTCCGCCGGGCGGCGGGTCAGCCGGCCGGCAGCAGCGCGCCGGCGGCCTGGGCGGTGAGCCACCGCGCCGCGCGCTCCAGCGACCAGCCGCGGTCACGCACCAGCGTGGGCCAGGCCGCCTGCCCCAGGAAGAACCAGAGGAGGTCGAGCGCGTCGTCGCGGCCCAGGCCGGGGCGCAGCGCGCCGAGCTCGGCGAGCCGGTCGGCCACCGTGCCGAAGGCGTCCTGGTACGCGCGCAGGATCCGCTCGTACACCTCGGCGGCGGCCGGCTCCGACCGGCTCTGCGGGAAGAGCTCGATGATGACGTCCCAGTGGCGTTCGTGGGTCCGCCGCACCCCCTCCCCCAGCAGCGTGACGATCTCCGCGGCGTCCTCGGTCCCGGCGATGGCGACCAGCGTCTCGGTGACCGCCGAGTCGTGGGTGATCGGCTCGATCAGCGCCGCCAGGATGTCGGCCTTTCCTCCGGCGCTGGCGTAGACGGTGGGTACGGCGACCCCGGCGGCCTGGGCGATCTGCGGCACCGTGGTTCCCGCGTACCCCTTGGCCAGGAAGAGCTCGCGCCCGGCGGCCAGGATCATCGCCCTGGTCGCCGCCGCGGCGTCGGCACGCCGCGGCGAGTGATATCTGCTCGCCCCCACGGACCGGATGGTATCGGGAGGTCCGCCTCGCGCCGGGCCTCATGCCCGGTGATCGAGCACGGCGCCCGGCGACGGGACGGCCGCGCGTCCGACCAGGTGCGCGGCGAAGAGCGCCACCGTGAGTACGACCAGCGCCCACATGATCGGCAGCAGGATCGTCACCGGGGCCAGGGCGGCGACGACCAGGTTGGCTCCCCGTCGGCCACCGAGCGGACGGTTCGCGCGGCGCCAGATCAGCTGGTCGGCGAGGAGGAAGACGACGATCCCGCAGGCCATGGTGGCGTGCCCGACAGTCGTCGGCGCGTCGAGGTGGTGGCCCGGCCTCGGCAGGGTGGTACGCAACCCGAAGGCGACCAGCACCAGACCGACGACGAGGAACAGGTGCAGGTAGGCGTAGGCGTCCCGGGCCAGGGCGCCGCGTTCGTGGCTGGTGGGCAGCTCGGTGAACCGCTGACCGACGACGACGTCGCTGCCGACGTAGGTCCACCAGAGCGTCGAGATCAGGGCGGCGCTGAGGGCGACGGCGACGAAGGTGACTATCTCGACGGGCGGCTCGCCGGCGGCGATGCCGGTGGAGATGAGCGCCTGGCCGAGCGCGATGAGGATGATCAGGTTGTAGCGGCCCATCCACCGGCTGACCGACCGCAACCGCCAGTTGCGGGACCGGATGAGATAGCCGCCGCCGACGTCGACGACGATGGCGGCGGCCCAGCACACCGCGGTGAGCGGCGCGAGCGAGTCGCCCGCGGTCGCGGCGATGAGCACCGCGCAGAGCAGCAGGGCCATCCCCAGGCCGGTCGGCACGGCGGCCCGGGCGACGATGGCGCGAAGTTCCGCGTCGTGCCGGAGCACCCACCAGAACGCCACCAGGTGCAGGATGCGCACCGCCGCGTACGCGGCCACCACGATCGGCGCCCCGGGCAGCCCGCCGGGGACGGGGCCGAACGTCTGGGGCGCGGCGAGACCGAGCACCAGGATCAGCGCCACGGCGACGAGGACCACGAGCCGCAGCGCGTTCCCCGGCCTGCGGATCGTGGTGGTGAACCAGGTGTAGTTGACCCACGACCACCACAGCAACGACAGGACGGCCAGCCCCTGGAGCACGCCGACCACCGACGGGTTCCGGGTCATCAGCACGGTGACCTGGATGAACGCGTAGACGAAGACGAGGTCCAGGAAGAGTTCCTCGGGGGTGGCGTCGACCTCCCGGCCGGCGGTCAGCTCGATGTCGCGGTGCAGCTGCCGGTGACGGCGGCGGAGCACCGTGACGTGGGCGAGCACCAGGGCGACGAGCGCGCCGGCGAGGAGGGTGAGCGCCGCCAGCGCCGTCAGGCGGTGGGCCGGCACGATCAGCACGGCCACGAGGACCAGACCGGACACCGGGCCGCGGCCGACGCGCCGGGCGGTACGCCACTCGAAGGCCACCAGCCCGAGCAGGTAGAGGACGACACCACCGTAGAGAGCCGCCAGGTCGGGCACGGACCAGTGTTCCGGGTGACCGATCGGCGTCCCGCCGAGCGCCTTCTTCAGTCCGAACGCCACCAGGATCAGCCCGCCGATCATCGGCAGGTGCAGCAGGGTGTAGGCGTCGCGGGCGCGACGCGACCGGGCGTACCGGGGTGGGGTGGCTTCCAGCGCCTGTTCCCCGGCGGGCGAGGCGATGTCGAAGTACGCCCACCACAGGAACGCCACGACGACGAGTCCGAGCACGGACCCGGTGAGCATCGACCAGGTGATGGGGACGTCGCCGCCGAAGCCACGACTCGTCCCGATCGAGATGATCGTCTCGCCGAGCGCGATGAGCATGATCAGGTTGTGCCGCTCCGCCCAGTGCCGCACCGACGTCAGCTGCCACGTCCCGGCGCCCGTCGCCCGCAGGCCGAAGTAGTCGATGACGATCGCGACCGCGAAGAGGACGAGTTGCAGGATCTCCGTCCCCCGGCCGGCGGGTAGGAGATCGGGCACCAGGACCGCGCAGAGCAGCAGGGGAATGCTGCCGACGAGCGGCAGCCAGGCGCGCCGGGCCGTGGTCGACGCCCAGTGCGGATCCGCGCGCCGGGCGCGGGACACGATCAGCAGGGATCCGATCCGGGTCGCCAGGAAGCCGACGACGAAGACGAGCGGGCCGACCAGCCCGAGGGACTGGTCGGCGAAGGCCTCGGGGATGGCGACCGCGACGAGCAGGATCACGATGGCGACCACGAAGACGGCGACCGGCAGGGCGCCCCGGTCGAGCCGGACCAGGTTCCCCACCCAGGCGTACCCGGCCCAGCTGCGCCAGACGAGCAGCAGCACCAGCCCACCCCGGAGCAACGCGTCCAGGACCGGGCCCTCCGCCATGAGGTGGGTGACGTTGATGAAGGCGTAGACGAAGACCAGGTCGAGGAAGAGCTCCGAGCGGGTCACCCCGCCGTGCGTCGCGGCCTCGATCCGCCCACCGGCCCCGAACGCGCGCTGCGAGTTCACCTCCCCACCGCTCTCGTCCACCCACATACTGTGCCCACGCGGCCCCGGCTCGGACGGGGAAACCGCCAAGGCCCGGGCGGCGCCGTACGGCTGCGGTTCGGGCTCCGGCCGGGCGCGGGGTCGGCCGACGCCGGAGACGCGCGGCGCAGCGCGGTCAGGCGAGCGGGCCGGCTCGCCCGGTGTGGATCGCCCGGTAGCGGGTAGCGCCAGCGTTCCCTGGGAGCGACGGGAGGAGGCGCGCCGTGTCGGACGACGGGGACCCGGCCGGGGTACGGCCGGTCAGCGACCCCCGGGTGCTGCGGGAGTACGCCCTGCTCGCCGACGGCCATCGCGGCGCGTTGATCGGCCCCGAGGGCGACGTGGTCTGGTTGTGCGCCCCCGGCTGGGCCGATGCCCCGATCTTCAGCGGCTTGCTGGGTGGGCGGGGTCGCTATCTGGTCGAGCCGGTGGGCCCGCGGTTCGTCTGGAGCGGGCACTACGAGCCCGAGTCGCTGATCTGGGTGAGCCGCTGGGTGACCACGGACGGTGTCGTGGAGTCCCGCGAGGCGCTGCTCTACCCCGGCGACCCCCGGCGGCTGGTGCTGCTGCGGCGGGTCCGCGCGCTGGACCGCGACGCGCTCGTCCGCGTCCGCCTCGATCCCCGCGCCGACTTCGGCCGGGCCCCGCTCGTCGACGTTCGTCGGGCGGCCGGCTCCTGGACGGCCCGGACCGGCGAGCTGTACGTACGGCACAGCGGTGGGGACCGGCTTCGTCCCAGGCACGACGCGGCGCTCGAAGGTGAGCTGCACCTGCCGAAGGGCGGGCGGCACGACCTGGTGCTGGAGGTGTCGGTCGACCCGCTCGACGAGCCGCCGCCGGACCCGGACGTGCTCTGGCGGATCACCGAGCAGGGGTGGCACACGTCGATGCCCCGCCTGGCCGGCGGCGGCGCGCGGCGGGACGCCGCCCTCGCGTACGCCGTGCTGCGGGGGTTGACCAGTCCGGGCGGTGGGATGGTGGCGGCGGCGAGCGCCGCGCTGCCGGAGCGGGAGTACGCCGGACGCAACTACGACTACCGGTACGCGTGGATCCGCGACCAGTCGTTCGCCGGGCAGGCCGCCGCCCTGACCGGCAGGTACGAGTTGCTGGACGAGGCGGCGGCCTTCCTCACCGCACGGATCCTCGCCGACGGCGAGCGGCTCGCGCCCGCCTACACCGCCTCCGGTGGCCCCGTGCCGCAGCAGGACGACCCGGACTTCCTGCCGGGCTACCCGGGCGCTCCGGTGCGGGTCGGCAACTGGGTCCGGCAGCAGTTCCAGCTGGACTCCTTCGGGGAGATCCTGCTCCTGCTCGCGGCGGCGGCCCGCCATGACCGGTTGCCGCCCGACTCGTGGCGGGCGCTGAACCTCTCCGCCCGGATCATCGAGGAGCGCTGGCGTGAACCGGACTCGGGCATCTGGGAGCTGCCCGCCCGACAGTGGACCCACTCGAAGCTCACCTGCGTCGCCGGGCTGAGGGCCGCCGCCCGGGTGGCGCCGACCGCCGTGGCCGGGCGCTGGGCGGCGCTCGCCGACGCGATCCTCGCCGACGTCGGGGCGCACGCTCGGCACTCGACCGGACGTTGGCAGCGGGCGTACGACGACGAACGGGTCGACGCGGCGCTGCTGCTGCCCGCCATCCGCGGGGCGGTGCCGACGGACGATCCGCGTACCGAGGCCACCCGCCGCGCGGTGCTGGCCGACCTGGAGCGTGACGGCTACCTGTACCGGTTCCGGCCGGACCGCAGGCCGCTCGGCGACGCGGAGGGAGCGTTCCTGCTCTGCGGGTTCACGGCGGCGCTCGCCGCGTGGCAGGCCGGCGACCGGGTGGCGGCGATCCGGTGGTTCGAGCGCAACCGCGCGGCGTGCGGCCCGCCGGGCCTGTACACCGAGGAGTACGACGTCGGGCAGCGGCAACTGCGCGGAAACCTGCCGCAGGCGTTCGTGCACGCGTTGATGCTGGAGACGGCCGTGGTCCTCGGGCAGACCGAGGTGGGGTGACGCCGGGTGGCGGCGGCCGGGGGCGCGCTCAGGCGACCCGGTACGGCTCCGCCCGGTCGGTACGGAAGGTCAGGCCGTTGCCGGGCTCCTCCCGCGGCACCGGCGCGCTGCCACCGACGGCGCGTACGGCCCCCTCGAAGAGCATCGACTCGATCCGCACGTGGTCGTGGAACCACTCGATGTGCCGCAGGTTGGGGGTGGCCGCGGCGACCGCGAGGTGCTGGTGCGGCGCGCAGTGCGCGGACACCTCCAGCCCGGCGGCCGCGGCGACCGCCGCCGCCCGGAGGAACTCGCTGATGCCACCGCACCGGGTCACGTCGATCTGGAGGCAGTCGACGTGGGGGGCCAGGCGGTGGAAGTAGCCGAGGTCGTAGCCGTACTCGCCGGCGGCGACGTCGGGCCGGACGTGGTCCCGGACCAGTCCGAGCCCGACCAGGTCGTCGGAGCTGACCGGCTCCTCGTACCAGCGCACGTCGAGGTCGGCGGCGGCGTGGGCCACCCGGATGGCCTGCTTGCGCTGGTAAGCGCCGTTGGCGTCGACGTAGAGCTCGGCGTCGTCGCCGATGGTCCGCCGCGCGGCGGCCATCCGGTCGACGTCCTGCGCCACCTCGCTCCCCCACGACTCCCCGATCTTGATCTTCACTCGGGGGATGCCCTCGTCGTGGACCCAGCCGGCGAGCTGGCGGTGCTGCCGCTCGCCGTCGTAGGTGGTGAACCCACCGCTGCCGTAGACCGGGACCTGGTGGCGGACGGTGCCGAGCAGCCGGGCCAGCGGGATCGCGTGGCGGCAGGCCTTCAGGTCCCAGACGGCGCAGTCGGCGGCGGAGAGGGCCAACCCGGCGACGCCCGGCCGGCCGGCGTTGCGCAGTCGTCGCCGCATCGCCGACCAGACCGCCGGCACGTCGTCCGGGTCCAGGTCGACGACGACGGGACCGAGCAGGTCGGTCACCAGCGGCACCACGGCCGGCGGGCCGTACGTCCAGCCGATGCCGGTGACGCCGTCGGCCTCGGCGCGCACCAGCACCAGGGTGGTGCTGTTCCAGCCGAGCGTGCCGTCGCCCTCGGGATCGTCGGTCGGCACCCGGTACGCCGAGGCGGCGAGCCGCAGCCCGCTCACCGCCGGCGCAGCGCGGCCCGTACCGCGAAGGCGGCGGGACCCAGCGCGGCCAGACCGGCCAGGCCGAGAGCGGCGAGGCGGGCGGGACGGGACGGCGGGTGGGGGCGCTGCGACCAGCTCCGCTCCGGCCTCGGTGGCACGGTCGGGCCGTGCAGGCCGGCGCGGAGCAGCTCGGCCAGGTGGATCGCGGCCCGCCCGCCGGACGCGCTCTGCTCCACCTGCGTACGACAGCTGAACCCGTCGGCCAGCAGCACGTCGGTCTCGGCGGCGCCCCGTACGGCGGGCAGCAGGACCCGTTCGGCACAGGCCTCGGAGACCTCGTAGTGCCCCTGCTCGAAGCCGAAGTTGCCGGCCAGACCGCAGCAGCCGGAGTCGAGGAAGTCGGCGCGCACGCCGGCGGCGGCGAGCACGGCCTGATCGGCGGCGGTGCCCAGGACTGCGTGGTGGTGGCAGTGGGTCTGGATCAACGCACGGGCCGGGAGCCGGGGCGGCTGCCAGCCCGGGGTGTGCTCGTGCAGCAGCTCCGCGAGGGTGACGGTCTGCTCCCGCAGCCGGCGCACGTCGTCGTCGTCGGGGAACAGCTCGTGGGCGTCGCTGCGGAAGACCGCGGCGCAGCTGGGTTCCAGCGCCACCACGGGGGTTCCGGCGCGCAGGTGCGGGCGGAGCACCTCCACCGTGCGGCGCAGCACACGTTTGGCCGTGCCGAGCTGCCCGGTGGAGATCCAGGTCAGCCCGCAGCAGACCGGGGCGTCCGGCACCCGAACCCGCCAACCGGCGGCCTCCAGCACCTCCACCGCGGCCTGCCCGATTCCGGGATGGAACCGGTTGGTGAAGGTGTCGGGCCAGAGCAGCACCTCGCCCCGCGAGCCGTCGCCGTGCGGGCGACGCCGGGCGAACCACCGCTGGAACGAGGTGCGGGCGAAGGTGGGGATCCGCCGCCGCTGGTCGACCCCGCCGAGCAGCTTCGCGAGCCGGGTCAGCCCGGGCGCCTGGGCCAGCGCGTTGACGGCGCGCGGCGCGACCCCGGCGGCGACGGCGACCACCGGCAGCCAGCCCATCGAGTAGTGCGTACGTGGCCGGATCCGGCCGGCGTAGTGGTGCGACAGGAACTCGGCCTTGTAGGTGGCCATGTCCACGTTGACCGGGCAGTCCGCCTTGCACCCCTTGCAGGCGAGGCAGAGGTCGAGCGCGTCCCGTACGGCGGTGGAGCGCCACCCGTCGGCGACGACGCCGCCGCGACCGGTGCCGTCGAGCATCTCGAACAGCAACCGGGACCGGCCCCGGGTGGAGTGCTCCTCCTCCCGGGTGACCATGTACGAGGGGCACATCACCCCACCGTGTTCCCGACGGCACTTGCCCACGCCGACGCAGCGCAGCACGGCCTCGCCGAAGCTTCCCCCGTCGTCGGGGTAGGCGAAGACGGTCGGCACGTCGCCGTGGTTGTAGTCCACGCCGAGGCGCAGGTGGCTGTCCATCGGGTACGGCGGCATCACCTTGCCGGGGTTCATCCGGTCGTCCGGGTCGAAGATCGCCTTGAACTGCCCGAACGCGCGTACGAGCCGCTCGCCGTACATCTTCGGCAGCAGTTCGCCACGGCCCTGGCCGTCGCCGTGCTCGCCGGAGAACGAGCCGCCGTAGGAGACGACCAGGTCGGCGGCGCGCTCGATGAAGGAGCGGAACTCCCGGACTCCCTCGGCGCTGCGCAGCCGGAAGGGGATCCGGCTGTGCACGCAGCCCTGCCCGAAGTGGCCGTAGACCGAAGCCTGTTCCAGGTCGTACTCGTGGTAGAGCCGCAGCAGGTCGCGCAGGTAGTCACCGAGCCGATCCGGGGCGACGGAGGAGTCCTCCCAGCCGGGCCAGGTGCTCTCCCCGCCCGGCACGTGCGCGGTGGCGCCGAGCCCCGACTCGCGGACCTTCCACATCCGCTGCTCGGCCTCCGGGTCGGCGAACTCGTGCACGGTGGGCCCGCCGTCGCGGCGGACCTCGGCGACCAGCCGGTTCGCCGCCGCCTTGGCCTGCTCCGGGGTGTCGCCGCCGAGCTGGACCATCAGCCAGGCGCCGGCGCCGGGCAGTTCGTGCAACGCCTGCGGGTGCAGGTTCTTGAGTCGCTCGAAGTTGATCAGCTTGTCGTCGATGCCCTCGAGCGCGATCGGCTCATGTCGCAGGACGCGCGGCACGTCGTCCGCGGCGGCGGCGATGTCCGGGTAGCTGAGGAAGACGAGCGACTGGGCCGGCACGATCGGGACCAGCTTGAGCCGGGCCCGCAGGATCGTGACGAGGGTTCCCTCGGAGCCGACCAGTGCCTGGCCGACGTGGAAGTTCTTCTCCGGCAGGAGGCTGTCGAGGTTGTAGCCGGAGACCCGGCGCGGGATCCGCGGGTAGCGGGCGCGGATGTCGGCCGCGTACTCGTCGCGTAGGGCGCGCAGCTGCCGGTAGATCTCGGCCGGCCGGCCACCCCGGCGCTGGATCTCGGCGTACTGCTCGTCGTCGGTCTCCCCCACCCACATCCGGGTGCCGTCGTAGAGCAGCACCTCCAGCTCGACGATGTTGTCGACCACCTTGCCGGTGCGCTGGGCGGTGGCGCCGCAGGAGTTGTTGCCGAGCATGCCGCCGAGGGTGCAGTGGTCGTGCGTGGCCGGCTTGGGGCCGTACTGGAGGCCGGTCGGCGTGAGCCGCTCGTTGAGCGTGTCGAGCACGATGCCCGGCTCGATCAGGCAGGTGCGCGAGTCGGTGTCGACCTCCAGCAGGCGGTGGCAGTACTTCGACCAGTCGAGCACGACCGCGGTGTTGGTGCACTCACCGGCCAGGCTGGTGCCGCCGCCCCGGGAGAGCAGCGGAGCCCGGTGGCGGCGGCAGACCGCGACGGCGGCCACTGCCGCCTCCACCGATCGGGGTACGACGACACCGAGCGGCACCTGCCGGTAGTTCGAGGCGTCGGTGGAGTAGGCGGCCCGGGAGCCGGCGTCGAACCGGACCTCGCCGTCCACCTCGGCGCGCAGCTCGGCCGCGAGCGCGCTGAGATCGACGTTCGGCACCGGTTCGGGTGGCCGCCGCACCGGGGTGGGCAGCAGGACCCCGGTCACGACCGGAACTCGTTGAACTTGTCCCGGGCGACGCTGGCGAGCGTGGCGATCTTGTGCGGCTGGCCGCGCAGGAACGACTCGGTGAAGTACTTCGCCTGCTCGTACCGGATCTTGCCGGGCATCGGCGGCTCGTTCGGGTTGACGTCGCAGTCGACAAGCGCGGGACCGGGGTGCGCGAGGGCCTCCCGGACGGCGCCGGGCAACGCCTTCGGGTCGGCCACCTTGACGCCGTACGCGCCGCAGGCCCGCGCCCAGGCACCGAAGTCGGCCTCCGGCTGCCGGTGCCGTACGGCGTACTCGGGGTAGCCGAGGATGATCTGCTCCCAGAGGATCTGCCCGTAAGAGTTGTTGTTGTTGACGATCACCTTGATCGGCAGGTCGTGGCGTACGGCGGTGAGGAACTCGGCCATCAGCATGGCGAAGCCGCCGTCGCCCACGTAGGCGATGACCTGCCGTCCCGGATGGGCGTGCTGCATGGCGATGGCGTACGGCAGGCCCGGCGCCATGGAGGCCAGGTTTCCGGAGAGGTAGTACTCCCGCCCGCCGCGGATCGTCCAGTGCCGGGCCGACCAGGTGGCGACAGTGCCGGAGTCGCAGGTGAGGATCGCGTCGTCGGTCGCGGCCTCGTCGACGCAGCCCATCAGGTACTGCGGCGCGATCGGGCTGCGCTTCGGGTCCCGGAGCGACACCATGTCGGAGAGCCAGGCGTCGCGGGCCTTCTGGTACTTGTCGAGGAACGATCGGTCGGTACGCGCGCGCAGCATCGGTCGCAGCTGCTGCAGGGTGAGCCGCGCGTCGGCGGTGACGGCGGCCTCGACGGGCAACCGCAGCCCGATCAGACTCGGGTCCACGTCGATCTGCACCACCCGGGCCTGGCCCGGCGCGGGCAGGTACTTCCCGTACGGGTAGGAGGTGCCGACCATGAGCAGGGTGTCGCACTCCTCCATCAGTTCCTCGCTCGGTCGGGTGCCGAGCAGACCGAGGCCGCCGGTGGTGAGCGGGTGGTCGTCGGGCACCACCATCTTTCCGGGCAGGGTCTTGACGATGGGGCTGGCCAACGCCTCGGCCACCGCGAGCACCTCGTCGCGCGCGTGCCGGGCGCCGACCCCCACCAGCATGGCCACCTTGCTACCGGCGTTGAGCACCTCGGCCGCGCGCTCCAGATCGGCCTGCGCGGCCGGCACCGGCGGCTGCGAGAGCACGGTGCTGCTCATCGGCGGCTTGCCCGGGCTGACGTGCCGGTAGGGGTCGCCGGTGATCGGCGCCACCTGGACGTCGTTGGGGAAGGAGAGGTGGGCGACCGTCCGCTTGCCGAGCGCGTTGCGGATGGCCAGGTCCACCACCCCCGGCACCTGCTGCGGGTTGGTGATCATCAGGTTGTACGCGGCCACGTCCTGGTAGAGCTGCGTGGTGTGCACCTCCTGCTGGTAGTTGGAGCCGAGCACCGACGTCTCCTGCATGCCGGTGATCGCCAACACCGGCACGTGGTCGAGTTTGGCGTCGTAGAGACCGTTGAGCAGGTGGATGGCGCCCGGCCCGGAGGTGGCGGCGCAGACACCGAGCCGGCCGGTCGCCTTCGCGTACCCGGTGGCCATGAAGGCCGCGGCCTCCTCGTGGTGCACCAGGATGAACCGGATCTCGTCGCGGTGCCGGCGGAAGCCCTCCATGAGGCCGTTGATGCCGTCGCCCGGCAGGCCGAAGACGGTGTCGACCCCCCAGTCCACCAGCCGCCGGGCCAGGCACTCCCCCACGATCTCCTGCACGTCGCCCTCCTCGTTCCGGGTTCGCCCGACCTCGACGGGTGTCGGGGCCACAGCTGCGCGAGCGCGGAACCGGACAGCGTCCGGCAGAGCGAACTTGGCGGCGGCTACCCGCCGTCCGGGGCGGTAAACGCCACACCGGGACGGAATGTCACCACGACCGGTGGATTCGGCCGGCCCGTCCGACCGGCGCGCGGCGGAGGCTCGCATGTCGGCCCGAAGCGGGACTGGCGGGGGCGGGAGTTCGAGACCCCCTGTCGACGGCTGCTAGGCGGTCAGCAGCGGCACACCCTCCACCACCCGGCGGATCCGGTAGTGCTCGGCGAGAATCCGGCCCAACTCACCGGACCTGTCCACCTTCCCCGGGTCGGTCACCAGCACGACCAGGACCGGACGGTCCGGGGCATCGAGCATTCCCCGCATGCGGGGCAGCGCCTCCGGGATCTTCTCGATGGGCTTTCCCCAGAGGTACGGGTAGTCGGTCGTGCGTTGCGCCAGGAAGTAGAGGTTGGTCTGCGAGACGAGCACGAAGATCCGTTCGTTCGGAGAGGTCTCGGTACGGATGGCGGCGGCGATTCGTTCGTCCCGGCGGGCGAGGCCGTGGTATGGGATCCGACGCTGCCGCTCGTCCGACGTGGCCGGCACCAGCACGGCCAGCCACGCCAGCTGGGGCAGCAGGGCCACTGCGGCGGCGGCGATCCGCAGGCGTGGCCGGCCGATCACGGCGATCGCGGCAGCGGCCAGCACCGTCAGTGGCGGGAGCAGCTGTACGTAGTAGTGCGGCCAGTACGAGCCGCCGGCGTTCACGCCCAGGACGGCGCCGCCGAGCCAGGCCAGCAGGACCCACCTCGCCGGCCGCGAGCCGCGCAGCAGCCACAGTCCGACGCCGGCTAGGGCGGCCACCACCGCCAGATCACGGGCGATGGGACCGAGACCGCCGGTGAAGTCCGCCCAGCGGGCGGCGGGCCCGGCGGCGGAACCACCCATCGCGGCGAACTGGTAACCCACCAGCGCCGTCCAGTACTCGCGCCAGCCGAGGTGCCAGCCGTGCAGCGCCGACAATCCGACCGGCACGGCGGTCGCGCCCAGAAAGAGCGCCGGAGGCACGCCGGCCAGCCGCCGGGACCGGGCGCCGAGCAGTACCACGACCAGGCCGGCCGTGATCCCGTCCAGGCCGGAAGGCTTCATCGTGATGGCAACGCCCGCCGAGAGGCCGGCCGTGACGAGCCACCCGGCCGACCTGTAGCGGCGCCAGAACAACGCGGCAGCCACGGCCAGGGTCGCCGGAACGCCGGCGAGCAGTTCCCCGTTGAGAGTGAAGCCCTCGATGTTCGGGGCGACCCCGACCACGGCGTAGAGACCGGCCGCGACAACCCCCGCTCGCCGCCCCAG
This sequence comes from Micromonospora sp. 15K316, assembly GCF_004348525.1. Taxonomy (GTDB): domain Bacteria; phylum Actinomycetota; class Actinomycetes; order Mycobacteriales; family Micromonosporaceae; genus Micromonospora. Next base: position 60,369 of record NZ_SMKG01000011.1, on the reverse strand, counting down.
CAGGAGCCAGCCGATCATCCCGACGAGGACGGTGATCACCAGGCCCGCGAGCACCGCGCCGAGCCGGATGGTCCAGCCGTCGTCGTTGAGCCAGAGCAGGAAACGATACGTCAGCAGCAGCCCCTGCGGGCGGTCCAGCCAGGCCTCGCCGTACAGCCGGGCACCCCGGGACCACTGCTGCGCGACGTGCGCGTAGCCCCCCTCGTCCATGCCGAGCCCGGTCCACAGAAAGGGCAGCCGCAGCGCGGCGGCGACCACCGCGCAGGCCAGGAGCGCTCCCGTCGCGCGGCGGGTGGCGGGACAGCGACGGTCAGGGCCGATGGGGCGTCACCCTCTCCTTCTCGGCTCCACCTCGAAGCAGGTGCGACCAACGGATCCGCCCTTACCCGCTCCGCCGCTCGTCACGCCTGAGTACGACACGGTTTGGGGCTCCGGCCCTGGTCGACCGGGGCACGTGGAACCCGCCCGTCCGGCCTGCCGGACGGGCGGGTTGCCACCGCGGGTGACGGGCTCCGTCAGCGCCGGTGGATCGTGTAGACCGCGCCGTTGGAGAGCGACAGCACCGCGAGGTTACCGTCCGGGTCGGTCTCGATGTCGGTGACGGCGCCGAAGTCGCGGCCGACCAGCAGGCTCTCACTCTCCGTGATGTCGTGCTTGGCGAGGTTGTCCGCGACCCGATCCCTCAGCCGCGGATCGGAGACGGCGATCTGCCGGCCGTTGCCGGTCAGGTCGAAGCGGAACAGGTATCCCCCGTTGAGGGCTCCCGTCGCGGCCCCCATGAACAGGTCACCCTCGTACTGCCGGCCGAGCCTGCGGCTGTCGAGGAAGCCGAGCCCGCCGGGCGCCACCTCCCACTTCCAGCTGAACTCGGGATCGCTGTAGTGCGCCCCGGGGAGCATGAAGAGCCGGCGCAGCGCGGTCGACGGGCTGTCGGCGATGTTGGTGGGCGGCCAGCGCAGCTGCTGGAGGTTCTGCCCGCCGAACGTCGTCTCGATCTCCTTGAACTGGTCGATCCGCCGCACCGGCCCGGCGATCTGGATCCAGCCGCCGTTCATCCCCGGCTCCAGCCGGTTGAGCTCGCTGAAGCTGTCGTCGCCGTTCTCCTGCATCCAGACGTTGCCGGTGTCCGGATCGACGGCCATGCCGAAGCCGTTGCGGTGGCCGTACGAGAAGATCTTCTGCACGGTGGCGCCGACCTCGCCACCCATCGCCGCGCCGGCCCGGAAGAAGGGGTTGCTGACCGGTGTGCTGCCGTCGTCGTTGAGGCGCAGGACCACGCCGCTGAGGTGGGCCTTGTCCGGCGCCGGGCCGCCGAACTGGTCGTCGGGCACGGTCGGCCCCGGGCAGGCCGCGGTCGGGCCGCAGGTCAGGTTCTGCAGTCGGCCGCGCCGACCGAGGTCGCCGGTGAAGACGTACAGCTTCCGGTCCCGGCCGAAGCTGAGCACCCCGCCGTTGTGGTTGCCGCGGGCGGGCTGGCCGGCGTCCTCCTGGGTGGCGCGAATGCGGATCAGGTTCCGGTCGTAGGTGAGCGTGCTCCCGTTCCAGACGAAGCGGTCGACCCGGTTGCCGAGCAGCGGGGTCTCGGCGACCACGGTGCTGTCCGCGCCGGTCGTGCTCTCCGTCCAGTACAGGTAGACCCCCGGGTTCGCCGGGAAGCGCGGGTGCAGGGCGATGCCGAGCAGGCCCCGCTCGGAGGCGGAGTTGACGGCGAGGTCCAGGGGCGTGCCGGCGACGACGCCGTCGACCACCCGCTGGACCCGTCCGGTGGTCTTCTCGATGACGAACATGTCGTCGTCGCCGAGGAAGGCCAGTCCGGTGGGGCTGACCAGCCCGGTGACGGCCGTGCGCACCGCGAGCTTCGGGTCGAGCATCGTGGGGCCGTCCGGCTCGGCGTTGGCCGGGCCGCCGGCCACCGTCACGGAGAGCGCGGTCGCGGCCAGGGCGAGAAGCGCGACGCTGGTTCGGGTACGGCGGCGGTCACGTGACGCCACGCGACCGTCGGGGGCTCCGATCGGTCTGTCCGGGGACGTGCGGCTTGGGTCGACGGCACGGACATGTCGTACGGGCATGCCAGATTTCCCTTCTTCCCGGGTGATGACGAGGGTTCCGCGGACGGCGTCGCCGAGGCCGGCCCGGCGCATCGCGTGCTTCGTCGGTGGTGCCCTCCTCCCTGTTCAACGCCGGAACGGGCCGGGGGCGTTACGGCCGGTCCGGCCGGGCCTCGTTGCCGCCGGGGAGTGCCCGGGGCCACGGCCGGCGCCGCCCACCGATCCCTCGCCGGGTAGCGGTGCCGAGACCCGGCCCCACTGATAGGCACGCGGAGCGGGTGGGACCGGTTCACAGTCGATCGACGAATTTCGAACAATCTCGGCCGGTGCGCCCGTCGGCCTACTCAGGACGCAGCTTCGCCTGCGCGAACGCCCCCTTGACCGCCGCGGAGAGCGCGGTGATGTCGTACGCCCCGTGGTGGCGCCGGCCGTTGATGAAGAACGTCGGGGTGCCGGAGACCCCGCTGAGATCGGCGGAGTCGACGTCCTCGCCGATCCGGTCGACGCTGCGGCGCTCGGCGAGGTGATTGCGGAACCGGTCCAGGTCCAGGCCGAGCTGCCGCGCGTAGTGAAGCATGTCGACGTTGCCCAGCGCGTCCTGGTGTTCGAAGAGCAGGTCGTGCATCTCCCAGAACGCGCCCTGCTCGGCGGCCGCCTCGGTGGCCTCGGCGGCGAGTTCGGCGTGCGGATGGACCTCGGTGAGCGGCAGGTGCCGCCACACGTACCGGATGTTGGTGAACTCGGCCAGCAGCTCCCGTACCACCGGTTCGGCCTGGCCGCAGTAGGGGCACTCGAAGTCGCCGTACTCGACCACCGTCACCGGTGCGTCCGCCGGCCCCCGGATGTGGTCGCGCTCCGGGTCGACCGGCACCAGCAGATCGACGATCTCCTCCGCGGTACCGAGCAGCGCGCGGGCGCGCCGCTCGGCCGGCAGCCGGGCGGCGAGCCGGAACACCGCCCAGGTGACGACCGCCGACACGACCGTCGCGGCGAGGATGCCGAGTTTCGCCTCGTCCAGGGCGGGGCCGGTCAGCGCGTGGGAGGCCACCAGGAGGGCGACGGTGAATCCGATGCCGGAGACGGTGCCGACGCCGGTCACGGCGCCCCAGCCGACGGGCGGCCGGAGCCGGTTGTGACTGGACGCGGCCACCAGGCGCGAGGTGAGGATGATCCCCGCCGGCTTGCCGATCACGTACGCCACGACCACGCCGAGCGTGACCGGAGAGGTGACGGCCCGGGCCAGCAGGTCCCCGTCGATGACGAGGCCGACGTTGGCCAGGGCGAAGAGCGGCACGATCACGTAGCTCGCCCACGGGTGGTAGAGGTGCTGCAGGCGGTCGTTCGGGGAGAGCGCGGCCACCAGCCCGGCGCGCACCGAGTGGGCGAACTGCGGGGTGGGCTGTTCCCGGAAGAGGCGGAACAGATCGCTGGTCCGCTCCAGGTCGACCCGGCTCGGCGCGTAGGCGAAGGTGAGCAGGCCCATGAGGAGGCCCACCACGACCGGGTCGACGCCGGAGACCGAGACCGCGACCCAGGCCGCCACCCCCAGCAGCAGGTAGATCGGCCCGTACCGGAAGCCGGTCGTCCGAGCCAGCAGGACGACGGCGAAGATTCCGGCCGCGGCGAGCAGCGCGGGCGGCGACGGGTGTTCCGGATAGGCGACCGCCAGCACGACGATGGCGACCACGTCGTCGACGACGGAGACGGTCAGCAGGAAGCCGCGCAGCCGGTCCGAGAAGCGCGGTCCGAGGACGGCGAGCGTGGCGAGCGCGAGCGCGGTGTCGGTGGCCATCACCACGCCCCAACCGGCCGCGGTGGCGTTCCCCGCGTTGATCGCGAGATAGATCAGGATCGGTACGAGCATGCCGCCGAGCCCGGCCAGCAGCGGCAACATGAACCGCCGCCGTTCCCGCAGCTCCCCGATGTCGAAGTCGCGACGCAACTCCAACCCGGCGACCAGGAAGAAGATCGTCATGAGTCCGCTGTTGACCCAGCCGCGCAGGTCGCGGGAGAGGTCCCAGTCGCCGAGGCGTATCGAGAGCGGCGTGTGCCAGAACGACTCGTACGACGACGCGGCGACGTTCGCCCAGACGAGGGCGGCCACCGTGGCGACCACGACCAGGCGGGCGCTGCCCGTCTCGGTGCGCAGGAAGGAGCGGAGCGAGGCGTCGAACCGGCCGACCCACGTGGTCTGACCGGACCATCGCGGCCGGGCGGCGCCCCTGGTCATCGCGGCTCCTCGACCGTCTCGTCACACAGAATTCGGGCAATTCACCGTAGCTGGCCCGGAGAGTCGGCTCGGCGGATTGCATCTGCTGACGCAGCAGCGACTTCCTCCCCGCGGTTCGGTCCGAGGACCGTCGCGACGGAGATCCGAGGATCCGTCAACTGCGGTGAATATCCAATTTGTCGGAAAGGCGGCAAATTTCCCTATAGCTTCTAGCCAGCCTTCTCGACGGTCGAGAGGGGACTGAAAGAGCAGAGGCAAACGTGAGACTCATCCGGCGACTTTCGGCTACGGGGGCCGTGGCGATCGCGGCCGTTGGCGCCGTAGCCCTCCTCACCGCAACTCCCACACTCGCCGCACCCGGCGACGCCAGTGCCCGGGGCGTGGTGGTCGACCTGTCCGCGGAGGTCGCGGGCGTCCCGGTCATCACCGCGGACGTCGTCATCGGCTCGGCCACCGCCCCCGCCGACGGCGGCACCGACAGCGAGACCGCGCTGGCCATCACCATCCCCGGCGCCCTGGGAGTCACCGCCAGCGGAACCGTCGTCGAGGTCAGCGCCACCCGCGGTGAGACCGCGTCGTCGGCCAACGCCGAAATCGCCGATCTCTCCCTGGCGGTTCTCGGCACCCCGGTAGTCGACGCCGAGGTGATCACCGCGGCGGTCAGCTGCCCGCAGGTCGGCGCGCAGACCGCGGACACCACCTTCACCGGGCTGGAGCTCTTCGGTGAGCCGGTGGTCCTGGTCCCGAACACTCCCGGCGTGACCGCGAGCGCCGCAGTCACCGTACCGGGTCTGGTCGGCGCCGCCCTCGAGGCGACGCTCACCAATGTGGAGACCACCACCGCCGACGGCGCCACCGCCATCGCCGTGCAGGCCGCTCTGCGGCTGAGCGGCAGCATCGTCGGCGGGCCGCTGATCGACATCCCGGTCGGCACCGTCATCCTCGCCGAGGCGGTCTGCGAGCGCCCGCTCGGGCCGACCGGAACCCCGACCCAGCCCACCGCACCTCCGACGGACGGCCCGACACAGCCGCCGACCGAGGGCCCGACGCAGCCTCCGACAGGCGACCCGACACAGCCGCCGACGGCCGCGCCCACCCTTCCGGTCACCGGCGGTAACTCGTCCGGTCTGTGGTGGCTGCTCGGCACCGGCGCGGCGATGGTGGTCACCGGCACGGCGGCACGGCTGATCCTGCGCCGTTCCCGGGCCTCACTCGAGGCGTAGCCAGCTCCCTGAACTGGTCACCGCAGCGGGGGTTTCCGGCCTCATCGCCGGGGACCCCCGCTGCCGTCGTGCGGCGGCGGGTGCCCACCGCCCTGCTCGCGCTCCGCGCCGAGCAGGGCGGCCAGCTCGGCCGCGGAGCCGGGGCGGGCGCCGACCAGCCCGGGGACCCGGTCGAGCAGCCGGTGCACCAGCGGAGCCCAGGCCGGCAGCAGGTGCGCCGCGGCGAGCAGCCCCGCGTCGGCCAGAGCGACGGCCGCCGGCATCGTACGCACGCCACCGTCGGCGACCACGGCCACCGCGTCCGCCCAGCGGAAGGCGAGATCGACGTCGTGGGTGGAGAGCACCACCGTCGTGCCGGCGGCGTGCAGGTCGTCCAACGTCCGCAACAACGCCTCCACCCCGGCCGGATCGAGCCCGGCGGTCGGCTCGTCCAGGATGAGCAGCCGCGGTCGCATCGCCACCGCCCCGGCGATGGCCACCCGCTTGCGCTGGCCGTACGAGAGCAGGTGGGTCGGGCGGTCGGCGAGCGAGGTCACCCCGAGCGCCGCCAGCGCCTCGTCGCCGCGCCGCCGGACCTCCTCCGGCGGCAGGCCGAGATTGACCGGCCCGAAGGAGACGTCCTGCCGAACGCTGGCGGAGAAGAGCTGGTCGTCCGGGTCCTGCAGCACCAGCTGCACCTGCTGCCGGAGAGCGCGCAGCCCCGCCCGGTTGTGCCGCACCCGGGCACCGGCGACGGCGACCTGACCGGCGCCGGGCGTCAGCGCGCCGGCGGCGAGCCGGAACAGGGTCGTCTTGCCACCTCCGTTGGGGCCGACCACGGCCAGCCGCCCGCCCGACTCGACGCGGAGGTCGGCGCCGGAGAGGACCGGACGCTCCGGCTGGTAGGCGAAGTGCACGCCGGTGAGCTCCAGCAGCGGTTCGGTCACCACTGCGGTCCCACGACGGCGGCGGTCGCCGCGACGATCAGCACGAGCAGTCCCCCGCTGGCCGCCATGAACGGCCGTGACACCCGGCGCGCCTCGACCTGCACCGCGAGCGAACCGGTGTATCCGCGCAAGGCCAACCCCTCCTCGAGGCGCCGCGCCCGGCTGAACGCCCGCACGAAGACGGCGCCCGCCTGCCCGGCGAGCGACCGGTAGGTGGTGCGCCAGGTCCGGAAGCCGAGCCGTGCCGCCTGGGCCTCCCGGACCGCGCGCACGCTCTCCACCAGGAGGAAGAGCATCCGGTACGTCAGCGCGGCGACCTCGGTGACCGCCGCGGGGACGCCCAGCCGCCGCAGCCGCGGCAGCACGTCCGACAGAGGCGTGGTGGCGCTGAACAGCAGCAGGCAGGTCAGCGCCGCGACCGACCGGCCGGCGGTGTGCGCCGCCGGGCCGAAGCCGGCGGTGTCGAGCGTCAGCCGCACCGGCGCGTGCACCGTCACCACCAGCGGTACCGTCGACGTGGCCACGAAGAGCAGCGGCACCCGGGCCGCCCGCAGCACCACGGCCGGCGACACCCGGGCGGGCCCGACGAGCAGCACCGCCGCGGCCACGCCGGAGAGCAGCGCGCCCGGCCACGACGGCAGGATCACCGCGCAGGCCAGCAACCCCAGCGAGAGCAACGCCTTCTCCGCGGGGTGTCGTGACCGCCATGGGCCGCTGTGCGCCGCGACGTCGAGAGCGAACACCTACTCGTGCGGCTGCTCGGCGGCGCGGTACCGGCGCCGCGTCCGGGCGACCCCGAAGTAGTAGCCGAGGAAACCGGCGCCCAGCGCGGCCTGGAGCGCGAAGAGCGCGGACTCCACCTCACCGGAGGGTGGTTCGTAGATCGGCGAGAACCACGGCTCGTAGTCGGGGTGGCTGTCGACGATCGCCTGCTCGGCGAGCGCGTCCGCCCCGGCGAACGGCTCGTCACCGGAGCCGAGACCGAGCGCCACCGGCGCCACCGCCAGCAGCACGACCGCGAGCAGCAGGAGCAGGTTGGTCCGGGAGAAGCGCCTCATGCCTGCACCGCCGGCGTCCGCAGCACACCGAGCCGGCGCAGCTCGTCGCCGCTGACCCGGGTCAGGAGGCGTACCACCAGCACCGAGAGCAGCCCCTCGCTGACGGCCAACGGGATCTGGGTCACCGCGAAGATCCCGCCGAACTTGACGAGCGCACCGACGAACCCGGTCGCCGGGTCGGGGAACGCCAGCGCCAGCTGGGCGCTGGTCACGCAGTAGGTGGCCAGGTCACCGAGCGCCGCGGCGGCGAAGACCGCCGCGTCCAGACCGCCGCCGAGCCGGCGGATCAGCGCGTAGACCGCGTACGCCACCCAGGGGCCGACGATCGCCATCGAGAAGATGTTGGCGCCCAGCGTGCTCAGCCCGCCGTGGGCGAGCAACACCGCCTGGAAGAGCAGCACGATGCCGCCGAGCACGCTCATCACCGGTGGCCGGAACAGCACCGCCCCGAGCCCGGTGCCGGTCGGGTGCGAACAGGAACCGGTCACCGAGGGGATCTTCAGCGCGGAGAGCACGAAGGTGAACGCCCCCGCGGCGCCGAGCAGCAGCTTCGATTCCGGGTCCCGGCGGACCTGCTGGACCAGCGCCCGGCTGCCGTGGACGACGAACGGCGCGGACACCGCGAACCACGCCGCGGCCTGTATCGGGGGCAGGTACCCCTCGGCGATGTGCATCGACGACCTTCCTCTCCAGCACCTCGTGGATGAGATCCCGTCAAGGCCGGTCTCCTGGCTCCCGGATCGACGCTCACTCCGGCCTTCCCAGACCCGGATGGGCCCAGTGGCGTCTTCGGAGATCGCTACCCGGTCACAGTGGCGAGGGCCGCGCCGGCATTCCACCGGCTTCCCGTGCACCTTGACGGGCGAGAGGCTATCGGGCCGTCACCGGGCGGGGCAAGCGCGCGACGGGCGGCGTGACGTACGCCGCCCCCGGCGCTCCCGGCGTCGCCGTCCGCACCGGACGGAGCCCGGCCCGCGGACGCGGACGGGGTACCCGGCCCGGGGACGGCAGCGGCCCGCCGCGATCCCCCGTCGGTGAGGACGGTGGGCGCGGCGCACGACACGGGCCGGGTGACGGTGAGAGAAAGGCGACACGCGGACGCGACATCTGGTGTTGCCGGGCCGGGGACGGCGGCATATATGGTGTCTCACGCAGCTGGTTCGGCCGCTCCTGCACGGGACGGTCGAGGCAAGAGGGAACCCGGTGCGAATCCGGGACTGCCCCGCAGCGGTGAGTGGGAACGAACGCCGTCATCGAGCACTGGGCCCGACGGGCCTGGGAAGCGACGGCCAGTAGGCGACCGGCCTCCCCGGTCACGCCCGCGAGTCCGAAGACCTGCCAGCGCGCCGCACGCGACGCGTGCGGCGGTCGGAGGCCGCGCGGGACGGCCGACGCCATCGACCGGCCGGTCCCGGCCGGCCCGGTCCGCCGTCAGGCGACCAGTGGCGTTCCTCCTGCGCGTCCGTCGACCCGTGGACATGCGTGAGGAGGGGACATGACGGCGACGCAGGAACAGGCTGTGGCCGATCAGGCAGTGCCGGAGCAGCGTCGGCATGTGATGCAGGTCCGTAAGCGCGACGGCGACACCGAGCCGGTGGACGTCAACAAGATCGTCAGGGCGGTGGAGCGGTGGGTCGCCGACCTGGACGAGGTGGACCCGCTCCGGGTCGCCACCAAGACGATCAGCGGCCTGTACGACGGTGCGACCACCGCGGAGCTGGACAAGTTGTCGATCCAGACGGCGGCGGAGCTGATCGGTGAGGAGCCGCAGTACTCGCGGCTGGCGGCGCGGCTGCTCGCCGCCTACGTGGACAAGGAGGTACGCGGCCAAGGCGTCGCGAGCTTCAGCCAGTCCATCCGGTACGCCCACGGTCTGGGCCTGATCGGGGACGGCACGGCCGAGTTCGTGGCCCGTCACGCGCGCAAGCTGGACGACGCGGTGGACCCGGCCGGTGATCTGCGGTTCGAGTATTTCGGCCTGCGCACGGTCGCGGACCGGTACCTGCTGCGCCACCCGCAGTCGCGGCTGGTGGTGGAGACGCCGCAGTACTGGCTGCTGCGGGTGGCCTGCGGACTGTCCGAGACGCCGGTCGAGGCTATCGAGTTCTACCGGCTCATGTCGTCGCTGGCGTACCTGCCGAGCTCGCCGACACTGTTCAACTCGGGCACCCGGCACACCCAGATGTCGTCCTGCTTCCTGGTCGACTCCCCCCGCGACGAGCTGGACTCGATCTACGAGCGCTACCACCAGGTGGCGAAGCTGTCGAAGTTCTCCGGCGGCATCGGGATCGCCTGGTCGCGGGTACGCGGCCGCGGCGCGCTGATCCGCGGCACGAACGGCCGGTCGAACGGGATCGTGCCGTTCCTCAAGACCCTCGACGCCGGCGTCGCGGCGGTCAACCAGGGCGGCCGGCGCAAGGGGGCGGCCTGCGTCTACCTGGAACCATGGCACCCGGACGTCGAGGAGTTCCTGGAGCTGCGCGACAACACCGGTGAGGAGTCCCGGCGTACGCACAACCTCAACCTGGCGAACTGGATCCCCGACGAGTTCATGCGCCGGGTCGAGGCGGACGGCGACTGGTCGCTGATCGACCCGTCCGAGGCGCCGGAGCTGCCGGACCTGTACGGCGAGGAGTTCGACGAGGCGTACCGCGCGGCCGAGAAGAAGGCCGTGAAGACGGTCAAGGCCCGGGAGCTGTACGGGCGGATGATGCGCACGCTCGCGCAGACCGGCAACGGGTGGATGACGTTCAAGGACCCGTCCAACCGGCTCTCCAACCAGACCGGCGCGCCCGGCAACACGATCCATCTCTCCAACCTCTGCACCGAGATCCTCGAGGTGAACAACGACGCCGAGACCGCGGTCTGCAATCTCGGCTCGGTCAACCTCGGCGCGCACGTCACCCCCGAGGGGGTCGACTGGGAGAAGTTGCGCTCCACGGTGCGCACCGCGGTGGTCTTCCTCGACCGGGTGATCGACATCAACTACTACCCGGCCGAGCAGGCGGCGGCGTCGAACCCGCGCTGGCGGCCGGTCGGTCTCGGGCTGATGGGCCTGCAGGACGCCTTCTTCACCCTGCGCCTGCCGTTCGACTCGGCGCAGGCCCGGGAGCTCTCCACCCGGGTACAGGAGGAGATCTTCCTGACCGCGTTGGAGACGTCGGCCGGGCTCGCCGAGCGGTTCGGCCCGCACCCCGCGTACGCCGAGACCCGCGCCGCCGCGGGCGACCTGCACCCGGACCTCTGGGGCGTCGAACCCACCCAGACCGGCCGGTGGAGCGCGCTGCGGTCGACGATCGCCGCGCACGGTCTGCGCAACTCGCTGCTGGTCGCGATCGCCCCGACCGCCACGATCGCCTCGATCGCCGGCTGCTACGAGTGCATCGAGCCGCAGGTGTCCAACCTGTTCAAGCGCGAGACGATGTCCGGCGAGTTCCTCCAGGTCAACACGTATCTGGTCCGTGAGCTGAAGGCGCGCGGGCTGTGGACGCCGGCGATCCGGGAGCAGATCAAGCGCGCCGAGGGCTCGGTGCAGGGAATCGGCGAGCTGCCCGCCGACGTCCGCGAGCTGTTCCGCACCGCCTGGGAGCTGCCGCAGCGGGCCCTGATCGACCTCGCCGCCGCCCGCGCCCCGTTCATCGACCAGTCGCAGTCGCTGAACCTGTTCATGGGCGCGCCCACCATCGGCAAGTTGTCGTCGATGTACCTCCACGCCTGGAAGTCCGGGCTGAAGACCACCTACTACCTGCGGTCGCGTCCCGCGACCCGCATCCAGCAGGCCACCGTCGCCGTCGGTCAGGCGGTCACACCGATCGTCGCCGTGAGCGACGACGAGGCGCTGGCCTGCTCCCTGGAGAACCCCGAGAGCTGCGAGGCCTGCCAGTGACCACGATCCCCGAACCCCGTACCACCGGCGCCGGCGAGCGGCAGATGCTGCTCGACCCCGGCATGGACCTGACCCTGCGCCCGATGCGCTACCCGCACTTCTTCGACCGGTTCAAGGACGCCATCAAGAACACCTGGACCGTCGAGGAGGTCGACCTGCACTCCGACCTCGCCGACCTGGCGAAGCTCTCCCCCGCCGAGCGGCACCTGGTGTCCCGGCTGGTCGCGTTCTTCGCCACCGGTGACACGATCGTCGCCAACAACCTGGTGCTCAACCTCTACCAGCACGTCAACAGCCCGGAGGGCCGGCTCTACCTGTCCCGCCAGCTGTTCGAGGAGGCGGTGCACGTCCAGTTCTACCTGAACCTGCTGGACACCTACGTGCCGGACGACAAGGAGCGCTTCGCGGCGTTCGCGGCGATCGAGAACATCCCCTCGATCCGGCGCAAGGCCGAGTTCTGCTTCCGCTGGATCGACTCCATCTTCGACCTGCGCGAGCTGCGGACCCGGGAGGACCGCCGGGCGTTCCTGCTGAACCTGATCTGCTTCGCCGCGTGCATCGAGGGTCTGTTCTTCTACGGCGCCTTCGCCTACGTCTACTTCCTGCGCTCCCGCGGGCTGCTCAACGGCCTCGCCTCCGGCACCAACTGGGTGTTCCGCGACGAATCCATGCACATGGCGTTCGCCTTCGACGTGGTGGAGACCGTACGGCGGGAGGAGCCGGAGCTCTTCGACGACGAGATGGCCCGCCAGGTGCGGGAGATGCTGGCCGAGGCGGTCGAGTGCGAGGTGCAGTTCGCCGAGGACCTGCTCGAACAGGGCGTCTCCGGGCTCTCCCTCGGCGACATGCGGGAGTACCTCCAGCACGTGGCCGATCGGCGGCTCGCCCAGCTCGGCATCGAGCCGCTCTACGGTTCGGCGAACCCGTTCGCGTTCATGGAGCTCCAGGACGTGCAGGAGTTGTCGAACTTCTTCGAGCGCCGGGTGTCGGCGTACCAGGTCGCGGTGACGGGCAGCGTCACCTTCGACGACGACTTCTGACCAGCGGCGCGCGCACCGGGCCGTCCGACACCCCGGTGCGGCGCGCAGAGCACCCACCGGGCCCGCCCGGGCGCGGATCGAATTGATCCGCGCCCGGCGGGCCCGCCCCGTTTCCCGCCCCGGACGCACGCCGGTGGGTGTTGCCTCAAGTAATCCTCAAATCCCCAGCACGTCAGCCATCGATGTGAGGATTGCGAATACGATCACCGCACCCGGCTCGCCCACAGCCTTCCCGACCCGTTTCACGACCGCGATCCCCGTCCTGCCACCACGGTCCACCGTGGGCGAGTCCAACGCGTCAGTCCCCAGCAGATCGGAGCGGTCGGCACCTGGGCGGGCCAGGATCAACCACTGGCCGCACACGGAAGGAGGGGAGTATGCGACGCAGGCATCTCAACGTCGCGCTTCTCGCGCTGACCGCCATGACGGGAAGCGTCCTCATGGCGACCGCGCCGGCGGGCGCGGACCCCGCGCACCCCACAGCCGGCGCGGGTGCGAAGCGATCGCACCTCGAGGCTCAGGAATCGGTACGCCTGGTACGCATCCAGCTGACCGGCGCCGACATGCTGGACAAGGTGGTCGCCGCCGGGTTCGACCTGGAGCACGGCGTCAAGCGCGTGCCGACCGGCATCGAGGCCGAGGCGGTGGTGACCGCCGAGCAGGTCGCCGAGCTCCAGTCGATGGGCGCCGCCATCCTCGGCGCGAACGAGGGCTTCGCCTGGAACGAGCAGGCCGACGGCGGCTTCCAGGCCGCCGGCCGGCAGGCCGTCGCGCCGCTCAGCCACGAGCAGACCGTCCGGGTCGTCCGCGCCGACTGGTTCACCACCAAGGGGCAGGGCTTCCTCTACGTCGAGGCGCGGACCACCGAGGGGCAGCAGGCGGACCCGGTCGTCGGGATGCAGCTCGAGAACGACTCCGGTCGGGGCACGTCGTTCGGCTTCGCCCGGACGATGAGCCGGTTCGTCGACTCGGGGCAGTACATGTTCCACCGGAACCTGTTCAAGCTCGACGAGCGCCCGAGCCAGATCCGGGTCACCAGCTCGACCGGCGGCGTCACCACCGGCAAGGTCTCCGACTGGCTGGAGAACGCCCCGCCGCCGCTGACCGAGAACCGGGGCTACAAGTCGGACTTCGTCGACGGCTACAAGACTCCGCAGCAGCTCTACGACCGCGCCGAGGAGATCGCCCGGCAGTACCCGGACATCGCCCAGATCATCTACCTGCCGAACAAGACCAACGGCTACCAGCGCAAGGCGCAGGCCACGATCGGCGGCACCGGGCAGTCCGCGGTCGTCGTCAGCTCGGCGGCGTGGGGCCACGAGGGCGGCAACGACATCACCGTCGACTTCGTCGAGCGCCCGGGGGCGGACCTCCCGCTCGCCGTCGAGGTGACCGGCAAGGCGATCCGGGTACTGCTCGCCAAGGATGCCGCCGGCGCGCTCGCGAGCACGGCCGCCCAGGTGGCGACGGCGCTGGAGACCCAGTCCGCGGGCCTCGTCGACCGGGCGCACCCGTACCGGACCAACACCGGCACCGGCATCGTCGCGGCGACCGGCGGCCCGGTCGCGCTCACCGACTTCCTCGACCAGAAGCGGGTCGGCGCGCCGGAGGGTGAGGTGCCCCGCGGCCCGGCCACGATCCCGGTCCTGCGGATCGGCAAGCACCGCGACGGCACGAAGCCCGGCGTCCTGATCCAGGCGCAGGACCACGCCCGCGAGTGGGTGCCGGCCACGACCTCGTTGGAGTCGGCCGAGCGGCTGGTGCACAACTACCGGACCGACCGGGAGACCAAGAAGATCGTCGAGGGCACGGATGTCTTCTTCATCCTCTCCAACAACCCGGACGGGGCGAACTACAGCTTCTACAACTTCGCCTCGCAGCGTAAGAACCTGACGAACCACTGCCCGGACGAGAACGCCGATCCGGGGCGGCGTGACTCCTGGGGCGTCGACCTGAACCGGAACTACCGGGTCGGCTCGGGCCACGACGGCTACGCCGGCGGCTCGACGGTGTGCACCAGCGGCACCTACCAGGGGCCGGAGAAGCTCTCCGAGCCCGAGTCGCAGAACATCATCTGGCTGGTCGAGAAGTACCGGAACATCAAGTTCATGATGTCGGTGCATTCGAACGGGGGTCAGCTCTTCTGGCAGCCGGGCGCGTACATCGCCGACGGCCGGATCACCACGCCGCGCCCGCCGCTGGGCGACGAGGCGTTCTACTGGCAGTCGGCCGGCCGGATCCTCTCGCAGGTCAAGGCGTACCGGGAGACCGTCGTGACGCCGGAGAACGTCGGCGGCTCGTCGGACGTCCTCTACTCCTCGGCCGGCAACGTCCGCGAGGACCTGTACCACACCTACGGCATCTACGCCTTCGGTTGGGAGGTCGGCGGTTCGGTCTACAACCCGGCCACCGGCAACTGGCAGGGCGGCTCGTTCCAGCCACCGTGGGAGGGCGACCCGAACCTGGTCAGCGGCCACTCCGAGACGATGGAGTACGCCAACGGGATCATGGAGATGTTCCGGGTCGCGGCGGACTGGGGCAAGGACAAGAAGGACCCGAGGTCCACGCTCGTCCCCGGCGGTGGGAGGTACCGCGCGCCGGTCGACGTGCGCTTCGAGACGAACGAGCCGGCCACCGTCTACTACACGACCGACGGCAGCCGGCCCACGCTCCAGTCGCAGCGCTACGAGGCGACCGAGTTCCGTGAGCCGGGGCAGGTGTTCCACGTGACCGAGACGACCACGTTCAAGTGGTTCTCGGTCGACGCGGCCGGCAACGTCGAGAACAACTACGACCCGACGAAGAAGGGCAAGCGCGACAGCTACCGCACGGCGACCATCAGGATCGACAAGAGGTAGCCAGTCAGGTCGCCTCGTCGGTGCGGGTCGGTCCCACACCGACGAGGCGACGCTCGCCGCGTCAGGCCGTGCCGGCCGGCCGGTCGCGGGAGACGGCGGGAGTGAGCAGGTCCGCCAGGCCGAAGAGGGCTCCCGCGGCGGGCAGCCGCGGCGCCCAGTCCGGCTCCCGGTGGAGGTAGCTCGCCGGGTCGGCGCGGAGCAGCCCGATCAGGACCTCCGCCACGATCCGGCCGCCGACCGGGCCGAGCCGGTCGCCCGCACCGCGGTGTTCCGCCTCCTTGAGGATGTAGAACCACAGTGGAGTGCCCTGCGGCCAGGTCTGCTCCAGCTCGTCGGCGGTCAGCGGCGGCACGTCCATGAGCCGGGCGACCGCCTCGCCGCTGGGCAGGCCGGTGGTCTCGCCCCGCAGCA
Organism: Micromonospora sp. 15K316; assembly: GCF_004348525.1. GTDB lineage: Bacteria > Actinomycetota > Actinomycetes > Mycobacteriales > Micromonosporaceae > Micromonospora. Next base: position 44,689 of record NZ_SMKG01000011.1, on the reverse strand, counting down.
GGTCGCGTACCGCCAGCGAGCGGTAGGCGGCGGCGTCGACCGCGCCGGTCACCTGCTCGGGCAGCCCGATGAGGCTGGCGGGAAGCCGGCCGTCGAGGCGTTTGGCCCGCTGCGCGGGCGGGCGGCCGGGCACGTCGAAGAGCTGTGCGAGGTCCACCCGCCGGTCGGCCGGCAGCGGGCCGAAACCGACCAGATCGGGGAAGACCGGCACCGCGGGACCGCCCTCGACGAGCCGGTAGGTGTGCCGGATCTGCCCGTGGCCGTACCGGAAGGCGGCGTCGGCGAACTCCAGCGGGATGTACGCCTGGCCCGGCTCCGGCGCGAACCACCGGCCGCCCTCGGCGAGCACCTGCCGGACCAGGGGCGCACCGACCAGCCGGGGCAGGTAGTCGTGGACCACTGTCCACTGGTAGTGCCAGGTGAGGGCGGTCCGTGCCGCGTCGAAGACGTCGGCCTCGGGCAACCCGTCGGCGCGCAGCAGGTCGACGAGGCGGTTGTGCGCGTGCAGCAGGGCAACGTGCAGGCTCAGCACGAAGATGTGTGAGTCGTTGCGGGGGTCGCCGATCAGGGCCACTCCCTGCTGGTTGCGCGGCACGTCGCCGCCGTCGGGGCCGAGCAGGAACTTCGCCGGGTCGCCGAGGTCGAACAGGTAGGGCGAGCCGACCGGGCCGTCCGAATAGATCATCTCCAGGTTGAGCATCGGGGCGCGGGCGTTGCGCAGCGACTCGACGGCCACGCCGCCGGTGACGGGCGAGCGATCGGCGGTGATGTCGTGGGCGATCAACTGCCCGAAGAAGGGCCATCCGGCGGCCTCGGTGGCGTCGTCACCGCCGGTGTTCAACTGGTCCAGGGCCGCCGCGGCGGCACAGATCCCGCCGTCGCCGCCCGCGCGGATCAGGAGTTGGGGGTCGGTGCCCAGCGGGGCCAGGTCGCGGAACATCCGCCCGTAGCGGGCCGCGCCGGTGGGCCGGTCGACGGCGCGGACCGGGCTGAGGCAGTGGTCGCGGGCGGCCACCCGGCTGCCGTGCGGATGTGACGTGGCGCTGCCCACCTGCTGATTGTCCCCCCGGCCGACGCCCGTCGGGGGCCCATTCGGCGTCCGCCCCGTCGGTGTGCCGTCACCGGGTACCTCGCCGTCACCGGGCACCTCGGTCGACGGCGGGTGCTCGCCCGGTCCGGCGTCGCCGTCGAGGGCCCGCTCCGCGCCGAGCAGCCTGTTGACGTCGCGCTCGTGCGGGCAGGCGCCGGCGCCGAGTGGGGTGCTCATCTTTCCTCCGTGGCCTGGGTGAGCTCTGGTGCGGATGGGACGGGCCGACGCCCTCCCGGTCGAGACGGAGCACCCCGAGCGCACCACGATCTTCTGACGAGTCTCCTGGTCGCCGGAGCGCCCGTCGCAGCCCCGCTGCCACTAAGACCGGACGGTCCCCCGCGCTGTGACAGCCGGCGTTCCGCGCTCCTCGGCCCGTACCGGCCGAGCCCGGGCCGGTTCCGCCGGGGCGCCCGCCCGGCCGCCGAATCGCGCCGCAGGCCGTCACAATCCGCGCGGCTGTCCGGTCATACGAGGTGGGGCAACTCCCATCCGAAACCAGGAGGGTCAACGAACATGAAGATCGCTGTCATCGGAGGCACCGGGCTCATCGGGTCCCAGGTGGTGAAGATCCTGAACGCGGGCGGGCACGAGGCGGTGCCGCACTCCCCGAGCACCGGACTGGACCTGATCAGCGGGAAGGGCCTGACCGAGGCGATGGCGGGAGCCGACGTCGTCGTCAACCTGACGAACTCGCCGACCTTCGACGAGGCGTCGCCGGCGTTCTTCCAGACGACGATGGAGAACATGCTCGCGGCGGCCAAGGCCGCCGACGTCGGTCACGCCGTCATCCTCTCGATCGTCGGCGCGGACCAGGTGCCGGACCTGGTCTACTACCGGGCCAAGGTGCTCCAGGAGGATCTCCTCAAGGCCGGCCCCGTGCCCTACTCGATCGTCCGCGCCACCCAGTTCTTCGAGTTCGTGGACGCGGCCATGTCCTGGACCTCGGACGAGACGACCGTGCGCCTGCCCGCCACGCTCGTGCAGCCGATGGCCTCGGCCGACGTCGCCCAGGCCGTGGCCGACGTCGCCGCCGGGGCCCCGCTCGGGGGCACCCGCAACGTCGCCGGCCCCGAGGTCTTCCCCCTCGACGAGCTGGGCCGGATCACCCTCGCCGCCCGTGGTGACCAGCGCACCGTCGTCACCGACGACAGCGCCGGCCTCTTCGCCGCCGCCTCCGGCAACGCCCTCATCGCCGGGAGCGACGCGGTGATCTTCAAGACCACCTATCGGGAGTTCCTCGCGCGCTGACCGGCGGGGCCCGCACGACAGCGTCGTGCGGGCCCCTCAGCTCGGCCGGCGACGGTGCCAGCCGGCCAGCTTGGCCGGGTTCAGCACGATCCAGAGCGTGCTGACCCTCGCACCGTCCAGCTTCACGGCGGCCACCGCCACGGACCGCTCGCCACGGCGTAGCACCAGCCCCGCGCGGCCGTTGACTGCCTCGACGGTCAGCTCCGTGCCCGGTGGCGCGGACAGCAGGAGCGCGACCAGCCGAGCGGCCTCCTCCCCGCCGCGGACGGAGCCGAGGGCGGCGGGCACCACGCCGCCGCCGTCGCAGACCACGAGGGCGTCGGCGGCCAGGGCGGCCCGGAGCGCGGCGACGTCGCCGAGCCGGCAGGCCTCAGCAAGCCGGCGCACCGCCCGGTCATGCCGGTGACGGCGGAGCGAACCCGAACGACCACCGCGCGGGCAGCCCCACCGACGCGACCCCCACCTCCGGAAGAAACGGTTGATCCGTCGCACGCATGCGGCCCTCCGGTCTCGCGCGGTCACCAGCCAGGACCGGACAGCCCGCTGCTCTGTGACAGGGTCAGGCCACCGCGGCCGCCGCGTTCTTCTCCGGGTTGACCATCCACAGAACCTGGTCGATGCCGTCGGCCGAGGCGGTGACCGTGATCAGCCCGTAGACACTTCCGTCCTGCCGCAGCACGGCGGACGTCTGGCCGTTCGTCGTCGTCCACTCCACCTCGACCTTCGACCAGAACCAGTTCAGCGCGGCGAGGAACTTCGCCACCCGCTGCGCCCCCACCACCGGACGGCGGGAGACGCGAACCCTGCCGTTGCCGTCGGCGATGTTCGTCGCGTCCGCGGCGAGAAGCCGCTCCAACTCGGCCATGTCGCCGGAACGGGCCGCCGCGATGAAGGTGTTCAGCAACTCTTTCTGCGCGGCCGCGCTCACCGGCGTACGGCGCTCCTCGGCCATGTGCTTGCGCGCCCGGCTGACCAGCTGGCGCACCGCCGGCTCGGTCGACCGCAGGATGTCGGCGATCTGGGCGTACGGGTAGTCGAATGCCTCGCGCAGGACATAAGCCGCACGCTCGTTCGGCGTGAGCTTCTCCATCAGCAGGAGCGCCGCGAACTCCAGGGCGGCGCCACGCTCCGCCCCCAGATACGGATCCGCGCTGGTGTCCACCGGCTCCGGCAGCCACGGCCCGATGTACGTCTCACGCCGCGTCCGCGCCGAATGCAGCGCGTTGATGGCGAGGCGGGTCGTGGTCGTCGCCAGGAACGCCGACGGGTTGACCACGGCGCTGCGGTCGGTCGTCTGCCACCGCAGCCACACCTCCTGGACCAGGTCCTCGGCCTCGCTGGCGCTGCTGAGCATCCGGTACGCGATCCCGAACAGCCGGGGCCGGACGCTGGTGAAGACTTTTGCGGCCTCCTCGAGATCGTCCGAGCCGACCGGCTCGTGACCCACAGCGGATTCCGCCATTGCTCGCCCCCGTCCGATCATGCCGTCGGCTTCCCCGAGCCCATCGTGTGCCGGAGTTGCCGCAAATGCCAAGGCGCGGGGCGCAGAGGTGACGTTGACGACGAAACCCACGGGAACCGAAGAACATGATCGAGCCGCCGCCCCGGTCCGTCGTCGGCGTCCGACGCCCCCGCACCCGCACTCATCGTCTCCCAACCCGACACCGTGAGTAGGTCGATCCCGGGTGCCCGACACGATCGCGGTCGGCGGCTCGTCCCGGCTCACGGCCCGTATCGTGCGCCGGGAAGGTTCGTGCCGCCCGCGTCCACGGAACGCTTGGGGCGGACCGGCCGCAGCGAGAGAAGGGTGCGCGGTGAGGACCAGCCGACTCGAGGCGTTCAGTGACGGCGTGCTCGCCATCATCATCACGATCATGGTGCTGGAGCTGCGGGTGCCCGAGGGCGACCATTTCTCCGACCTCGTGCGCACCAGCGGCGTCGGCCTGCTCACCTACCTGCTCAGCTTCGTCTACGTGGGCATCTACTGGAACAACCACCACCACATGTTCCACCTGGTGCAGAAGGTCAGCGGCATCGTGCTCTGGGCGAACCTGGTGCTGCTGTTCTGCCTGTCGTTGTTCCCGTTCACGACCGCCTGGGTGGACGAGTCGAGGTTCGAGCAGACCCCTGTCGTCATCTACGGTCTGAACCTGCTCGCCGCGGCCGTCGCCTACTTCGTGCTCCAGCGTGTGATCATCCGGCAGCAGGGAGCGGACTCGCCGCTGCGCCATGCCCTCGGCCTCGACCTCAAGGGCAAGCTCTCCCCGGCACTGCTCGTCGCCGGGATCCTCAGCGCGCTCACCCTCGACCGGGACGGGCGGGTCGGAGTCTGGCTCGCCCTGACGTGCTTCGTCGTCGTTGCGATCATGTGGATCGTCCCCGACCGCCGAATCGACCGGGCCATCCGCGAGTACGGGGCTCCGGCGTGAGGTGCTCGCACCCTCCTCCGGCCCCGTTGCGGGGTTGACCGGGGCGGTCCGGCACCCTCGCGCCCCCCCCCAGCCGGCGGTGGACGCACCGCACCGGCCGCACTTCCGTCCGCAATGGACGATCTTCGTGCCGCCACCGCCGGCCGACCTGTCGGGGTGGCCTGTTACGGTTCCGCCGCCCTTGCCGCTGTCGGACCGGAGGTTGCCGTGATCCATTCAGTTGTTCCGTCGCTCGCCGGGCTGCCGGTGCCGCCCGTCCGGTCCGGGAGGTCGTTGCCCGACGGGGTGGCCCGCCGGGTCGAGCCGACGGGCTTCGACGCGGAGCCCGCGAGGAACGACAGCCGGCAGCACGGCGACCTCGTGGCCGGGGTGTGATCGGCGATGGCTTTCGGATCCCACGCACGTTCGTTCGCCGGCCGACCGGTCGTCGCGGTTCCCGAGGACGGTCCGCTGCCGGAAATGGACGGTCCGGTCTCGTGGCACTTCTCCCGCTGGGACTTCGACGACGACGCCGAGGACGTCCTCTCCGAGGAGTTCCAGGTGGCGTTCGAGGAGTTCGTGGCGCAGGCCGGCCCGCGGGTGGAGTCGCTGGTCGTGGGGGCCTGGGGCTACGCCGCGTTCAACCCCGCCCCGATCGCGCAGCTCTGCGCCGCGGCGCCCCGCCTGCCGGCGCTGCGTGCCCTCTTCCTCGGCGACATGACCAGCGAGGAGTGTGAGGTCTCCTGGATGAAGGTTGGTGACGTCAGCCAGTTGCTGGCGGCGTTCCCGTCCCTGGAGGTGCTGCGGGTACGCGGCGGCGAGGATTTCCGCTTCTCCCCCGTCCGGCATCCGCGGCTGCGGGAGCTGGCGGTGGAGAGCGGCGGCCTGTCGCGGGAGTTCGTCGGCGCGGTGCTCGATTCCGAGCTGCCCGCGCTGAGCGACCTGGAGCTGTGGCTCGGCACCTCGAACTACGGCGGCGACACGACGCCCGCCGACCTGGCGCCGCTGCTGGCCGGGGAGCGGTTCCCGCAGCTGCGACGGTTGGGGCTGCGCAACGCGGAGATCGCCGACGAGGTCGCGCAGGCGTTGACGTCCGCACCGGTGGTGCGCCGGATCGAGCGGCTGGACCTGTCGCTGGGCACCCTCGGCGACGAGGGTGCTGCCGCGCTGCTGGCCGGTCAGCCGCTGACTCACCTGGCCGGGCTCGACCTGCACCACCACTTCATGTCCGACGAGGTGGCGGCGTCGGTGGTCGCCGCGCTGCCGGGCGTCCAGGTGGACGTCTCCGACCGGCAGGAGCCCGACGAGTACGGCGGTGAGACCTACCGCTACACGGCGGTGTCGGAGTGACATGCGACTGACCGTCGTCGGTAACCCCGGCAATCGCCGGGTGGGGATGTTCACCCGTGCGGTGCTGGCCGCGGGGCTGCCCCGGCCCGAGGTGCTGCCCTGGGCCGACGTGCTGGCCGGGGCCGCGCCGCCGCCCGCCGGGGCGCTGGTGCGGGTGGATTCGCCCGGCGAGGACCCGCAGGTCGATCGGATGCTGCGCCGGGCGGCCACCACCGCCCGGCACGGCGAGCTGGTCGGCCTCGCCGCCGCGTACGCCGGCCTGGTCGACGGCCTGGCACGGGTCGGCGCCGGCGGCGCCGACCTGCTCAACCGGCCGGAGGACATCGCGGTGCTCTGCGACAAGCGGCGCTGCCACGCGGTGCTGTCGGCGGCCGGGGTGCCGGTGCCGGCCGCGCTGCCGCCCGTGGGCGGGTACGCGCAGCTGCGGACGGCGATGGCGGCAGCCGGCTGGGCCCGGGTCTTCGTCAAGCCCGCGCACGGCTCGTCCGCCGCCGGGGTGATGGCGCTGGCGGTCGGCCCCCGACGGGTGCAGGCCGTCACCACCGTCGAGCATACCCCGGAGGCGTTGTTCAACTCGCTGCGGGTGCGCCGCTACACCGACGAGCCGGAGATCGCCGCGATCGTCGACCGGCTCGCCCCGGACGGCCTGCACGTCGAGCGATGGCTGCCGAAGGCCGGCCTCGGTGACCGGGTGGTCGACGTGCGGGTGCTGGTGGTGGCGGGCCGGCCGACGCACGCGGTGGTCCGCGCCGCCGACGGACCGTTGACCAACCTGCACCTCGGCAACGCCCGCGGTGACCTCGCCGAACTGCGGGCCGCGGCCGGGACGGAGGGCTGGTCGGCGGCGATGGAGACGTGCGAACGGGTCGCCGCGTGCTTCCCGGGCTCGCTGCACGTCGGGATCGATCTGATGTTCCTGGCCGGCTGGCGCCGGCACGCCGTGGCCGAGGTCAACGCGTTCGGCGACCTGCTGCCCGGGGTGCTGGCCGACGGGCGGGACAGCTACGCCGAGCAGGTGCACGCGCTCACCAGCGGCCGGTGGCGGCGTTGGCGGGCGGCCCTCGGGGCGGAGCCGGCGCGGGAGGTGGTCACGTGCGGAGCCTGATCGGCGGTCATGACCTGCTCCTGGTCACCCTCGACACGTTGCGCTACGACGTGGCCGTCGCGGAGGCGGTGGCGGGGCGCACCCCGAACCTCGCGCGGGCCCTGCCGGGCGGGCGTTGGGAGCGACGCCACTCCCCCGCCAGCTTCACCTACGCCGCGCACCACGCCTTCTTCGCCGGCTTCCTGCCCACACCGGTGGGTCCCGGCCGGCACGAGCGGCTCTACGCGGCGGCCTTCCCGGGCAGCGAGACCTCCGGACCGGAGACCTGGGTCTTCGACGCGCCGGACCTGCCGAGCGCCCTCACCGAGGTCGGTTACCACACGCTCTGCCTGGGCGGGGTCGGCTTCTTCAACCGGCACAGCCCGCTCGGGGCGGTGCTTCCCGGCCTCTTCGCCGAGGCGCACTGGGAGCCGGAGTTCGGGGTCACCTCGCCGACCTGCCTGGACGCGCAGCTGGGCCGGCTGGCCGAGGTGCTGCCCCGCGTGCCGGCCACGCAGCCGCTGTTCACCTTCCTCAACGTCGCCGCGATGCACCAGCCCAACCGGCACCACCTGCCCGGCGCGGAGGTCGACAGCCTGGCCAGCCACAGCGCCGCGCTGCGGTACGTGGACGGGCGGGTCGATCGGCTCTTCAACCTGGTCACCGGCCGGGGCCGGCCGGTGTTCACGATCATCTGCTCCGACCACGGCACCGCCTACGGAGAGGACGGGCACACCGGCCACCGGATCGGCCACGACGTGGTGTGGACCGTTCCGTACGCTCACTTCACCCTGCACCCGGGAGAATGGTGACCAGCACCGACGCGAGCCTCGACGGCTCGCCGTACCAGCAGTACCTGTACGCGTACCCGCACAAGACCTCGTACCGGCCACTGCGGCCCCGCCCCCGGTTGGCGGACGTGTGGCGGGCCGAGGCGCGGGAAGCCCTCTTCCTCTACGTGCACGTGCCGTTCTGCGAGATGCGCTGCGGCTTCTGCAACCTCTTCACCCGCGCCAACGCCCCGCAGGAGCAGGTCACCGCGTACCTTCGGCAGCTGCGCCGGCAGGCCGAACGGGTCGCCGACGCGCTCGGCGACGACGCCGGGTACGCCCGGGCGGCGTTCGGGGGCGGCACCCCGACCCACCTCACCGCCGACGAGTTGACCGAGCTGTTCGACATCGCCACCGGCACGGTCGGCGCCCACCTGCCGGGCGTACCCCTCTCGGTGGAGACCTCGCCGGCCACCGCGACCCCGGACCGGCTCGCGGTGCTCGCCGCGCACGGCACGACCCGGGTGAGCATCGGCGTGCAGAGCTTCCTCGACGTCGAGGCCCGCGCCGCGGGCCGTCCGCAGCGCCGCACCGAGGTGGAAGCCGCGCTCGGCGCGATCCGCGACGCCCGGATCCCGGTGCTCAACATCGACCTGATCTACGGCATCGACGGGCAGACCGCCGAGACCTGGCAGGAGAGCCTGGCCGCGGCGCTGGCCTGGCGGCCCGAGGAGCTCTACCTGTACCCGCTCTACGTCCGGCCGCTCACCGGGCTCGGCCGGCGCGCCCACGCCCGCGCCGACTGGGACGCTCAGCGGCTCGCCCTCTACCGGCAGGCCGTGGAGACGCTGGGCGCGGCCGGCTACCGGCAGGAGTCCATGCGGCAGTTCCGCCGGACGGACGTGCCGGCCCCGGACGGTCCGGACTACTGCTGCCAGGACGACGGCATGGTCGGCCTGGGGTGCGGCGCGCGCTCGTACACCACGACGTTGCACTACTCCTTCGACTACGCGGTGAGCGTCTCCGAGGTGCGGGCGGTACTCGACGACTACCTCGCCCGCCCCGCCGACGACTTCCGGTATGCCGAGTTCGGGTTCCACCTCGACGGCGCCGAGCAGCGCCGGCGGTGGCTGCTCAAGTCGCTGCTGCGCGCCGAGGGCGTCGACGCCGACGCCTACCGGGCCCGCTTCGGGCGCCCGCCGGCCGACGACTTCCCCCAGCTCGGCCGGCTCGTCGAGCGGGGCTGGGCCACCGACGGCGGGCTTCGACTGACGCCCATGGGGCTGGCCCACTCCGACGCCGTCGGCCCGTGGCTCACCTCCGCCGAGGTCCGCCAGGCGATGACCGGGTACGTGCCGCGATGAACCTGGCGATCCTGTACCGCGGGCCGCTGGCGAGCTGCAACTACGACTGCCCGTACTGCCCGTTCGCCAAGCGGCGTGACCCGCCCGAGCTGCTGCGCGCGGACCGGGCCGCGCTGACCCGGTTCACCGACTGGGTGGCCGCGACCACCGACGTCTCGCTCTCCGTGCTCTTCACCCCCTGGGGCGAGGGTCTGACCCGGAGCTGGTACCGGAAGGCGATGGTGTCCCTGTCCCACCTGCGGCACGTGGAGCGGGTCGCCATCCAGACCAACCTGGCCGCCCGCGTCGACTGGCTGGCCGACGCGGATCCCCGCTCCGCCGCCCTCTGGGCCACCTACCATCCTGGGCAGGTCGAGCGGGCGCGGTTCCTGGGGCGCTGTGCCCGACTCTCCGAGCTCGGCATCCGGTACTCCGTCGGGGTGGTCGGCCTGCCGGAACACCTGGACGAGGCACGGGCGCTGCGCGCCGCGCTGCCCGAGCAGGTCTACCTCTGGGTGAACGCCGCCGAGGGCCACCGCTACGACGCCACCGCGGAGGCGACCTGGACAGAGCTGGACCCGCACTTCGGTTACAGCGTCCGACCGCACCTCTCCCTCGGCCGACCCTGCCACGCCGGGGAGACGGCGGTGTCCGTGCTGGGCGACGGCACGGTCCGCCGCTGCCACTTCATCCAGACCCCGATCGGCAACCTCTACGACGGCTCGTGGCGGGACGCCCTGAAGCCTCGGCCGTGCGGCAACGCCATCTGCGACTGCCACATCGGATACGTCCACCTCAAGCACCTCGGCCTGCGGGACGTCTTCGCCGGCGGGGTGCTGGAACGCATCCCCGCCGGCTGGCCGCAGCGGCCCTGAGCGCGCTCCCGAGCAGCCGGACGGTCTGGGCGCGACGGAGCGCCGGCCCTGACCGGGCCGGCGCTCCCCCTTCGACATGCCGGTCAGAGCGTGGTCTCGCCGGTCAGGCCGAAGTAGTCGTGCCACTTGACACCGGGACCGAAGCTCGTGCCGGTGGAGAGGCCGACGTAGACGTCGTTGAGGTTGCCCTTGGTGAAGACGACGATGTCGTCGCGGCCGTCGCCGTCGACGTCGGCGAGGTAGGGGAACTCGCCGGTGAGGCAGAAGAAGTCGTTCCACTTGACGGTGGTGCCGGTGAAGGCGGTGCCGGTGGAGATCGCCGCGTAGACGTCGGCGTCGGCGTTGCAGGTGAAGGTCACGATGTCGTCTTTGCCGTCGCCGTTGACGTCACCCACCCTCGGTTGTTCCGCGCCGACGGCGAAGAGGTCGTGCCACTTCTGCGATGCGCCGAACGACGATCCGGTGGAGAGCGCCACGATCACGTCGGAGGCGGTGGCTGGTCCCTGGGTGAAGGTGATGAGGTCGTCGCGGCCGTCGCCGTCGACGTCCCCCACCGCCGGGTACTCGCCGGCGACCGAGAAGAACTCGTGCCACTTCTGCCCCGGCCCGAAGGAGGTGCCGGTGGAGAGCGCCACGTAGACGTCGCCCGCGGCGTCGTGGGTGAAGGTGACGATGTCGTCCCGGCCGTCGCCGTTGACGTCCCCGACGGCCGGCACCTCGGCGCCGGGCGCGAACCAGTCGTGCCACTTCGCCCCGCCGGCGAATCCGGTGCCGGTGGAGAGCCCGACGTACACGTCGCCGAGCGAGCCGTGCGTGAACGCCACGACGTCGTCCCGGCCGTCGCCGTTGAAGTCGCCGGTCAGCGGGGTCTCGCCGGTGAGGCCGAAGAAGTCGTTCCACTTCACCGACGTCCCCGAGAAGCCGGTGCCCGTCGAGGTCGAGACGTAGACGTCGGCGAGCGCGCCGTGGGTGAACGCCACGACGTCGTCCTTGCCGTCGCCGGAGAAGTCGGTGGGCGAGCCGGCGAGGTACGCCGATCCGGTGCCCGTACCGCCCTGGTTGACCAGCGAGATGTAGTAGTTCCAGTTCCAGTTCGGCCCGGGGTCGGTGTGCGTGTTGCCGGGGATCTCGTTGTGGCCCTTGATACCGGTACGGCTCTTCGGGATGCCGTACTTGTCGCAGAGGTAGCGGGTCAGCGCCGCCGACGACCGGTACATCGCGTCGGTGAACCAGGCCGGGTTGTCCACGTACCCCTCGTGTTCGATACCCACCCCGTACGCGTTGCCCGAGCGGGCGTGGTAGGCCGTGTCGCCCTCGCGCACCATCTGGGTGATCTCACCGTTGCTCGACTTGACGACGTAGTGGGCGCTCACCCCGGCGGCGGGGTTCTGGAACCAGCTGATGGTGCCCGCGTACGAGCCCTGGGTGACGTGGATGATCACGGTGGTGATCGCGCTGGATCGGCCGGCCCCGTAGTTGGCGCCGTTGGCCGCGATCCAGCGAGCTGGACCGTACTCCGGCACGGCGGCGGCCGCGAGCTTCGCGGGAGTGCCGGCCGGCGGCACCTGCGCGTAGCGGCCCCGCTCGGGCTCGGCCCGCTGCGGGCGGACCGGCGCGGCGCCGGGGATGCCCTGCTGCATCAGGTCGTAGACGTGGTCGGCGTAGAGCCGGGCGGTCGGGTCGTCGACCGCTCCGCCGTAGCTCGCCACGACCGGGTACCAGGCGGTGATCCGGTCCCGGTCGGCCGCGGTGAGGCCCTGCGCGTCGGCCAGGTCCCGCAGGACGGCCGCACCGCCCCGGATGTTCGCCGAGGTGGTCGCCTTCAACCTGGCGACCGGCTCACCGGTCAACGTGGCCGCCCGTTCCAGGCTGTGCCGGCTCGGGTTGCTCACCAGATGCATGACGCCGTATCCGTTGGCCTGGCTGGGTTCGCCGTCGTGCCCGTCGAGCCGGGTCTCGCCGTACCCGACGGCGACCAGCAGGTCCCGAGGCACGTCGAACTCGTCGGCCGCGCGCTCGAAGGCGGAGTCGATCGCGGTACGGGTCGGGGTGTCCGCCGCCGCGGGCACGGCCGGGGCGATGGTGGCGGCGAGCGCCGCCGCGAGGAGGGTGGCGGCGCCACGGCGCCGGCGGGGACGTGTTCCTGCCATGGGGGTCTCCCGTTCGGATGTCACAGCGTCACCTCGCCGTTGAGGCCGAAGAAGTCGTGCCACTTGACACCGGGACCGAAGCTCGTGCCGGTGGAGAGGCCGACGTAGACGTCGTTGAGGTTGCCCTTGGTGAAGACGACGATGTCGTCGCGGCCGTCGCCGTCGACGTCGGCGAGGTAGGGGAACTCGCCGGTGAGGCAGAAGAAGTCGTTCCACTTGACGGTGGTGCCGGTGAAGGCGGTGCCGGTGGAGATCGCCGCGTAGACGTCGGCGTCGGCGTTGCAGGTGAAGGTCACGATGTCGTCTTTGCCGTCGCCGTCGATGTCACCCACCCTCGGTTGTTCCGCGCCGACGGCGAAGAGGTCGTGCCACTTCTGCGCGCCGCCGAAGGAGGTGCCGGTCGAGCGGGCCACGATGACGTCGGCGGCAAAGCCCTGGGTGAAGGTGATGAGGTCGGCCTTGCCGTCGCCGTCGACGTCGCCCACCGCCGGGTACTCGCCGAACGGGCTGAAGAACTCGTGCCACTTCTGCCCGGGGCCGAAGGACGTGCCCGTGGAGAGCGCCACGTACACGTCGCCGGCCGGGTTGTGGGTGAAGGCGACGAGGTCGTCGCGGCCGTCGCCGTCCACGTCGCCGACCGCGCCGATCTCCGCGCCCGGGGCGAACCAGTCGTGCCACTTCTGGCCGCCGCCGAAGGAGGAGCCGTTCGACAAGGCCACGTAGACGTCGCCGGTGTTGCTGTGCGCGAAGGTCACGATGTCGTCCCTGCCGTCACCGTTCACGTCACCGGTGGAGGCGGTCTCGCCGCCGATGGAGAAGAAGTCGTTCCACTTCGTCGAGGTGCCGGCGAAGGCGGAGCCGGTGGAGGTGGCGACGTAGACGTCGGCCAGGGCGTTCTGGGTGAAGGTGAGCACGTCGTCGCGGCCGTCGCCGGTGACGTCGGTCGACGATCCGCCGGCGATGGCGTGCGTGCGGGCCGCCTCGGCGAGCAGGGTCCGCGCCTTCGCCGCGACCTGGTCGTAGCGGTCCGGGAAGCCGGAGCGCTGCACGCACTGGGCGACCTGACCGGCGGTGTAGCCCGGGTTGTCGTTGTCGCAGACGATGGCCCGGGTGACGTACTGGGTGGTGGCGTAGACCGGGTCCATGATCTGCTCGGGGGTGCCCCAGCCGTAGTCCCAGCGCTGCTGGAAGACCCCGAGCGAGGTCTTGTCGCCGCAGGGCAGGTTGTTCATGTGGGACTCGACCCAGCCGGCCTCGAAGGCGGAGAGCAGCACCTTGTCGTTGACGTCGTGGGCGCGGGCCACCCGGTAGACGGTCAGGGTGATGGCGGGGTCATGGGTGGCGGGGATCGACGGGCAGGCCAGCGTACCGACCGGGTCCGCCTGTGCCGGCACGCCGACGGCGACGGCCGCCAGGGCAGTGCAGAGCGCCAGCGGGATGGCCGAGAGCTTGCGTCTCACGATGGCTCCTCACGGGTGAGTGGTGCGTGGGGGTCGGGTTTGCGTTTGACGGCTCGCTGGGGTGCTCGCCTCACGGCACGCTCGGTCGGGGCAGGTCGTCGCCCGGGGCGAACTGGTCGTGCCACCGGTCGGCCGTCGGCCCGAACCGTCCGCCGTCGGAGAGGGCGACGTAGACGTCGGCCGCCGTACCCCCGGTGAACGTCACGACGTCCGTCCGACCGTCCCCGTTGAAATCACCCACTCCGGGCGTCTCGTCGCCGACGGCGTGTCGGGGGTCGCCGCGACGGCTCTGCCGGCGCCGCTCGCACCGGCGTCGGGCGTGCTCGGCCCGGTGGCGTCCGCTGTCGTGGGCACGGTCATGACCAGCGCCGCCGCGACGGTGGCGGCGAGCCAACCGGGGGGTTCGTGGCCTCATCGGTGTCCCTTCGCAGCAGCCGTCGGGATAGCCGGCAATCGATTTCTCGGGAGTTAACTGCGGCCGGCGACGATTGTCAATAGTTGCCGACTTGCTTTGCGGTGAGGAATGAAATTTTCAATCCTGGCCGTACGGGATTGACAGGCATCGACATGTCCGGCTTCACTTCTGCCAGCGGCCCGGGAGCCGGGCACCGCGCCCGAGTCGGCCGGCGCGGTCGCCGCGATCGGCGCGCCCCCGGCCAGGCGGCGCCGGTACACGGCGCGCGCCCCGACCCGGCGGATCGCCGTCCGACGTGGCCGAACGCCTGGCGAGGCCGCCGGCGCGCCGACCCTCGACCATCTCCCGACAGGAGTCACGACATGTCCCGCCGTTACGGCGATCGCCTGCGTCGCAGCCTGGTCGCACTGCTCCTGCTGGCCACGGCCGTGCTGACCGGCGCGCTGGCAAGACCCGTGCCCGCGCTCGCCGCGCCGGTGTTCAAGGCCCCCTTCCCGTGCGGGCAGCGATGGACCTACAGCCACCACAGCGCCGAGGTGCGCCAGGCGCTGGACTTCGTCCGCGCGGACGGCGGGACCACCGGAGGCACCCCCCAGGTCGCCTCGGCCGCCGGGGTGGCCCGCCGGTACTCCCAGCCCAGCGGCGCCGGCAACTACGTCGTCATCGACCACGGCGGTGGCTGGACCACCTACTACTTCCACCTCAGCTCCTACTCGGTGCCGGACGGGGCGTACGTGCAGCAGGGCCAGCAGATCGGCGTGACGGGCAGCACCGGCAACTCCTCCGGCCCGCACGTGCACTACGAGCAGCTCCTCAACGGGGTCGGGCAACCGATCGTGATCAACGGAGTGTCGCTGGCCCCCTATCCCGGCCAGTACCAGCAGCGGTTCCTGGTCAGCGACAACTGCGGCGGGTCGACCACCGGCGGCCGCTACCTGGCGGGCTCCCCCACAGACTTCACCGGCGACGGCCGCGACGACGTGGTGGCCTTCACCCAGGGAGCGACGAACGACGTGTACGTGTCAAGCTCGACCGGCTCCGCCTTCGCCGGCACGTCGGTGAAATGGCACGACTTCTTCGGGCTCAACGGCGAGACGCTGCTCTCCGGCGACTTCGACGGCGACGGGAGGGACGACATCGTCACCTTCACGCACGGGTCGCTCGCCGACGTGTACGTCGCCCTCTCCACCGGTACCGCGTTCGCCGGAGCCACCAGATGGCACGACTGGTTCGCGCCGAACGCCGAGGTGGCGGCGGTGGGTGACGTCAACGGCGACGGCAAGGACGACATCGTCGCCTTCACCCACGACGCCGCGGGCGACGTCTACGTCGCGTTGTCCACCGGCTCGTCGTTCGCCGGCACGGCGGTGAAGTGGCACGAGTACTTCTCGATCGCCGGCGAGTACCCGGCGCTCGGTGACGTCGACGGCGACGGCAAGGCCGACCTCATCACCTTCACCCAGGGACCGGCCACCGCCTCCGACGTGATCGTGGCGCTCTCCACCGGATCGTCGTTCGGCGCATCGCAGAAGTGGCACGACCTCTTCGCCGTCGGCGCGGAACAACCGAGGGTGGGTGACGTCAACGGCGACGGCAAAGACGACATCGTGACCTTCACCTGCAACGCCGACGCCGACGTCTACGCGGCGATCTCCACCGGCACCGCCTTCACCGGCACCACCGTCAAGTGGAACGACTTCTTCTGCCTCACCGGCGAGTTCCCCTACCTTGCCGACGTCGACGGCGACGGCCGCGACGACATCGTCGTCTTCACCAAGGGCAACCTCAACGACGTCTACGTCGGCCTCTCCACCGGCACGAGCTTCGGTCCCGGTGTCAAGTGGCACGACTTCTTCGGCCTCAACGGCGAGACGACCCTCTAGCTCCCGTCCCGCCGATGACCACGTTCGACGGACGCGCCGATCGGGAGGGCTCCCGATCGGCGCGTCCCGATCGACCGGCGGCGAGGTCAGGTGCTCCGCGCCGGTCAGCGGCCGGGGGTCAGCGTGACGGACCTGCCCGGCTGGAGGGTGACCCGGCGCCGCCAGCTGCCCGACCGCACCTCGGTCTCGGTGCCGCCCACGCTGCGGACGGTCGCCCTGGTCACCTTGCCGTCACGCCAGGCGAGATCCACCTCGAACCCGCCGCGGGCGCCGACCCCGGTCACCTCGCCGCTTCGCGCCCAGGCCTCGGGGAGAGCGGGCAGCAGTTCGATGACGCCGGGCCGGGAGTAGAGCAGCATCTCCAGCGCGGCGGTGGCGCCGCCCAGGTTGGCGTCGATCTGGAAGATCGTGTAGCTGCCCTGGCTGTACATGTCGAACAGGTTGGCCGAGGTGCCGTTGCCGTTGTTCATCGACGGCCGCAGCACGGTCAGATAGAGCTGGTAGGCGTTCTCCGCGTGCTTGAGCCGGGACCAACAGAGCGACCGCCACGCGCAGGCCCAGCCGTAACTGTCCATGCCGCGTGCGGTGAGCAGCGCCCGTACGCCGTCGATCAGGGGCTTCGGGCTCGTGTCGGTGTTGATCCGGTCGCCCGGGTAGAAGCCGATCAGCGGGGAGAGGTGGCGGTGCGTGGTCTCACCGAGGTTCTCCGGGGACATCCACTCCTCCAGCCAGCCGGTCTTCGGGCTGACTCGGGGCAGGTAGAGCCGGGCCTGGAGATCGGTGACCGCCGTGGCGAAGTCCTCGTCCCGACCGAGCACCTCGGCCGCGACCCGGATCTGCTGGAACAGGTCCCAGGCCAGCTCCTGGGCGTAGGTGATGCCCTTCGCGTCCGGCCCGTGCTCCGGCGACCAGGCGGTGTCGTCGATGAGCACCTCGCGGGTCGTGCCGTCGGGCTCGGTGACAGTGGTCGGGACGAGCCGGGACTGCCAGAACTCGGCGGCTCCCCTGAGCACCGGATAGATCTTCGCCAGGTACCCGCGGTCCAGGCTGTACTCGTAGTGCCGCCAGAGCGAGTTGCACAGCCAGGCGTTGCCGGAGGGGTGCCAGGCCCAGCCGCTGCCGCCGTGGATGTTCGTGGAGAAGGCGACCGCCCACCCGGCCACCGTCCCGCTGCTGTTGCGGAAGCGGTTGCGCGGGTCGTTGAAGAGCCGTCGCGTCACGTCGGTCCAGACCGGCAACTGGGACACGCAGTAGTCGGCCAGGGCGTCCGCGCACTCGCCGAGCCCGGCCGGGTCGGCCAGCCAGTAGTTCATCTGGATGTTGATGTCGGTGTGGTAGTCCCCGTACCAGTCCGGGTTGTTGTTGTGCACCCAGATGCCCTGCAGGTTCATCGGCAGCCGGTCACGCGATCCGGTGATGGTGAGGTACCGGCCGAACTGGACGTACAGGGCCTCCAGCTCCGGGTCGGGGGTGGTCGGATCGGTGTAGCGCACCGCGATCCGCGACCAGGTGTCGAGCGCCCGCTGCACCGGCGTCGACTCCCCCAGCCGCAGTCGCATCCGGTCGTAGAGCCGCCGGTAGTCGGTCACGTGGGTGGCGAGCAGTCTGGTTCCGCCGACACGGGCGGCCTCCGCGACCTTCGACCGGGCGAGCGCGAGCGGGTCGACCGCCGGATCGCGGAAGTTCCGCGCCGCGTCCGGCGAGTAGTCGGTACCACCGCAGATAACCACCAGGACCTCCGTGCAGTCCTCGAAGGTGACCTTCGCGCCCTCGGTGCCGATCCGGCCGCCGGCGCCGATCGCGGTGACCGCCGCCGCGTACCGCAGACCGTTGTCCAGCGTGCCGGCGAAGCTCGCCTGGGCTCCGGACGCTGTGGTGGCCTCGCCGTGCGTGCCGGCCAGGGTCACGGTGCCGGTGTGGCGGCCGCCGCCGGAGCGGGTGAGTCGCAGCACGATCACGTCGTCCGGGTGGCTGGCGTACACCTCGCGCCGGTAGGTCGTCTTCCCGATCCGGTACCGCACCGACACGATTCCGTTGCTGAGATCGAGCGTCCGGCGATAGTCCGTGTACGCCTCCGGCGTGTGCCCGATGAGCGCCACGCGCACCTGAGCGAGCAGACCGAAGCTGCCGAAGCCGTCCCGGTCGTACGGGAGCTGTCCGTCGCTCTGCAGCGTGTCGTTGCGCCCACCCGTCCAGAACGAGCCGTCGGTGAGGTACACGACGTCGTCGTCGGGCCTGCCACCGGTCAGCGCACCGAGACGCCCGTTTCCGATCGGCAGCCCCTCCCGGATGATCTGGTCCTCCCGCGCCGGGGTGCGGTACCAGAGTGTGGTGGCTTCGTCGTCCGGGACCAGCGCGGCCTCGGCGGGGCGGGCCGGTGCGGCGTGCGCGGCGAACGGCCGGGCGCCGGCGAGCGCCAGACCGGCACCGGCCGCACCGGTGAGGCGGAGGAAGTTACGACGTGACGACTCGAGCACGGTGTTTTCCTTCCGACGTATACATCGGACCTCTGCCGAATGAAATCCTGCCAGTCCCGGCCCGGCAGGCGCCTCGCAGCCTCAGCGCTCCGATGTTTTCGTAAAATATGAACGGACGTCGTTGGGATGTCAACAGCCGTCGCCACACCCGGAAACCCGCACTCGGCGCGGCTCGCCGGCATGCTCGTCGCGGCCCGGCACAATGACCGGCCGCCCCCGGCAGGTCGCCGGGGTGCGGCCGACGAGAGAGATCGGGATGGACCGTCGTCAGGGCAGGGCCGGCGCGGGGTCACCTGTCGCGCCGCGCAGGCGGGCCGCGTCCTGGCTCGGTGAGGTGCCGAACTGACGGCGGTACTCCCGGCTGAACTGCGACGGGCTGTCATAGCCGACCCGACGACCGACGCCTGTGACGTCGTTGGGGTGCATGGTGAGGAGCAGGCGAGCCTCCTGGAGTCGGATCTGCTTCTGGAACTGGATCGGACTCATCGCGGTGACCGCCTGGAAGTTGCGGTAGAAGGCGGAGACGCTCATGCCGGACATGCGGGCCACGTCCTCCACCCGGAACGACCGGGTGTGATGGTCGCGGATCCACCGGACCGCCCGGGAGATGTGCGCCAGGCTGCTGTCGGCGAGGCCGAGCTGCCGGACCGCGGCGCCCTGCTCACCGCTGACGAGCCGCCAAAGGATCTCCCGCTTGATCAGTGGAGCGAGCACCGTGACATCGCGAGGACGCTCGAGCAGGCGCAGGAGCCGGACCACCGCGTCGAGCAGGTCGTCGGGCGCGTCGCTGACCGCGATGCCCAGCGGCGGAGCGCCGGCCACCGGCGGGAGGTCACCGGAGGCGGCCCGCAACAGCAGCTCGGCGACGGCGGCCGGTTGCAGCGTCAGGCCGAACCCCAGTGCCGGCAGCTGCGGACTGGCCTCGGTGAAGTGGCCGGTCACCGGCAGGTCGACAGACGCGACGAGGAACTGGCCGGCGCGGTAGTCGTACACCCGGTCGCCCAGCGCGAGACGTTTCGCGCCCTGCGCGATGAGTGCGAACACCGTGCCGGTCATCGACGCCGACGGCGGATCCGCCCGTTCGACCTTGGAGATCAGGACGCCCTCGATGGCGGTGGTCCCGTCGGGGCGGGCATGGCGGGCGAGGAGCGCCCGCAGCTCGTCAAGGTGCACGGCCTGATTGAAGCACAGCCGGGATTCTTCAACCTTGGAGGATCGTGCAAGTCCCGGAGAGCATCGTTCTACTGCCCCAGCTGTTCAAGTGGTGCTATTGGGTCAACCCCAATTTCCCGGAGCGTTACCGCGCTCCACGAACGGACAGGTAGGGCGGACCATGCGGGTCGCAATCGTCACCGGCGCCAGCTCCGGCATCGGACAGAGCGCAGCCATCCAGATCGCCAAGCGCGGCGTGGGGGTGATCCTGACCTACGGCAGAAATCAGGCCGGGGCGCTGGACACGGTCGCGCACATCGAGAAGGAGGGCGGCAGCGCGGTCGCGCTGCCACTGGACGTCGGCCGGAGCGAGACCTTTCCGGCCTTCCGGGAGGCGGTCGGCGCGGCGCTGCGCGACACCTGGCAGCGCGACACGTTCGACGTCCTGGTGAACAACGCCGGCATCGGCGAGATGGCCATGTTCGAGGACACCACCGAGGAGCTCTTCGACCGGCTCATGCGCGTCCTGCTCAAGGGGCCGTACTTCCTCACCCAGAGCCTGCTGCCGCTGCTGGCCGACGGCGGCGCCATCGTCAACGTCACGAGCAACGCCGCGCTGCACTCCGGTATGACGGCCGGCTACTCGGCGTACGGCTCGATGAAGGGCGGCCTGACGGTGTTGACCCAGTACATGGCGAAGGAGCTCAGTCCGCGCGGCATCCGGGTCAACTCGATCGCCCCCGGCGCCACCCGGACCCGGTTCGCCGACGACGCCTTCGAGAAGTACCCCGAGGTTATCCCCGAGCTCGCGGCGAAGACCGCGCTGGGCCGCGTCGGCGAGCCGGACGACATCGGCATGATGATCGCGACGCTGGTCGCCGAGGAGGGGCGCTGGGTCACGGCCCAGAACATCGAGGTCTCCGGCGGTCTCAACCTCTAGCTCGCTCCATCCTCTCGCGAGCACCTGATGGTCAACTCGGGTTCCTTGACGTCGGGGCGTCCGCCCGCCCCGGACACCCCGACTCTCAAGGAAGCCGAGTCGATCGGCGGCTACGCGGAGCCGGCGGATCAACGCGGGCGGGACAGGCTGGGCGGGTTAGCCTGATGATCATGGTGGACTGGGAAACTCGGCCTGCCTCGGCGGCCGACGTCGAGGCGGCGGCCGAGTTGCGGGCCGTGGTGCTGCGGGCGGACCTCGAGCGGCTCGGGCGGTACGACGAACGGCGGGTGCGGCAGCGACTACGGGACGGGTTCGCCCCGGAGCACACCTGGGTGATCGAGGTGGGCGGCGCGTTCGCCGGCTGCGTGGCGCTGCGCCCGGCCGAGGACGCCCACTGGCTGGAGCACTTCTACCTGGCCCCGCACCTGCAGGGCAGCGGCATCGGTACGGCCATACTGCGCGGATTGCTCGAGCGGTGCGACCGCGAGCGCACCACGGTCCGGCTGAACGTGCTGCGGGGCAGTCCGGCCCGACGGCTGTACGAGCGGCACGGCTTCACGCTCGAGCGCGAGGACCCGGTGGACGTCTTCATGGTCCGTGCGCCGGCCTCTGTGGTGCGCGACGGGTGACCGCCTGACGAAAACGTCCCCCCGGTCCCCGACCCTGGGCGGGTCGGGCGTGGCAGCCGACGGCGTACCTGTCGCGCCACGGCCGACCGAGGACTACCCGCAGGAGTGGTGTCCGGACGCGAGGCGCAGGTCGAGGTACCGGGCCCGGTTGTTGCTGATGTCCCCGTACAGGTCCGCGATGCTCGTGCTGTTCACGTTGTACGAGACGACGAGGTTGTCCCGGTCGCTCAACGTCGGGTGCACGGCCACGTTGTAGGTGTAGATGTCACCGTCGGCGTCGGCGTCGAAGTCCGGCTGCCCCTCGGGCGTGTCGTAGACCTGCACCCGCTCCGTACCGGCGAAGCCGAACGGCGTCGACGCCGTGTGCACGTAGATCTTGGAGCCGAGGTAGCTGTCGGTGGTGACCAGCACGAACTGGCCCTGCACCTCGGCGACGCCGTACGAGGAGCCGACCTCGTCCAGGATCGAGACGGAGTCGCCCTCGTTCGGGGACCAGCCGCTGCCCGTGAAGAACTCCCAGCCCTGGTCGAGGTGGCCGGACAGGGCACGCGCGACGTGCGCCTGCTTGCCCGGCCACTGCGAGCCCACACCGTAGATGTAGATGTACTCGCCCACGCGGAGGAGTTCCACGCCCCACTGGATGCCGTTCCCGTCATAGGTCGGTACGACCTTCTGCAACCGCAGATCGGGCAGCGACAGGGCCGCGAGGTCCGTCCCGATCCATTCGAAGCCGAAGTGGCCCTCGCCGGCGGTCTGCTGCTGGAACTCGAAGACGTACAGCTTGCCGTCGTCGACGATGCCGTCGCCGTTCCAGTACCACGGATCGTCGGTGCCGGCCGGACCGACGATCGGCAGCGGGTTCTCCGCGGTGCCGCGCAGGATGGTCTCGGTCGGCCGATCGCTGCGGCCGTGCGCCGTCACGATCGTGTTGTGCACCGGCGCATGCGGCGTGATGCTCCGGCCGGGACCCACGGGGCCGAGGAACGTGTCGTTGAACAGCCACGCCGTACGACCGTCCGGCAGCGGCGTCGAGTAGGTGCCGTCGCCACCCGCCCACTCCCCCGCACCGGCGCGGTCCCCGAAGTGTGCCCACTTCTGCTGAAGGCCGACCGCCGGTCGGGCGGCGGTCACGACCGGCGCGCAGGTGCCGCCGGGCGCCTCGCTCGCGCTGGCTCCGGCCGCCGGGCCGACCACCACCGTCGTCGAGCCCACGAGCAGCGCGACGAGTCCTCCGTAGATGCGGCCGTGGCGCATGGCCCCTCCCCGATCAGCACGGAACCTCACTGCCAAGATCATTCGACAGTTTCACGTTCCGCGTTCGCGCGTCAAGGTCGGGCCCCCTTCCGCGGCCGCGCCTGCCGCGCGGTATCACCCGCCGCGGGTCATGACGGCCGCCCACCGAACTGCCACCTGTGCACCTCGATGCCGGCGTACCGGTCCCGGGTGAGGATGGCACCGGCCGCGTCCGGGCCCGGGGCTCGGACCAACGCCGCGGTGCCCAGCCAGGCGGCGCCGTCGTCGGACAGCAGCGGCCCGTAGGCGATCAGTTCGTCCGGGTCGGCCGGCGGGGCGAGGTCTGCGGCCTGCCCGGCACCGAAACCGAGCACCAGATACCGGTCGCCGCCGGTCCGGCCTCCGGGAAATTCCCACATGGTACGTCCCAACGTGTTGCGCCATCGGCGGAGCAGCACGTCGCGGTACACACCGGCCTGGTAGTTCGGCTCGTCGAAGGCGAACGCGCGGGCGGCGGCCGGGTCGGGTAGGTCGACGATGTGCACGCTGCCCGTGGGCAGGTCGCCGTCATCGGTGAGGGTCGGGCCCCGGGCGATCATCTCTGCCGCATACCGGTCCATGTAGGACCAGTGCGCTTCGAGCAGGTCGTCGCGCAACGTCAGCGAGCCGGACCGGTCGCGGTGGTAGCACAGGAACTCCATGCGGCACACGCTGCACGACGGCGGATGCCCGCGCGGACCCGGGTACCAGCGTCCTGGCCGTGGCCTGCCTACACCTAGGCGACCCACCACCAGCCGTCGCCGAGATACCGCACCGGGTGGCCCATGTCGCCGGACGCGGTGGCGATCAGGGTGTCCGGGTTCGGCGAGGTCGGGAAGTACGCCAGGCCCACCCCGCTCTCGGCGCGCCAGTCCTGCCACACCGGCAGGTACAACGCGCCGCCGCGTCGATGGGCCTGCCCGTCGATGGACAGGTACGTGAGCCGCCACGGCAACGCGACATCAGCCGGTGGCTCGCCGTCGCGATAACGGGCCGCCAGTTCGGCCGGCTGGCTCCGGTGCAGCCGGAACTGGCTGTCGACGTACGTACGTTCCCAGTCGGTCGTCTGCGGATCAGCCCGGATCCGAGAGCGAGGGCCAGGGCACCGGCGGCCCAGACGTACGCCCGCTTGAGCAGGAGCACCACCAGCGCGGCTACGGAGGCGCTCACGGCCGTCAGCCAGCACGCGGCCAGCACCGGCAGAGCAAGCAGCGACAGCACGTCGAACAACGGGTAGGCCAGGTAGTTGCAGGCCACCAAGGAGAGCCACCCACCAGCGACCCCGATCAGCAGGAGCCGGCTTCGCCCAGTGCGGCGGGGGCCCGTTGTCATCGGCACCGCGACAGTCTGCCAACGAACCTGTGTGGGGGGTGATGGGGGCCGCGCCCGGCTGGACGCGGCCCCCTCGATTTCTGTCCGGAACCTCGCTCCGGCGCTGCTGTCTAGCCGCGCAGCGCGTCCGGCAGCTCGGCCGCGTCCACCTTGGTCGACGGGCCGTGGTAGATCGCGTTGAAGAGCAGCTTGCTCGGGTCACGGGACCAGGTACGGAAGGTCGGCTCGCTGCCGAAGGTCACGATCAGACCCTCACCCACCTGATGCTTGACGATGTTGGCCTTGCCGTTGAGGTGTTCGCCGCCGATGAGCCAGCCGCTCCGCAACTGCTCGCCCGACTCGGGGAACGAGGAGACGACATCACCACCCTCGACGTCGTACGCCTGGTCGTCCTCGCCGAACCAGACCGGGGTGTCGGGGCGCATACCCCAGGCCACCGGGTCGGAGGTGTCGAACCGCTGGTTGAGGATGCTGCCGGGAGAGAAGAAGACATGCTCGTCGGTCGGAAGCGCCGGAGTGATCGGCAACGAGGCGAGTTGGCGTGCCGTCGCCACCGAATCGCCGATGGCCAGCAACGTCCCGCCGTCCTCGACGAACTTGCGCAGCTGCGCCCAGCCGGCCTCGCCGACGCCGTACGCCCAGGCCCACTCGGCCGGGTAACGGTCCCGGTTCAGACCGGAGACGATGTCGGCGCGGCTGATCCCCGCCGGCAGCACGATCGTGTCGAACTTCGCGTTGAGGTCACCGGCGAAGTCGGCGGCCACGACCTCCTCGAAGCCGATGTCGTACTGCTCGAAGAGCCACTTCATCCAGCCGCCCGGGATGTTGTTGACGCCGCGGAAGAGGCCGACCCGGGTGTGCTCCTTGAGCTGCTCCGCCACTACCCGCGGAGCCTCGGCGACGGCGGAGACGGGGATGCCGGTCTTGCGGGAGACGTCCTGCAACGCGGTCCGTGCCGCCCGGCTCGGCTCGACGATCAGGGTTCCCGGCGCGTGGCTCCGCCCGCCGGCCGAGAACTCGGCGCCCGCACGGAACGTTTTCGCACCAACCTTCTGCAGCGCGGCGATCATCATGGCGGTGCCGTACGACTCGGGGCCGACCAGGTAGGCGCCGCGGTTGCCCGGGTCGCCGGGGAACGCCGGGGCGGCCGGCTGCACCTTCTTGACCCGGGTGGTCGAGACGGTGAAGGGCTTCGCGATGGTGTCGACCTGGACGCCGAGGAGCATCGGCAGGGTCTGCGCCGTCACGTCGTACGGGTTCTGCGGCGGGCCACCCGGGTACTCCCGCAGGTCCGGGTAGTCCTGTGTCTCCAGCAGCGTCTTGGCGAAGCGGCCGTAGGGCTGCGCGTACCGGATGATCCAGGACCCGGCCTCGTACCGCTTGCCGTTCGCGGTGAAGTCGGAGATGGCTTTCTCGATCTCGACGTCGCCGGTCTGCAGCGTCTTGAGCAGTTCGTACGTGGCGAAGGGGTCCCGCTGGCCGGCCGGCGCCACGTAGGCGAACGGCTTGTCGGCGCTCGGCTCGACCGCGTTGCGCTGGGTGCGGTAGAAGTTGTAGAGCCACTCGGTCCGATACTTGGCGACGTTGCTCAGCGCGCCGAAGACCGTCGTGTCGAGGTAGTCGACGATCTGCGCCAGCGTCCAGGTGGACTGGTCGTACGGCTCGATGAAGTTGGTGTCCGGCTCCTGCGGGCCGATCGGGCCGCCGTCGCTGCTGCGGTAGGTGTAGGCGAGGTCCTGCGCGCTCGCCGCCTCGACGAGGATGCGCGGCGCGCCGTGGTAGGTCATGTACTGCCGCGACGGGGTCCAGTAGTCGTAGGTCGAACCCCAGTTGACGCCCTTCTTGCCCTCTGCGGTCAGGCTCCGCGAGATCTCCATCCCCAGGGAGTTGGTCTGCTGGACGGTGATGGGGTCGATGTTCGGGTCGTTCGGCGACAGGTACGGCGGGATGAAGATCCGGCCCCGAGCGTTACCCATCTGGTGCAGGTTCTGGACGACCTGCGGCTTCCACTCGTTCTGCAGCGCGACGCTGAGCTGCGTCTCGGGCTGGGTGAACATGAACCAGTCGCGGTTGTCGTCGTGCCCGATGTATTTCTGGTAGAGGTCGGGATAGGTACGGGCGTAGTTGGTGCCGGCGGTCTCGTTGAAATGGTCGCCCACCCACTTGGTGCCGTCCGGGCTCTGCGCGGGGATGATGAGCAGCACCACGTTGTCGAGGATTTCCGAAATCGTGGCCGACTTCTCCTCGGCGAGCCGGTGGAGAATGTTCGGAATTACCTGCGCGGTGCCCACCTCGGTGGAGTGGATCGCAGCTTCCAGCAGGAAGACGGGTTTGCTCTGCGCGGCGAGTTTCTTGGCCTCCGCCTCGGTCAGGCCACGCGGATCGGCGAGCCGCTTGTTGACTTTCTTGATCCGGTCGAGGTTCTTGAGGTTCTCCCGGGAGCTGACCGTGAGGAGGGGGAACGGCCGCCCCGCCGCGGTCTTGCCGATCTCCTGGTAGAGCACCTTGTCGGAGCGGTCCGCGACGAGCTTGTAGTAGCGCACGAGGTCGTCCCAGCGGGCCAGCTTGCCCTCCGAGCCGAGGGGGAAGCCGAAGAACTGCTCGGGACTGGTGATGCGCGGGGCCGCGGTGGCGGACGAATTCAGAACGAGACTGCTACTGAGGGGCAGGGTCAGTGCGAGCAGAGCGGCTGCGGGTAGCAGCGCCCTCCTCCGCCAGGTGCGCACAGACATTCTCCTTGGGTCGGCGTCAGGCTTGGACGACTGTCGAATCGGGGCCCGGACCGTGCTCCTGGATTCCGACTGGTGTCGAATTTTGGGCAGGGGTGATCGATGCCGGGCCCGACGAATCCTCACCTCTCTTTCACACATAGAAATATCAACATGCGTAAGTGGGAGTCAATATCTGGCGCATTACCGCGGGGTCGACCGACCCGGCCGTACGCGCATGGCGGCGGAACGTGTCAGGAGCGCGTTCGACAGTGCCGGTCGTCGGGCTGCCCGGCGGCGGCCGTACCCGGGGCGTCGCGCAGCACCCGGCACACGGTGCCGAGAGTGGGGTCGGCTGTCACTTCCCGCATGACCGCGAGGACATCCCCACCGGAGCCGCCACCGAACCGCCGGAAGACCCGGTCCAGCATCTCCAGGAAGGTCAACGAGTCCCCACCCAACCGGTGGAAGTCGGCGTCCGGGTCGCCGGCATCGACCGGCACCCCCAACACCTCGGACCAGATCCCGGCCACCACCCCGGCGGTCGGGTCCGGGGCGTCCACCAGCGGCGGTACGGCGGCGGCGTCGTCCCGGACCGCGGCCAGCAGGACATCGGTGTCGACCTTGCCGTTCGAGGTCAGCGGGAACCGCTCCAGCACGGCTATCTCCGCCGGCATGACGGCAGGCGGCAGCAGCCCGGCCAGGTGGGCCCGCAGCGCGGCCTCGGTGACCGGCTCCTGCGTCGTCACGTAGGCGTGGAGCCGGACCCGCCCGTTCGCGCGCTGCGGGTGCGCGAGCACCACAGCGCGGGCGACCGCCGGATGCTCCGCCAGCACGCCCGCGATCTCCCCCGGCTCGATCCGGTACCCGCGAACCTTCACCTGGTCATCGGTGCGGCCCAGATACTCCAGCAACCCGTCCGGACGGAGCCGACCGAGATCGCCCGTACGGTACGCCCGCGTGCCGTCGGGCAGCCGTACGAAACGGGCGCGCTCCGGCTCGGGCCGGTTCCGGTAACCCCGGGCGAGCTGCGTGCCGGTCAGGTGGAGCTCGCCGACCGCGCCCGGGGGCACCGGTAAGCCGTCCCGGCCGAGGAGCGTGGCGCCGGTGCCGGGCACCGGCTCCCCGATCGGCACCGCGCCGGCGGAGCCGTCCCGCTCGGCGTCGAAGGAGCCGACGATGCAGCCGATCGTCGCCTCGGTGGGGCCGTACTCGTTGACGATGTCGCATCCGGGGCCGAAGAGCCGTTGGGCGCGGGCCGCCACCGCCGCGGACAGTTGTTCCCCGCCGACGACCACGGTCCGGAACCGGGCCGGGGCGAGGTCGAGCCGGTTGATCAGGTCGAGGTAGGTCGGGGTGAGCTTGAGCGCGTTCACACCCCCGCCCTCGAGGATCTGCCGCAGGACCGGTGGGGTCATCTCGCCGGGCACCAGTTCGACGCTGCCACCGGCGAGCAGGGGCAGGAAGACGGCCGTCGCGCCGAGATCGAACGCCATCGAGGTGAAGAAGGCGAAGCGGGTGCTCCGGTCGACCCGGTAGCGCGGCAGCGCCCAGGCGGCGTACGCGGCGAGGTTCCCGTGTTCGACCTGGACGCCCTTCGGCCGTCCGGTGGATCCGGAGGTGTAGATGACGTAGGCCAGGTCGGTCGGGGCCGGCCGGGTGGGTGGTGCGGATGCTCCAACCGACGGTAGGTCGTCGATCACCACGACGCGCCGCCCGCCGAGCCGGTCGGCGAACCGGCGCTGCGCGAGGCAGAGCGCGGCACCGGCGTCGTCGAGCAGGAAGGCGAGCCGACCCGGCGGGTACGACGGTTCGAGCGGCAGGTACGCGGCGCCGGCCTTGAGCACGCCCCACAGCGCGCTGATCGCCGCCGGGGTGCGGTCGGCCAGCAGCCCCACCACGTCTCCCGGCCCCACGCCGAGGCGGCGCAGCCGCTCGGCCACCACATCGGCGCGCCGGTCCAGCTCGGCGTAGCTGACCGCGCCCTGCGGCCCCGTCAACGCCACCGCGTCGGGGGTCTGCCGGACGCGCTCGGCGAAGATCTCCACCACGGTCGGGCCGGCAACCTCCTCGGGCGGTGGCGGCGTACGCCCGGGTCGGGGCGCGGTGGCGCGCGGCCCGGCGGTGGCGGGTGGGGCGCCCGTCGGGGTGAGCGCCGCGGTGACCGCGTCCAGCAGGTGCTCGGCGGCGCGCTCGGCACCGGGCCCGGTCGAATACGACATGGTCAGCTCGGTGTGCCCCGGCAGCTCGGTCGTGCTGAACGAGACCGGGATGAAGGGTCCGTGCACCGGCAGGGTGTAGACCGTGCCGGCGGTGAACGTGTCGGTGGAGAAGGCGTCGAGGTCGATCCGGCCCAGGTGGGAGACGGCGGCCGTGCAGATCCCCCGGTTCCACCGGCGGGCGACCCGCTCCGCGGCGGAGAGGCCGGCGCGCAGGACCGGGCGCGGCAGGCGGCCGGCCCAGCTCTCGGCCGCGGAGACCGCGAGCTCCCGACGTTCGGCGAGCGCGCGCAGGAGGAGTTCGTGGACTTCCGCCCAGGGCTGGTCCGCTGTCACGTCGAGGAAGACGGGCAGCGCCAGGTTCCCGGTCGCGACGAGGCTCCGCTCGTGTCGGCGCAGATCGACCGGGACCATGAAACGCGACGGCCGGCCGGCCGCCGAGCCGATCGCCGCGATCGTCCGGGCGACCAGGGCGTGTTGGTTGCCGCCGATGGTGGCGCGTCGCCAGCGGTGCCGGCGGTGGGCCGCCGCGCCGACGAGCGGGCTCCGCCACCGCAGCCGGGTGTCCAGCCGGGCGGGCGAGGGCGCGACCCGTCGGCGGAGCGCGTCGTCGGTCACCGGCGAGCGGGCGCCGAGCGGATGTTCGTGTCGCAGGGCCCGCATGACGTCGGTGGCCCAGATGAGCGCACCCCTGGCGTCCATGATGGAGTGCGCGGCGCGGAAGACGATCGTCGTCGCTGCTCCCGGGGCCAGCAGCACCTCGCTGAGCGGGCCCGTCGAGGGGTCGAACGGGCGGCGCAGGGCCGGACCGTCGAGGTCCAGCGCGGGCAGCACGGTGACCGGTGGTGGCCAGCCGCTGTCCACCCAGAGCCGGCCGCGGCCGACCAGTCGGGACCCCGGGCAGGCCTCGGAGGCGACGGCCACCGCCCGGCGCAGCGCTGCCACGTCGACCGAACCGACCCCCTCCACCAGGAGTTGGATCGCGAAGGGGGGCAGGAGTGGGGCGCCGGCCAGATAGCCCTGCTCGATCGGGGAGATCGGGCGGGAGAAGCTCATCCCCGTGCCCCGCGGGCCAGCGCCGCGACGCCGCCGATCTGCTCGACCCACTGCTTGAGCTGCACGAGCCCGGTCTCCAGGTCGACGCCGGGTCGATAGCCGAGGTCCCGGTTCGCCGCCGCGGTGTCGTAGGTGGACGTCCGGGTCAGCAGGGCGATCCCGTAGCGGGAGACCGGCGGTGGCCGGCGGGCGAGCAGCGGCACCCGCCAGAGCAGCTCGACCAGGCCGACGACGCCGGTGAGTATCGGACCGGGAATCCGGCGGGTCGGCGGGTGGAGGCCGAAGAGTTCGGCGACCCGGGTGATCAGCGCCCAGACGTCGATCCGCTCGGCGTCGGCGATGAAGTAGGCCCGGCCGGCGACCCGGTCGGAGGTCGCGGCCAGCCGGCAGGCCGCGGCCGCGTTGCGGCAGTGACAGAGGGAGGCGAGGACCGGCTCCGGGCCGGAGAGATCCGGCAGCGTGCCCCGGTGCATTCTGGTCAGCAGCCGGGGCAGGAAGCCGGTCCGGTCCCGGGGACCCCAGATGCCCCTCGGCCGGATGGCGCAGGTGGTCAGCTCACCGTCGTTCGCTTCGAGCACCAGCTGTTCGGCGGCGGCCTTCGTCTCCGAGTACAGGTTCAGGAACCGCCGCGGGTAGCCCACGCTCTCGTCGATGTCGACCTGGTCGTCCCCGCTCATGATGGCGCTCGGGCTGCTCACGTGGACGAACCGCGGCACACCGTTGCTCCGGGCGGCGGCCAGCAGGTGCCGGGTGCCGGTGACGTTGGCCGCCCAGAACTGGCTGCGGGTGCCGAAGTCCTGCACCCGGGCGGCCGAGTGGTAGATCACGTCCATCCCGCGGGTCGCCGAGCGCAGCGAGGCGGGGTCGGTCAGGTCGCCGCTGACCAGTTCGAGGCCCGGTACGGTGCGGAGGTGGCCGAGGTCGCTGGTCGGGCGGACCAGCACGCGCACCTGGTCGCCCCGGCGAACGCACTCGTCGACGAGGTGACCGCCGAGGAAGCCGGAGCCACCCGTGATGAGCGCTCTCACGCCGCCCCCGTACGCCGTGCGCGGCGGGTTCCACCCGTGCGCGTACGCGCCGCCCAGGCGGCCAACCGGCCGTGGTCGATCTTCGCGTTGTGGCGTACGTCCACCGGGAACGAGGGGTGGAAGAGGAATTCCGTGAGCCGGTGCGTCGCCTCGTGCCGCTGCGCCAGCTCGCGCAGCTCGCGCTCGATCCTGGGCCGTTGCGTCGCCGGCACGCCGTCGCGCAGTTCGACGCAGACGACAGGCTGCTGCCGGCCGGGGACACCCACCCCGACCAGCGCCGTCCGGCGCACCTCCGGGTGCTCGTCCAGCACGGTCTCGCATGGGACCGGGTAGAGCGGCCCGTCGGCGGCGCGGACCACGTCGCTGCGCCGGCCGGCGAACCAGACCCGGCCCTGCTCGTCGACCCGACCCAGGTCTCCCGTCCGGTGCCAGACTCGTTCGGCCTCCGCGATCTTGGCGTTGGCGTTCGCGGCGGCCGGACCGAGGTAGCGGCGACTCACCGTCGGCCCGCTGACCACGATCTCGCCGATCTCCCGCGGCCCGGCCGGGCGAACCGCCGTCCAGTCGGGGATCGGCCCGTCGGCGGCGCGGATGACGCGCAGGTCGACCCCGTCGACGGGCCGGCCGACGCACGTGCCGCCGCCGCTCGCAGCGGTGGAAAGGACCTCGTCGAGCAGTTCGCCGGCCTCGATGGACGCGATCGGAACCGCCTCGGTGGCGCCGTACGTGACGTGCATGCGGCCGTGCTGGGGGGCCAGGACGCGCCGCAGCCGCGCCACGACCTCGTTCGCGACGGGGGCTCCGCCGGAGACGACGAGGCGCAGCGTCGCCACCTGCTCGCCGGTCTCGTCGAGGTGACGGGCGAGCGGGTCGAGCAGCGCGGGTGAGCCGAACATCGCGGTCACCGCGTACCGCCGGATCAGGTCGCTGATCATCGCCGGCTCGGCGGCCGAGACGCGCGCGAAGTCGATCTCCGGCACCACGCAGGTCGCGCCGGTCAGCAGGTGCAGGAAGGCGAAGGAGAGCGAGGTGACCAGGCAGACGTCCGACGGGGTGTGCCGGTAGTGGGTGCCCGTCTGCCGGACCATCTCCGCCAACGCGCCGTGGGTGGACTCGACCCCCTTCGCGCTGCCGGTGCTCCCCGAGGTGAAGCTGATCATGAGGAGGTCGTCGGCCGCGACGGCCGGCCTCGGCGGCGCGACTGTGGTCGCCGCCAGCCCGCGCAGCGTCGCGCCGCCCCAGCACCAGCGACGACCGGCGGTGACGACCGTCCGGATCCCGGCGAAGGCGTCCGGTCGCAGGACGCGAATGGCCTGTGCGGCCGGTACGCCGATGAACGCCCGGGCCCGGGCGGCCCGGTAGCAGCGCAGCATCCGGCGCAGGCCCATGCCGGGGTCCACGATGACCGGTACCGCGCCGAGCTTGAGCAGGCCGAAGATGACTGCGACGAGTTCGGCACCGACCGGCATCATGACGACCGTCCTGGTGCCGGTCTCGATGCCGACCTGGGCGAACCCGGCCGCGTACCGGTCGGACTCCGCGTCGAGTTCCGCGAACGTCGTGGTTCGGGTCTGTCCCGTGGCGGCCGGGAAGACCAGTGCCGGCTTGTCGCCGAACGCCGCGGCGTGGGCACGCAACCGGTCACCGGGAGAGGTCAGCACCTCCCGCCGCGCCACTGTCGTCCGCGGCGGGCTCCCCGTGGTCATCGGCTGACCGCCCGCACCCGCAGGGTCGCCCAGCTCGGCAACGCGGCTCGCCGATCGGCTCGGGCGGAGACCACCACCGGCCGGTACGGAGCGAGGGCGGCCAACGTGTCGGCGAGCTGGGCTCGGGCGAGCCCAGCGCCGGGGCAGCTGTGCGTGCCCGCTCCGAACACCAGTTGTGAGATCCGCGGCGTCATCGGGGCGACGGGGTCGGGTCCCATCTCGTGAGCGTACGCGGCGTGCCGGGCGACCAGGATCAGCCGGTCGCCGGAGCGCACCGGGCAGCCGCCGATCTCGCCCGGCGCCGCGACCGCTCGCGGCAGGACCGGACTGGGCGCGGTGACCCGCAGCAGCTCGGCGACGAGCGTCGGCAGCAGCTCCGGGTCGGCGGCGTGGGACCAGAGCCGGTCGTCGGCGCACCAGGCGACGGCGCGGGGTATCGCCGCGACCGTCGTGTTGACCGCCGCGACGGCGATCATGCTGGCCAGCGCGGGGTCGACGGCGGCGCCGGCCAGCGCACCGGTCAGCCGGTCGACGGCGGCCCGGGTGGCGCGTTCCCGCCCCGGCCCGCGCGGACCCGGCAGCTCCGCGCGTACGGCCGCCGCGGCGGCCGTACGGGCCGCGACCGAGACGGAGTGTGGATCGGTGTTGAGGCCGATCAGCGACACCGTCGCCACGCCGGCCAGTTCGGCCGCGACGTCCACCAGATCGATCGTCTCGCCGGTGGCGAGCGGCGCGAGTCGCCGCCGTAGCACGTCGGCCCAGAGCGGACGGGTTCGCGCCACCCCGGCGGAGTTGAAGACGTGCGAGAGCTCGCGCCGGGCGCGGCGGTGCGCCGCGTCCTCCTGGTCGAAGAGGAGGTCACCGCCGGTGAGCCGGCGGGCGTTCCCGCCGGTCGTACCCGCCGCGCTCCGGTCCAGGGCGATCTCGGTGAGCGCCTGCAGGTACGCCTCGGTGCCGTTGACCAGCACCGTACGACCGAGGCGTAGCACGGGCATCCGGCGGGCGGCGGCGAGCAGGGCGAAGAGGAAGGGATGGCTGCGCAGGTAGACGCGACGGTCACGGCGCCGTCCCGGTGACGACAGGGTCATACGTCAGGACTTCTCCCACACCATCGTCGTGATGCTGACCCCGCCGCCCAGGCCGAGGCAGAAGACCCGGGACCCGCTGGGAAGCTCCTCGGCGGCCCGGGCCAGCTGCACGCCGATGGTGGCACTGGCGACGTTGCCCAGCTCGGGCACGGTCACGATCAGCTTCTCGGCCGGCACCCGGGCCAGCTCGACGAAGCGGTTCAGGTACGGCAGCGTGACCTGGTGCACGAGCACCCGCGCGTAGTCGGACCAGTCGAAGCCGGTGCGGTGGTGGACCGCACGGAGCACGTCCAGGCCGACCCGTTCGAAGACGGAGCGCAGCTTCCCGCCGTCGCCGTGGAAGTAGGTGTGCTCGTCGCCGCGTGGGTGCCGGGAGCCGCCGCCGTCGATACCGCCGATCGTCCAGTACTCCGAGAAGGTGGCCGTCTGCACGTCGAGGATGCCGCCGGTCGGCACCGGCTCGACCAGCACCGCCGCGCCCGCGTCACCGAACGTGTAGCCGGCGAACGACGAGCGGACCTGCGCCGCGCTCGACGCCCGCATCCGCATCGACCGGGTCGGCGTCTCGCCGGTCACGACCAGGGCTCGTCGCGCCCGCCCGGCCAGGACGAACGTCCTTGCCGTGTCGATTCCGTTGAGGAAACTGTTGCAGGCGTTCGTCAGGTCGAAGACGTGTGCGCGGGTGCCCAGCTCCGCCTGGACGATGTGGGCGGTAGCGGGCTCGGCCATGTCCCGGGACGCGGAGGCGAAGATCAGCAGGTCGATGTCGTCGGGCTCGACGACGGCGCTGTCCAATACGGCGCGCGCCGCCCGGACGGCGAGGGTGGAGGCGTGCTCGTCGGGGCCGGCGACGCGACGGGTCTCGATGCCGGTCATCCGCGAGAAGAGCCTCGGCGGTAGGGCGATGCCGCTGGCTCGTTCGACCTGTTCCTGGAGCTCCGCGCTCGTCACCACCCGCTCCGGCAGGGCGGCCGCGACGGAGGTGATTCCCACCCTGGTCGCTGGCGGGGCGTCGGCGGTTCGGCTGTGGACCATGCCGGAGATGATCGTGCAGTGGCCCCGCCGAGTACAGTCGCGGCCACGTCGCAGCTCGGTGAGGAGAGTCACCCAGCGGCCCCGACAGGAATGGTCGGCCGACTCGGCGCCGGCGCAGGAGATGCACGGAAGTCAGTGAGTGCTCCGCGCGTGCCGCTCACCGTTCACGGATGACTCCGCCGCATTCACACACCTGTCGCCTGGCTGTAATGCGTAAATGCAGTAATTGCCAAGGCTTTGCAACTATGCCACCCTGATCATCCAGGTCCGCGCCGCGACCGGCGCCACCCCGACGTCCCCCTCCGACCCGCAGGAGCTTCCGTGATCCGGTCACGTCCGACTCTCCGGCGCCTCGTGGTGACCACCACGGCGACCGGCCTGCTCGCCCTCGCCGGCTGTTCGGCCCCGACGGTCCCCGAGGAACCGGCCGGCCGCAGGACGTTCGTCGTCGCCACCGCGGGCGAATCCGACACGTTGAACCCGGTGCTCAACTACGGCGTCGACGGCGCCTCGCTGATCTTCGACGGGCTGGTCGCCCGGGACGCCGGCAACCGGCTCGTCCCCGGCCTGGCCGCGGAGCTGCCGACCGTCTCGGCCGACGGCCGCACAGTGACCGCGACGCTCCGCGACGGCGTGCTGTTCCACGACGGCGGGGCGCTCACCGCGACCGATGTCGCCTTCACCTACCAGGCCGTGCTGGACCCGAAGGTGGACTCGACGCTCCGGTCCGACCTGGACATGGTGGAATCGGTCACCGCACCCGATCCGGCCACTGTGGTGTTCCGGCTGCGCTACCCGTACGCCCCGTTCCTGCAGCGGCTCACCCTCGGCGTCGTCCCGGCAAAACTCCTCGACGGGCAGGACATCAACAAGGCGGAGTTCAACCGGAAGCCGATCGGGACCGGTCCGTACCGGGTCGAGTCCTGGACGCCGGGCGACCGGCTGGTGCTCACCGCGAACGAGCGCTACTTCGGTGGCCGCCCGGCGAACGACCGGGTGGTGGTCGCCTTCGTCGAGGACGACAACGTCCGTGCCCAGCGGATGCGGGCCGGTGAGTTCGACGCGGCGGAGCTGCCGCCGAAGCTCGCCACCGGCTTCGCCCCGGACGACACCTACCGGGTCGAGCAGGTGGCGACCGCCGACTACCGCGGCGTGATGCTGCCCATGGGCAACCCGGTCCTCGCCGACGTGGCGATCCGCCGGGCGCTCAACCTGGCCGTCGACCGGGCCGCGATGGTCGCCGGCATCCTCGGCGGCACCGGCGACCCGGCGTTCGGCCCGGTCCCGCCGACCTCCGAGTTCGCCGAGCCGTCCATCGTCGGGAAGCCGACCGCCGATGTGACGGCCGCGGCGGCGCTGCTGGACGCCGCCGGCTGGACGCCCGGCCCCGACGGGGTACGCGCCAAGAACGGCCGCCCGGCCCGCTTCACGCTCATGTACCCGGCGAGCGACACGCTGCGCAAGGACCTGGCCCTGGCGGTGACCGCGGACGCGAAGAAGGTCGGCATCGAGGTGAAGCCGGAGGGGCTCACCTGGGACGCCATCGACCCGCGAATGAAGTCCGACGCCCTGCTGATGGGGTACGGCACGCCGTACGACCCGGACTTCGTCTCGTACAAACTGTTCCACTCGCGCTTCGCCGGGCAGGGCTACTTCAACCCCGGCTCGTACCGCTCCCAGGTGGTGGACCAGGCCCTGCAGGCGGGGCGGGACCAGGCCGATCCGGCCCGCCGCAAGGCCGCGTACGCGACGTTCCAGAAGCAGCTCGCCGCCGACGTGCCGTGGCTGTTCCTGACGTACCTGCGGCACAGCTACGTGCTCAAGTCCTCGGTCCAGGGCGTCTCGCCCCGGGTGGAGGCGCACGAGCACGGCGTGGCCAACAGCCTCTGGTGGAACATCGACACCTGGACCCGATCGTGACCACCCGTACGGCGCCGGCCCGCCGTCGCACCGGCCGGCTGGCCGGGGCGGCGGCCGTGGTCCGGCGCCGGCTCCTGGTCGCCGTACCGGTGCTCGTCGCCACCAGCGTCGGGATGTTCGCGCTCGGCGCCGCGTCCCCCGTCGACCCGGCGAAGCAGTACGCGGGCGCGGCGGCGTTCACCACCAGCGAGGAGAACCTGGCACAGATCCGCGCCAACTGGGGCGTCGACGACCCGCTGCCGGTGCAGTACCTGCGTTGGGTCGGCAACCTCCTCCGGGGCGACCTGGGCTGGTCGACGAGTCGCCACGAGCCGGTCACCTCGGTGCTCGCCGCCCGCGCCGGCTGGACCCTGCTGCTGATCGGCGTCACCCTGGCGGTCGTCCTGCTCGCGAGCCTGCTGCTGGGCGCCCTGGCCGCGTACCGCCGGGGCGGGCTCTTCGACCGCGCGTTGCGGGCCGCCGCGTACGCGGTCGAGTCGATGCCGGTCTTCTGGATCGGCCTGGCCGCGATAGCCGTCTTCGCGCTGGCCCTGGGCTGGTTCCCGGCCGGCGGGCTCACCGACGTCACCGCGACGGGCACGTCCTGGCCGGACGTCGCGCACCACCTGATCCTGCCCGTCGCGGTGCTGGCGGTGTCCCAGGCGCCCTGGTTCCTGCTCTTCGTCCGCGACGCGGTCGCGGAGAGCCTGCGCGACGACCACGTGCTCGCGGCACGGGCCCGCGGGCTGCCCGGCCGGACGGTGCTCTTCGGGCACGCGCTGCGTACCGCGCTGCTGCCGTTCCTCACCCTGGTCGGCACCCACCTGCCCGAGCTGGTCGGCGGGGCGGTGCTGGTCGAGACGGTCTTCTCCCTGCCGGGCCTGGGCGCGGTCACGGTCGAGGCCGCGCTCGGCAGCGACTTCCCGCTGCTCGCGGCGATCACCCTGGTCACCACCGCCGTGGTGCTGGCCGCCAACCTCGCCGCCGACCTCGCCTACGCCGCTGCCGACCCGAGGGTGCGACTCGATGGCTGACCTCGCTGCCCGCCGCCCGCTGCTGCGACCCCTGCGGTTGCGACCCCGCCGGGCCGGTGCCGTCACGGCCGGGCTCGTCCTCGTCGTCGCGGTCGCCGGTACGCTGCTCGCCCCGATCCTCTGGCCACTGGACCAGAGCGCGGTCGCGCTCGACCAGACCCGGCTGGCGCCGTCCTGGGGCCACCTCGGCGGCACCGACGACCTCGGCCGGGACGTCGCCCACCGCGCGGTCTACGGCCTGCGCGTCTCGCTGCTCGTCGGCGCGGTCGCCGCGCTGGTCGCCACAGTCATCGGCGGCCTGATCGGCGGGATCGCCGGTACGCTGGGCGGGCGCGTCGACCGGGTTCTGATGCGGATCGTCGACACCATCGCCGCGCTGCCGCACCTGCTGCTCGGCATCTTCATCGTGGCCATGCTGCGGCCCAGCCTCGGCGCGGTGATCGCCTCCGTCGGGCTCACCCACTGGCTCTCCACTGCCCGCATCGTCCGGTCCGAGCTGCTCAGCCTCCGTACCCGGACCTTCGTCGACGCCGCGATCAGCGGCGGAGCCGGCCGGCGAAGGGTGCTGGTGCGTCACCTGCTGCCGCACGTGCTGCCCCGGTTGGCGCTGGCCACCACGCTGATGATCCCGCACGCGGTGTGGCACGAGACCGCGTTGTCGTTCCTCGGCCTCGGCCTGCCACCGCACCTCGCCTCGCTCGGCAACATGATCAGCGACGGTGAGGGGTCGCTGCTGACCGGAGCCTGGTGGGCGAGCCTGGTGCCGGGAGCCGTGATCGTCGTCGTCACCCTCGCCATCGCGGTCCTCGCCGCCCGGTGGCGCGACCGTCTCGATCCCCGGGTCAGAGCGGAGTTGCACCTGTGACCACCACCCAGCCGGCCACCGTACCGGCCCGACCGTCCGACCCGCGGACGTCGCCGCTGCTCACCGTCGACCGGCTCGGCGTCCGGTTCCGGCTCCGCGACGCGGTCGTGCACGCCGTCACCGACCTCAGCCTCACCGTCCACGCCGGCGAGCTGCTCGCCGTCGTCGGCGAATCGGGCTGTGGCAAGTCCGTACTCGCCCACGCCCTGCTGGGGCTCCTGCCGGGCAACGCCACCGTCACCGGCCGCGCGTTGCTGCACCAGCCGGAGACCGAGCCGGTCGACCTGGTCAGCTGCGGCCAGCGCCGACTCGCCCGGCAGGTGCGTGGTCGCCGGATCGGGCTGGTCCCGCAGAGCCCGGCCACCGCGTTGAACCCGGTCCGGACCGGACGGCGGCTGCTCGGGGAGACGTTGCGGGCCCACGGCCGCGACCGCGGGCAGGCCGATCGGCTCGCGACCGACGTCGGGCTCGACCCGGCAGACCTGGACCGCTACCCGCACGAACTCTCCGGCGGCATGGCCCAGCGCCTGGTCACCGCCCTCGCGCTGGCAACGGATCCACCGCTGCTGATCGCCGACGAGCCCACCACCGGCCTGGACCGCCCACTTGTCGACCACACCCTGGACCTGCTCCGCCGCCGCTGTGACGCGGGCGCCGCCGTCGTGCTCATCACCCACGACCTGGCGGCGGCGCGCCGGGTCGCCGACACCGTCGCCGTCATGTACGCCAGCCGCGTCGTCGAACACCGGGACGGCGGCGACTTCTTCACCGCCCCCACCCACCCGTACGCGGAGGCGCTGCTCGACGCCCTGCCGGACCGGGCCTTCCGGCCGGTACCGGGCCATCCGCCGATGCTGACCGCCCTTCCGGTGGGCTGCGCCTTCGCGCCCCGGTGCCCGCGGCGCGCCGACAGCTGCGAACGCGCGCCGCAGCCGTCACCGGTGGGCGCCGGCACGGTCGCCTGTCATCACCCGATCCTCCCCGGAGCCGCCCCGTGACCAGCCCGCAGCACCTGCTCGCCGACGAGGTACGTGTCGCCTACGACCGCCAGGTGGTGCTCGACGGCGTCACCCTGAGCGTCGCGCGGGGCGAGACGGTCGGGCTGCGCGGCCCGTCCGGCTGCGGAAAGTCCACACTGGTCCGGGTGCTCGCCCTGCTGCACCGCCCGGACGGCGGGCGGGTCAGCATCGACGGCACACCGGTCACCGGGGTGCGGTACGCCGTACCGGTCGGCCTGCGTACCCGGGTGGCCGTCCTGTTCCAGAGCCCCCGGGCCGCCGCCGATCCCCGGCTGAGCCTGACCGACCTCATCGCCGAGCCGCTGCGCGCCGTCCGGGCTCCCGAGCCGGGCGTCCGCGAGCGCGTCGCCGAGCTCGCCGACCTGGTCGGGCTCACCCCCGACCTGCTCACCCGCCGGCCGCACGCGGTCTCCGACGGGCAACTGCAACGGGCCTGCCTGGCCCGGGCCCTGGTGCACCGTCCCGACTACCTGCTCTGCGACGAGGCGACGGCGATGCTCGACGCCTCCACCCAGGCCCACGTCGCCGCCGTCATCGCCGGGTACCAGCGGACGCGGAACGCGGGTGTCCTGGTCGTCACGCACGACGAGGCGTTGATGGACCGTTGGGCCGACCGGGTCGTCGACCTGGCGGGGGAGGTGAGCGCGCCGGCCCGGTGAGCCGGCCCGGCCACTCCCCTCCGGCGGGGTCGCCTCTCAGCCGCGCGCCGCGCCGAGCGGGCGATCCGCTGCGGCAGTCCCCTCGCCGGCCGGCGGGAGCCCGGCCTGTCGCCGGCGGAAGGCCGCCGCGTACATCCGGTTCGCGCATCGCTCGCTGCAGTAGCGTCGCTGGGCGGCCCAGCGGCGGACCAGGTAGACCGACCGGCATCGGGACGCCTGGCACCGGCCGAGCCGGTCCGGGCCGTACCTGCCGACCCACTGCGCCAGCCCCCACGCCGCGTTGGCCAGGTACTCCGCCGCCGGCGAGCCACCCCGTCCGGCGACGTAGGTGCGCCAACCGTCGCCGTCGACCGTCACCCTCGGTCGCGCGTACAACCGGGCCATGACCAGGTTCAGGGCCGCCGCGCTGCCGCCGGCGTCGCCGTCACCCGCGCGGAGGAACGCCTCCCGCAGGCCGGCGGAGGCGGTACCGGCCATCGCCAGGTCGTCCGGACCGGCCGCGGGCCCGGGGGACGCCGCTCCGGCGAGCAGCGCCTCCAGGTCGGACAGCCTCTCGAAGTCGGTGTTGGCGACGACGGCCGCGCGCTGCGCCCACGTCGTGATCGCTGTGCCGGACCACGTGTCCATGCTGTGAAGGTCGGCCGGCGGACGCGAATGGTTCCCGGCTTCCGTCATCCGCCCGGCGCGGGGCGCTGCGGCCGGTGACTCGTCCGGGAACCAGGGCCGTGCTCCGGGCGACTACCGGGACGGGGTCGTGGGTGGCGCGGACCGGCGGCCGTCGGGCCGCGGATGCGGAAAGT
This sequence comes from Micromonospora sp. 15K316, assembly GCF_004348525.1. GTDB lineage: Bacteria > Actinomycetota > Actinomycetes > Mycobacteriales > Micromonosporaceae > Micromonospora. The sequence goes on along the minus strand of NZ_SMKG01000011.1, from coordinate 3,695 downwards.
TCCCACGATGATCGGTGAGAACAGTCACTTTCATCCCGGAACTTTCCTTTTGCGGTATTCGACCAACCGGGCGAGAGATCAACCGCTGAAGGGAACGCCCATGTCCAGCACCATCGTCGGCGTCCGACGTCGCCGCGCCCTCCTGCTCGCCGCCGCAGCGGCCTGCCTCACGGTCGGCGCGGCCGGCTGCAGCCAGTCGTCGTCGGCCGAGCCGAGCCCGTCGACGTCGGCCGGCGCGCCCGCGGAGGTGCTCGGCATCCGCGACCCCTGGGTCAAGGCCGCCGACACGGGGATGACCGCGGCGTTCGGCACCCTCGTGAACGACGGGGAGAGCGACGTGACGGTCACCGCCGCCGCCACCGAGGTGTCCCCCATGGAGCTGCACGAGATGACCATGAAGGACGGGAAGATGGTCATGCAGCCCAAGAAGGGCGGCATCGTGGTCAAGGCGCACGGCAGCACGACGCTGGAGCCCGGCGGCGACCACCTGATGCTGATGGAGCTGAAGCAGCCGGTGAAGGCCGGTGACGAGCTCGCTTTCACGCTCACCTTCGCCGACGGGAAGACCCAGACGTTCCGCGCGGTGGCGAAGCCGTTCACCGGCGCGCAGGAGAGCTACGACCCCGGCCACGGTGCACCGATGCCGGGCATGTCCGCCACGCCGGGGACGAGCATGAGCCCGGCGTCATGACCGAGCCCTCCGTCCGGCCGGTGAGCAGGCGCGGCCTGCTCACCGGCGGGGTTCTGGCCGCCGGGGGCGCCCTCGCGGGGGCCGCCGTCGTCCGGTCCAGCACCGACGAGGCACACCCCGGCGAGCAGGTACCTGTGGCGCAGGTCGGCAGCGCCGTGGAACGCTTCCACGGCGCCCGCCAGGCGGGGGTGGACACCGAGCCGCAGGCACACGCCGCCTTCGTCGCGCTCACCCTCAAGGCCGGCACCGACCGGGCCGCGCTCGGCCGGCTGCTGCGCCTGCTCTCCGACGACGCCGCCCGACTCACCCGGGGTCGACCCGCGCTGGCCGACACCGAACCCGAGCTCGGGCTCCTCCCGGCTCGGCTGACCGTCACCTTCGGCTTCGGCCCCGGCCTCTACGCCGCCGCCGGCCTCGACGACCGGCGACCGCCGTCGGTGGCCGAGCTGCCCGCGTTCCGTATCGACCGGCTCCAACCGCGCTGGTCCGGCGGTGACCTGTTGCTGCAGATCTGCGCCGACGACCCGCTCACCGTCGCCCACGCGCAACGGGTCCTGGTCAAGGACAGTCGACCGTTCGCCACCGTCCGGTGGGTGCAGCAGGGCTTCCGGCGCGCCGCCGGCGCCGAACCCGGCCGTACGCAGCGGAACCTGTTCGGGCAGCTCGACGGCACCGCCAACCCGGCACCGGGTGCGGCGACGGACGCGGCCGTGTGGGTGCCCGACGGGCCGGCGTGGCTACGCGACAGCAGCACCCTCGTCGTGCGCCGGATCAGCATGAACCTGGAGACCTGGGACCTGCTCGGCCGCACCGACCGGGAACTCGCCGTCGGCCGGCGCCTCGACACCGGCGCCCCGCTCACCGGATCCGTCGAGCACGACGAACCCGACTTCGCCGCCACCGGGGCCGACGGGCTCACCGTCATCCCCGACTTCTCCCACCTCACCCGCGCGCACGTCACCGACGACCGGCAGAGGATCCTGCGCCGCCCCTACAACTACGACGGCACGCCGACCCCCGACGGGCACGCCGACAGCGGCCTGATCTTCACCTCGTACCAGGCCGACGTCACCCGCCAGTTCCTGCCCATCCAGCGACGGTTGGCCGAACGGGACCTGCTCAACGAGTGGACCACCCCGATCGGCTCCGCCGTCTTCGCCATCCCGCCCGGCTGCCCGGAGGGCGGCTGGATCGGCCAGCAGTTGCTCGGCTGAGCGAGACCGAGTTGGGGGAAAGACTCACATGAGCACACGTTCTCGTCGGCCTATCGCCGCCCGCGTCGCCGCGCTGCTGACCGCCGTGGCGGTGCTGGTGGCACCGGCCGCACCGGCCGCCGCGCACAACGCCCTCCGGGCGTCCGAGCCCGCCGCGGCCGCCCACCTCTCCGCCCCACCGACGCGGATCAGCCTGACGTTCCTGCAGAAGCTGGACCCTGCCTTCACCACCATCGTGCTCAGCGACGCCGGTCGGCGGAAGGTGCCCACCGGCGCGCCCGTCGTCACCGAGGCGACGGGAACCGTGACGATCGACGGACCCCTCGTCAACGGCACGTACACCGTCGCCTACCGCGTCGTCTCCGCCGACGGACACCCGGTGCAGGGCTCCTACTCCTTCACCGTCGACGATCCGGCCGCGAGTGGCGCGCCGGTCGTCGCCGCGCCGGATTCGGCCGGCCCGACCGCCGCCGCGTCCGGCCGGTCCACGGGTCCGGGTCCCTGGCCCCTGGCCGCCGGCGCACTCATCGTGATCGTCGTCGCCGGGGGTGCGGTGCTGCTCCGCCGACGCCGCGCCACAGCCTGAGCCCCCCCCACGCGGCGAACCTTCGCCGTCCCCCACCGCCGAGGTCGAAGCCCATGCCAGAGATCCGCTCGCCCCGGGCCGAGCCGTCCCGTACCCCGGACGCCTCCCCCACCAGTACGGCGACCCGCGACGTCCCGAACGCGGAGGCGCCCGGAACTGGCAGCCGTCCCGCCACCAGGGCGGCCCTCGTCCCGCTCGCGGCGGCGGCGGTCGGCGCCACGGTGCTCCTGATCGCCCTGCGGGCCGGCGGGGCGCTCACGGTCGCCATTCCCGGTCTTCCCGATCCGGGGCCCGTCACCACGTGGGCGCTGCCGTCGATCCGGCTGCTCGGCGACGCGCTCGCCACCGTGACCGTGGGGATGCTGGTCACCGCCGCGTTCCTGCTACCCGGCGACGGGCCGAGCGTGTCACCGCACGGCTGGCTGCTGCTGCGCCGGGCCGGTCTGCTCTCCGCCGGGTGGGCGGCCACCGCGCTGGCCCTGATCACCCTGACCGTCTCGGACCTGCTGGGCGTCCCGCCGCAGCGGCTCGGCCTGGCAACCGTGGTCAGCTTCGCCTCCTCGATCGCCCAGGGGCAGGCCCTGCTGATCCAGGCCGGGCTGGCGGTGACCGTGGCGGTGCTGGCCCGGGTGGGGGTGTCGCGCGGGCTCGCCGCCACTGCCGCGGTGCTCGCCCTGGTCGCGGTGACGCCACCGGCCTTCACCGGGCACGCCGCCGGGGCCGGCAACCACCAGACCGCGGTGAGCAGCCTGGTGCTGCACATCCTGGGCGCCGCGCTCTGGGTCGGCGCCCTGGCCGCGCTGCTGACGGTCCGCCGCAGCCGGGAGCTCGCCGACGCGGCCACCCGGTACAGCCGCCTCGCGCTGGGCTGCTTCCTCGCCGTGGCGGTCACCGGTCTGGCCAACGCGGCCGTGCGGTTGGGCGCGGTGGAGCAGCTCTGGCAGTCCCGGTACGGGTGGCTGGTCGGCGCGAAGCTCCTCGCCCTGGCGGTCCTGGGCCTCGTCGGTGCGGCGCACCGGTCCCGGACCCTGCCGGCGTTGCGTGCCGGACGGCGGGGCGCGTTCGGCCGGCTGGCCGCGGGTGAACTGGTGGTCTTCGCGGCGACCTTCGGGCTGGCCGTGGCGCTGTCGCGCAGCCCCACCCCGGTCGCGTCCGACCCGGTCGACGCCGATCCGATCACCGAACTGCTCGGCTTCCCCATGCC
>NZ_SMKG01000119.1 GCF_004348525.1 Micromonospora sp. 15K316 | reverse complement strand
GCCCTGCCCTGCCCGGATACGTCCCCGTCCGGGCGGTCTGATCCGCTAAGTGATCATGAGCGGGGGTGCCGCCGGTCACACTCCGCCGAGTGGGCCAGGTTACTTCCGCGCGAAGAGAACCGCCCGGATCGGCTGATCCGGGCGGTCAACGGTCGATACGCAGTGTCAGGAGGCGGCTACGTCGTTGTAGTAAGCCTCTACTTGTAGCTCGATGTCCACTCCACGTTCCTTGAGGAACGGCTTCGGGTCGATCGGCTCACCCTTGACATGGAGCTCGAGATGCAGGTGCGAGCCGTAGGCGTGGCCCGTCATGCCGATCAACCCGAGCTGGTCGCCGGCCTTCACCTGCTGGCCCTCGCGCACGCTCAGGGCGGAGGAGTGGCCGTAGATGGCCTCGCTGCCGTCCGCGTGCTGAACGATCACCGCTTGGCCGTAGCCGCCGAACCAGCCGGCCTTGGTGACCGTGCCGTCGTGGATCGCGACGTACGGGGTGCCCTCGGGCGCGACCAGGTCGACGCCGGTGTGCAGCTTGCCCCAGCGCTCCCCGTAGGACGACTCCAGGTCGTAGCCCTGCAGGGGGAGCAGCCAGACGTCGGATTCGACGGCCTCCTCGCCCCGGGTGCTGTCCCGGGAGGCGCGCTCGGCGGTGTCGGCACGGGCCGCCGCGTCCTGGCTGGTGACCGAGGCCTGGCGGACCTCGTCCAATGCCGCCTGGTTGATGTCCTTGGCGTCGGGGAGTGCGCTCGCGCCGAGCGCGACGACACCGGCGCCGACGAACGCGGTGGTGACGACGGCGGCGTAGCGGCTCCGCGGTGGGGTGGGTACGCGGCGGCGACCGCGATATCTATCGGGCTCAGACGACAGGCGCTGGCGCACGCACACCCTCCGTTGTCGGGGTACCGAAGCAGCCGCTGGACTTTCGGTGACGCTCAGGTGAACGTCCTCCGGCTGCGTCGTCACCCGTCCATGGACTCGATGACAACCGTGGACACGTTAGCCAACCGCCACACGAGTCACAAGCCAAAGCGCCGAAACGGCGCGACGATCTGTCCGTTTGCGTCCGGGATTGCGCTCTCTTGCGCTGCTGTTCGACGGGCCATTTACTGCCCGTTCGTCGCTGAGCGTGACCGATACGGCGGAGTCGTCCGGCTTGACGTCGGGCTGCCGGCCGCACCTCCACCGGCGGGGCTCGCCAGCCGGGCCCGACCACCGGGCCCCGATCCCCGGGCGGTGCCCGGCCCGCCGGGCCGAGGACTCCGGCCCGGATTCCCCGACCCTCGTCGCCCGGGTTACCGTTCGTTCAGGTGAATGGCCGCGGAGCCGGTGAAAGGTGTGCGCTGATGAGCTCTCGTATTCGGGTCGTCGTCGCCAAGCCAGGCCTTGACGGCCACGACCGAGGAGCGAAAGTGGTCGCCCGGGCGCTGCGGGACGCCGGCATGGAGGTCATCTACACCGGCCTGCACCAGACCCCGGAGCAGATCGTCGAGACGGCCATCCAGGAGGACGCCGACGCCGTCGGGCTCTCCGTGCTCTCCGGCGCGCACATGACCCTCTTCCGCCGGGTGCTCGAACTGCTCGCCGAGCGCGACGCGGGCGACATCGTGGTCTTCGGCGGCGGCATCATTCCCGACGGGGACATCCCCGAGCTGGAGCGGTTGGGCGTCGCCAAGATCTTCACGCCGGGCGCCACGACCACGTCGATCGTGGAGTGGGTGCGGCAGAACGTCGCCCAGCCGGTCAGCTGAGGTCGCCGGCGGGAGCCCGCGCGGGGCAGGGGCGACAGATTCCGGAGACGGGGGAGGGGCCGGACGCACCCCTCACACGTCCGGCCCCTCTATGCACGATGCCCCGCCGCCACCCCTCGACCGACAGGGCATCGGCCGTCTCCCGTCATCGCGCTGATCAGCGCTCCGACACCTGACTCAACGACGCCCCGACGGAGGGGTTACGCACTCGCGGCAACATCGCCCGGACGACTGAACGCGCGGCGTGTGACGCCCCCGCCGCGCGGTTGTGCATTACCGCACACCGCGCACCCGCTCGGTTGCCGCCGGTGCCCACCTCGCTAGGCTGCGCCCAATGGCCTGTTTCAACTGATGACAGGCGTCAAACTGTTTTCTGAACGCTGGTGGCGGCGCGACGGCGCGCCGCGGAGACGGGACGGGACGCGCAATCGTGGACCTGTACGAGTACCAGGGGCGGGACCTGTTCGAGCGGCACGGTTTGCCCGTGCTCGCCGGCGGCGTCGCCACTACCCCGGAGGAGGCCCGCGCGATCGCCGAACGCCTCGGCGGCCGGGTGGTCGTCAAGGCGCAGGTGAAGGTCGGCGGCCGGGGTAAGGCCGGCGGCGTGAAGCTGGCCGAGGGCGCGGAGGAGACGGTGGCCCGCGCCACCGACATCCTCGGCATGGACATCAAGGGGCACACCGTCCACAAGGTCATGATCACCGTGACCGCGGACGTGGCCGAGGAGTACTACTTCTCCTACCTGCTCGACCGGGCGAACCGCACCTTCCTCTGCATCGCCAGCGTCGCCGGCGGCATGGACATCGAACAGGTGGCCGCCGAGACCCCGGACAAGGTCGTCAAGGCCCCGATCGACGCCGTCAAGGGCGTGGACGAGGCGAAGGCCCGCGAGATCGTCACCGCCGCCGGCTTCCCGGCCGAGGTCGCGGACCAGGTCGTCGACGTCGCGGTCGGGCTGTGGCAGGCGTTCGTCGCCGAGGACGCCACCCTGGTCGAGGTGAACCCGCTGGCCAAGACCGGCGAGGGCAAGCTGCTGCTGCTCGACGCGAAGGTGAGCCTGGACGAGAACGCCGCGTTCCGGCACCCGGACCATGAGGGGCTGGTCGACCAGGCCGCGGTGGACCCGCTGGAGCAGGCCGCCAAGGAGAAGGACCTCAACTACGTCAAGCTCGACGGCGAGGTCGGCATCATCGGCAACGGCGCGGGTCTGGTCATGTCGACCCTCGACGTGGTCGCGTACGCCGGGGAGCGGCACGGCGGCGTCAAGCCGGCCAACTTCCTCGACATCGGCGGCGGCGCGAGCGCCGCGGTCATGGCCAACGGCCTGGAGATCGTCCTCTCCGACCCGTCGGTGAAGAGCGTCTTCGTCAACGTCTTCGGCGGCATCACCGCCTGCGACGCGGTCGCCAACGGCATCGTGCAGGCGCTCGCCCTCCTGGAGCAGCGTGGTGAGCAGGTCACCAAGCCGCTCGTGGTCCGGCTCGACGGCAACAACGCCGAGGCCGGCCGGGCGATCCTCGACGGCGCGAACAACCCGCTGATCGAGCGGGTCGACACCATGGATGGCGCGGCCGAGCGGGCCGCCGAGCTGGCCGCTGCGGGGGTCTGATCATGGCAATCTGGCTGACCAAGGACTCGAAGGTCATCGTGCAGGGGATGACCGGTTCCGAGGGTTCCAAGCACACCAAGCGGATGCTCGCCGCCGGCACCAACGTCGTCGGCGGCGTGAACCCGCGCAAGGCGGGGCAGTCCGTCGACTTCGACGGCACCGCGCTGCCGGTCTTCGCCTCCGTCGCGGACGCGATGAAGGAGACCGGCGCGGACGTCACGGTGATCTTCGTCCCGCCGCAGTTCACCAAGGGCGCGGTGATCGAGGCGATCGACGCCGGGATCGAGCTCGCCGTGGTGATCACTGAGGGCGTTCCGGTGCACGACACCGCCGCGTTCTGGGCGTACAACGTGGCGAAGGGTGAGCGGACCCGGATCATCGGGCCGAACTGCCCCGGCATCGCCTCCCCGGGCGCCTCCAACGCCGGCATCATCCCGGCCGACATCACCGGCTCCGGCCGCATCGGCCTGGTCAGCAAGAGCGGCACGCTGACCTACCAGATGATGTACGAGCTGCGGGACATCGGCTTCTCCACCTGCGTCGGCATCGGTGGCGACCCGATCATCGGCACCACCCACATCGACGCCCTCGCCGCCTTCGAGGCCGACCCGGACACCGACGCGATCGTGATGATCGGTGAGATCGGCGGCGACGCCGAGGAGCGGGCCGCCGAGTTCATCAAGGCGAACGTCACCAAGCCGGTGGTCGGCTACATCGCCGGCTTCACCGCCCCGCCCGGCAAGACCATGGGCCACGCGGGCGCGATCATCTCCGGCTCCGCCGGCACCGCCGACGCGAAGAAGGCGGCGCTGGAGGCGGTCGGCGTCAAGGTCGGCAAGACGCCGACCGAGACCGCCCGCCTGATGCGGGAGATCATGTCCGCCGGCTGAGCGGAGCACCTGGTGAGGGGGTCGACCGGAGCGGTCGGCCCCCTCAGTCGTTCCCGGACGGCGACCGCTGCCGCCGCCGGCGAGCGCGCGGCCGCCGGACCACCCGCGGCGGCCCGGCGCTGCCCGAGCGCCACCCGCGGATCGTCGGCGACGAGGAGACGCCGCGCAGCCTGCCCCCGACCCGCCCTCGCGCCGCGATCGACCGCGGCGTGGACGGGGATCGGGGACTCGCGACCGCGGCGGGGCGGTATCGGACTGCCGTCGCGGACGCGACGTGCCAGAGTAGACCCCGATGTCCTCCGACACCCCTGAACACACACGCCGTTCCGGTGCGATCAGCGCCGACGAACGGCCGGCCGGCCGCGCCGCCGGCAGGCGGGTGCCGGCACCGCGCTCCGACGGGTCGCCCCGGGCCCGGGCGCCGCTGGCGGTGGCCGCCGCGGTGGCCGCCGTCGGCGCCGCGTTCACGTCGTACCTGCCGGTCACGATCGTGCTGGGCCTGGCCCAACTCACCGAGGACGCCGCCTCGCCCAGCGGCGCCCTACGGGCCGGGCTGGCGGGCTGGCTGCTCGGGCACGGCGTGCCGCTGCGGACCGAGGCCGGGCCGGTCGGGCTCGCCCCGCTGGCGCTCACCGCCCTGGTGGTCTGGCGACTCGCCCGCGCCGGTGTGCACGTCAGCCGGGCCACCGGCGCCCGTGGTGGGCGGTCGCCACGTCAGGCGCTCGTCGCCGCCGGCGCGGTCGGCGCCGGCTACGCGCTGCTCGGCGTCATCGCCGCGCTGCTGACCGGCGGAGCCGCCTCGCCGGCTCGCGCCGGGGTGACCTTCGCCCTGCTGGGCGTGCTCGCCGCGCTGGTCGGCGCCGTGCGGATCACCGGGGTCGCCGGGCTCTTCGCCGAGCGCGCGCCGGCGGCGCTGCGCGACGGGATCCGCACGGGCCTGGTCGCCGGGCTGCTGCTGCTCGCGGCGGGGGCCGGCGCGGCCGGGCTGGCGGTGGCGACCGGCGGCGGCGACGCGGCCGACATGATCGGGGCATACCGGACCGGCGTCGCCGGTCAGGCCGGGATCATCCTGATCAGCCTCGCGTACGCCCCCAATGCCATGGTCTGGTCGGCCAGTTACCTGCTCGGCCCCGGGTTCGCGGTCGGTAGCGACACGGCCGTCCGCACCAGCGAGGTCTCCGTGGGCGCGCTGCCGGCCGTACCACTGCTCGCCGGCCTGCCGCGCGGCCCGATGGACGGGCTCGGTGCCGGCCTGCTCGCGGTGCCGGTGCTGGCCGGGATGGCCGCCGGCTGGCTGCTCGCCCGCCGGTTGCTCCGGCTCGCGGCCGAGGAGCGCACGCCCACCGGATGGGGGCCGCTGCTCGGGCCGGCGGCGATCGCCGGTCCGGTGGCCGGCGTCCTGCTCGGCGCGGCGGCGGCCCTCTCCGGCGGGCCGCTCGGCGGCGGGCGGCTCGCCGAGATGGGTCCGGTCGCCTGGCAGGTGGGGGCGGTGACCACGGCGGTGGTCGCGGCGGGCACGCTGCTCGGTGCCGCCGCCACCCGCGCCTTCACCCGCCCCTCCGCCCGCTGACCGGTCTCGCCGGGCGCGGCAGGGGTCGGCGCGCCCCGGTGTGAACGACGAGGGGGCGTCCGCACACCGCGGAACGCCCCCTTCGCTCAGCCGACGGTCAGGGCTCGGTCGGCAGGCTCACGTTCGCGATGATCCCGAGGATGATCACCAGGATGCCCAGGACCACGCCGACGGCGCCACAGATCAGACCGGCCTTGGCCTGCCCGGCGTTGCTCGCCTGTCCCTGGTCGGCCTTCTGCTTGGCCAGGTAGCCGGTGATGATGCCGGCGATGCCGACGGGGATGCCCAGGTAGAAGCAGCACACCAGCGGGATGGAGGCGATGCCGAGGATCATCGACACCAGACCGAGGGTGTTGTTCTGCCCCGACGGCTGCGGGTAGCCGGCGTTCGGGTACGTGGGCGCCCCGCCGTACGGCTGCTGCTGGCCGTACGGGTCCTGGTACGGCTGGCCGTACGGGGCCTGCGGGTTCTGCGGCTGGCCGTACGGCTGCCCGGAGGTGGGCTGCTGCCCGTACGGAGCGGCCGGCGGCGGACTGTACGGATCGTGCGGCTGGGCGGTCGGATCCTGGTTGGGCTGCTGGCCGTGGGGGTCCTGACCGGGGTAACCGGGCTGCATTCGACGAGGCTCCTTGGCTGTGTCCGTCGGTTCGTGTTGGTGTTGCTACTCATGATCGCGCCGATCTCCCCGGCACGCACCACCCCGCGACACGTGACACCGGTGATCCGGGTGGCTGGGACGCGCCGACCCGGGGCGAGCGGCAGCGTACCGCCTGGACGCCATCCGGGTCGGCGGCGCGCCGCCCAGACGCTGATCACTCTGACCTGCCCGATAGGGTTGCCGGGTGCCCGAGCCCGTGCCCGCCGCCCGCATCGTCGTCCTCGTCTCCGGTTCCGGAAGCAACCTCCAGGCGCTGCTCGACGCCGCCACCGACCCGGCGTACGGCGCGCAGGTGGTCGCGGTCGGCGCCGACCGGGCCGGGATCGGCGGGTTGGACCGGGCCGCCGCGGTCGGGGTGCCGACCTTCGTGGTGCCGCTGAAGGCGTACGACACCCGGGAGGAGTGGGACCGGGCGCTCACCGCGCAGGTCGCCGCGCACCGCCCCGACCTCGTCATCTCCGCCGGGTTCCTCAAGCTGGTCGGCCCGCACTTCCTCGCGGCCTTCGGCGACCGCTACCTGAACACGCACAACACGCTGCTGCCCGCGTTCCCGGGCATCCACGGCCCGCGTGACGCCCTCGCCTACGGCGTGAAGATCACCGGTGCCACGCTCTTCTTCGTCGACGCCGGGACGGACACCGGCCCGATCGTCGCGCAGGTCGCCGTGCCGGTGCGCGACGACGACGACGAGGAGACGCTCACCGAACGCATCAAGTCGGCCGAGCGGCGCCAGCTCGTCGAGCAGGTGGGCCGCCTGGTACGGAACGGCTGGACGATCATCGGAAGAAAGGTCACGATCCCGTGAGCTCCACTCAGGACGAGCGCCGCCCGATCAGGCGGGCGCTGGTCAGCGTCTACGACAAGACCGGCCTGGTCGAGCTGGCCCAGGCGCTGCACGCGGCCGGCGTGGAGATCGTGTCGACCGGAAGCACGGCGGCGACGATCGCGGGCGCCGGGGTGCCGGTGACCGCGGTGGAGACGGTGACCGGTTTCCCCGAGGTCCTCGACGGGCGGGTCAAGACGCTGCACCCGAAGGTGCACGCCGGCCTCCTGGCCGACCTGCGCAAGCAGTCGCACGTCGATCAGCTGGGCGAGCTGGGCGTGGCCGCGTTCGACCTGCTGGTGAGCAACCTCTACCCGTTCCAGGCGACGGTCGCCTCCGGCGCGAGCCTCGACGAGTGCGTGGAGCAGATCGACATCGGCGGCCCGGCGATGGTGCGCGCCGCGGCGAAGAACCACGCCTCGGTCGCGGTGGTGACCGACCCGTCGGCGTACCCGGCCCTTCGCGCCGCCCTCGACGCCGGAGGCTTCACCCTGACGCAGCGCCAGGCCCTGGCCGCGCGGGCGTTCGCCGACATCGCCGAGTACGACGTGGCGGTGGCGAACTGGTGCGCGGTGCAGCTGGGCGGGGAACCGGAGTGGCCGGGCTTCGCCGGGCTGGCGCTGCGGGCGGACCGGGCGCTGCGCTACGGCGAGAACCCGCACCAGGCGGCGGCGCTCTACACCGACCCGGATGCGCCGGCGGGGCTGGCCCAGGCCGAGCAGCTGCACGGCAAGGAGATGTCCTACAACAACTACGTCGACGCGGACGCCGCGTGGCGGGCCGCGAACGACTTCACCGACCAGCCGGCGGTGGCGATCATCAAGCACGCCAACCCGTGCGGCATCGCGGTCGGCGCGGACGTCGCCGAGGCGCACCGCAAGGCGCACGCCTGTGACCCGGTCTCCGCGTACGGCGGCGTGATCGCCGTCAACCGGCCGGTCACGGTCGAGCTGGCCCGGCAGGTGGCCGACATCTTCACCGAGGTGGTGGTGGCACCGGAGTTCGAGGCCGGCGCGGTGGAGATCCTCCAGGCGAAGAAGAACATCCGCCTGCTGCGTGCCCCGGCGTGGAACCCGCCGCCGGCGGAGTGGCGGCAGGTCAGCGGCGGCGTGCTGGTGCAGCTGGCGGACCGGATCGACGCGGACGGCGACGACCCGGCGAGCTGGCGGCTCGCAGCCGGCGAGCCGGCCGACGAGGCGACGCTGCGCGATCTCGCCTTCGCCTGGCGGGCGGTGCGGGCGGTGAAGAGCAACGCGATCCTGCTGGCCAAGGAGGGGGCGACCGTCGGGGTCGGCATGGGCCAGGTGAACCGGGTCGACTCGGCGCAGCTCGCCGTGCGCCGGGCGGGTGCCGACCGAGCGAACGGTTCGGTCTGCGCCTCGGACGCGTTCTTCCCGTTCGCCGACGGTCCGAAGATCCTTCTCGAGGCCGGTGTCCGGGCCATCGTGCAGCCCGGTGGCTCCATCCGCGACGAGGAGGTCATCGCGGCCGCCAAGGAGGCCGGCGTGACCATGTACCTGACCGGCACCCGCCACTTCTTCCACTGACCGTCGCCCCGACCGGGCCGCCCGTGACGGCGGGCGGCCCGGTCGCGGGCGGGCCACCGGAAGGACCGCTCACCCGACCCCCCATACGACGCGCCCCGCGTGCCACGGAGCCTGCCTCGGCAGGGCGTGGCGCGCGGGGCGCGTCGTATGGGGCCTGTCAGGCGGCCGTGGGGCGCACCTCGGCGAAGTGGCAGGCCGAGGGGTGCGGGTCGGCGGCCCGCGTGATGGTGAGCGGCTCCTCCCGGGCGCAGATGTCCTGCGCCTTCCAGCAGCGGGTGCGGAACCGGCAGCCCGAGGGCGGGTCGGCCGGGGAGGGGACGTCGCCGGTCAGCCGGATGATGTTCCGCTCGTGGCGTACCTCCGGGTCCGGCACCGGCACGGCGGAGAGCAGCGCCTGGGTGTACGGGTGGGTGGCCCGCTCGTAGATCTCGTCCTCGGTGCCGATCTCCACGATCTTGCCGAGGTACATGACGGCGACCCGGTCCGCGATGTGCCGCACCACGGAGAGGTCGTGCGCGATGAAGATGTACGAGAGCCCCAGCTCGTCCTGGAGCTGTTCCAGCAGGTTGATCACCTGGGCCTGGATGGAGACGTCCAGCGCCGACACCGGCTCGTCGCAGACGATCACCTCCGGACGCAGGGCGAGCGCCCGGGCGATGCCGATGCGCTGCCGCTGACCGCCGGAGAACTGGTGCGGGTACCGGTTGATGTGCTCCGGGTTCAGGCCCACCAGGTCGAGCAGTTCCTGGACCCGCTTGCGGCGGCTGCCCTTCGGCGCGGCGTCCGAGTGGATCTCGAACGGCTCGCCGATGATGTCGCCGACCGTCATCCGCGGGTTCAGCGAGGTGTACGGGTCCTGCATGACCATCTGCATGTTCCGCCGCAGCCGGCGCAGCTCGCCGCCGGAGGACTTGAACAGGTCCCGCCCCTCCAGGGTGGCGCTGCCCGAGGTCGGCGTCTCCAGCCGCATCAGCAGCCGGGCCAGCGTCGACTTGCCGCAGCCGGACTCGCCCACGATGCCGAGGGTCTCGCCCCGGCGCAGCTCGAAGCTGACGCCGTCCACGGCCTTGACCGCGCCGACGTGCTTCTTGAAGAGCACCCCCTGCGTGATCGGGAAGTGCTTCTTCACGTCGTCGACCGAGAGGATGGTCTCGCCTCGGACCTTGGTGGGGCTAGCGGGCGCTGTCATCACGCACCTCCTGCGCGAAGTGGCATGCGCTGGTCCGGCCGTCGCCGAGGACCAGGTCGTGCGGCACCTCGTCGACGCAGACCTGCTGCACGTACGGGCACCGGGGGTGGAACGGGCAGCCGGAGGGGATCCGCATCAGGTTCGGCGGCAGCCCCTTGATCGTCGCGAGCTCCTGGCCGCGGACGTCCAGGCGCGGGATCGACTCCAGCAACCCCTTGGTGTACGGGTGAGCCGGCGCCCGGTAGAGCGACCGGACGTCGGCGTGCTCGACGATGCGGCCGGCGTACATGACCGCGATCCGGTCCGCCACGCCGGCGACCACACCCAGGTCGTGGGTGATCAGGATCATCGCCATGCCGAGGTCCCGGCGCAGGTCGGCGAGGAGGTCCATGATCTGGGCCTGCACGGTCACGTCGAGCGCGGTCGTCGGCTCGTCGGCGATCAGCACCTTGGGGTTGAGCGCCAGCGCCATCGCGATCATGACGCGCTGCCGCATACCGCCGGAGAACTGGTGCGGGTAGTCGCCGATCCGCCGCTCGGCGGCCGGGATCTTCACCAGGTCCATCAGCTCGATGGCCCGGCGGCGGGCGTCCGCCCGGGACATCCCCTCGCGCGTGCGCAGCGTCTCGGCGATCTGCCAGCCGACCGGGAAGACCGGGTTCAGCGCGGAGAGCGCATCCTGGAAGATCATGGCGATCTCCTTGCCGCGCACCTGCCGGCGCTGCTCCTCCGACTGGGTGAGCAGGTCGCGCCCCTGGTAGAGGATCTGGCCGGAGCGGATGTGCGCGGGTGGGGTGTCCAGGATGCCCATGATCGCCTGTGCGGTCACCGACTTGCCGGAGCCGGACTCGCCGAGCACGGCGAGCGTCTCCCCGGCGTTGAGGTGGTACGACACCCCGTTGATCACCTTGGCCACGCCCTCGTGGGTACGGAACTCGACGTGCAGGTCCCGGATCTCGAGCAGGTGACCGCCCTCGGGTGTCGCGGAGGCGGGCGTGGGTTGGATGACGGCGTCGGTCATGACTGGTCTGCCTTTCCGCTCGCGACTGCGGGGCTCGTTTCGCTCACTCCTCGCGCTGGCATGAACTCACCGCAGCTTCGGGTCGAAGGCGTCACGGATCGCGTCGCCGAGCATGATGAAGGCGAGCACGGTCAACGCGAGGAAGGTCGACGGGACGAGCAGCGGCGTCGCCGACTCCCGCATGTGGATCCGTCCGGTGTCGATGTCCTGGCCCCAGGAGATGGTCTCCTGGCTCAGCCCGATGCCCAGGAACGAGAGCGTGGCCTCGGCGGCGATGAACGAGCCGAGTGCGATGGTCAGCACCACGATCGCCGGGGCGAGCGCGTTCGGCAGGATGTGCCGCAGCATGATCCGGCCGTGGCCGGCGCCGAGCATCCGGGCCGCGGCGACGTAGTCCTGCTCCTTGGCGGTGATCACCGAGGAGCGGACCACCCGGGCCGCCGTCGTCCAGCCGAGGATGGCCAGCACCAGGACGACCGCGCCGAGCCGGACGTTCGCGCTGTCGGTGCCGACGCGCTTGAGCAGCACGATCGCGGCGAGCAGCAGCGGGATGCCGAGCACGATGTCGATCGCCCGGGAGAGCACGGCGTCGACCCAGCCGCCGAAGTAGCCGGCGAGCATGCCGACGGTCAGCGCGATCACGCCGGTGATCACCGCGGAGAGCGCGCCGACGAGCAACGAGGCCTGGGTGCCGTAGACCGCCCGGGAGAAGGTGTCGCAGCCCTGGAAGCCGTACCCGAAGATGGCTCCGCCGGACGGCCCGGCGTTCTGCCGGGAGAGCATGCAGTCCTTCGGGTCGTTCGCGGTGAACAGGCCGGGAGCGACCGCCATCAGGGCGACGATCAGCACCAGCGCCAGCGAGACCCAGAAGATCGGGTTGCGGCGCAGGTCGCGCCAGGCGTCGCCGGCGAGGCTGCGCGGCTTCTGCGTGGCGACCTGGTTGGGTGTGCCGGGCTCGCCCGAGGGCCCTCGCCGGGCGGCCTGGTTCTCGCTGGCCGCCACCGTTTCGAAATCACTCATGCCTGTACCTCGCTGCGCTCACTCATAGCGGATCCGGGGGTCGAGAACGGCGTACAGGACGTCGACCAGCAGGTTCGAGACCAGGTAGACCACGACGAGCACGCTGACGATGCCGACCACCAGGGGGCCGTCCTCGGTGCGGATGCCGCGGAAGAGGTTGAAGCCCACGCCGGGGATGTTGAAGACGCCCTCCGTGATGATCGCGCCGCTCATCAGGTTGCCCAGCTCGACACCGAGGAAGGTCACCACCGGGATGAGCGAGTTGCGCAGCACGTGGACGCTGACGATCCGTCGCTTCAGCAGGCCTTTCGACCGCGCGGTGCGGACGTAGTCGGCCCGCAGGTTCTCCGCCACCGACGTGCGGGTGAGCCGCAGCGCGGTGGCCAGTGACAGCGAACCGAGCACGATGCCGGGCAGCAGCAGCGCGTAGAAGTCGGGCTCCGCGCCGGCGGTGGGCGGGAAGAGCTGCCACTTGACGCCCAGGAAGTACTGGGCGAGGGGGGCCAGCACGATGGTCGGGATACCGAGCACCAGCAGCGTCAGCACCAGCGTGGAGTTGTCGAAGATGCCGGCGCGGCGGATGCCGGCGATCACACCGGCGGTGACGCCGAAGATCACGGCGACCGCGAGCGCGATGAGGGCGAGCTTCACGGTGACCGGCCAGGCCTGCTGGAGGATGTCACCGATCTGCCGGCCGGTCAGCGACTGGCCCAGGTCGCCCTGGAGCAGGCTCCTGACGTAGTCGAAGTAGCGGTAGAAGAAGCCCCCGACGCCTGTCGCGTCGAGGTGGTACTTCTCCGTCAGATATGCCCGCTGAGCGGCCGTCACCGGTCGCTCGCCGGCGAGTGCCTGGATCGGGTCGCCCTGGCCGGCGAACATCAGCGCGTAGACGATCAGCGTGGTCCCGAAGAAGGCCAGGACCATCTGTAGGAGGCGCCGCAGGATGTAGCGGAACATGCTTTCCAGTCTCTCCGGAAAAATGCGAAAGGGTCGCGAGACGACATCTCTGGTCGAACCGGAAACAACTGCGACCCGGTCCTCGGCCCCGCCCCCGGGGCCGGCGCCGGAATCGGCCCGGACGCCGAGCGACCGGGCCGGTTCGGATGTGCCCGGGCCACCCGGGGTTCCCCGGGTGGCCCGCGCCGCGGTCAGCTCAGCTGGCCGCCTCGACCTTCAGCAGGTTGACGCGCTGGAACAGGTCCATCTCGACGTTCTTGACCTTGGACGAGTGCCCGAACACGTTCTCGCCGAAGCGGAGCGGGATCACCGGCATGTCCTTGGCCAGGATGTCCTCGGCCTGGTGGTACTTCTTGATCGCCTCTTCCTGGGTGGGCGCCGCGGAGCCCTCCTTGACGAGCCGGTCGAACTCCGGGTTGCTGTAGCCGTAGTAGTTCGACGAGCCGTTGGTGCTGTACAGCGGGCCGAGGTAGTCCTCCATGGACGGGTAGTCCATGACCCAACCCAGCCGGAACATGCCCACCGGCTGCTTCTTCTCGACCTTGTTCAGCAGGTCGGCGAACTTCGGCTCGGCGGAGCCGACGACCTCGACGCCCAGGTTGGCCTTCAGCTGGTTGGCCGTGGCGTCGACCCAGTCCTTGTGACCGCCGTCCCCGTTGTAGGAGATGGTGATCTTCGCCGGGCCGCCGGCGGCCTGGTACAGCCGCTTGGCCTCGGTCGGGTTGAACTCACCGGCCGCGCCGGCGGTGTTCTCCCGGTAGCCCGGCAGCACCGGCGAGACGAACGAACGGGCCGGCTGCTGCGAGTTCTTGAAGATCGACTTGGTGATCTCGTCCCGGTCGATCGCCATCGAGATCGCCTTGCGCACGTCCGGGTTCTGGAAGTCCTTGTCGAACGTCGGGAACGCCAGGAACTGGAACGACGACATCGGGCTGGTCTGGTACCGGTCACCGAGGTCGGTCTGCGCGGTGCTCAGGTTCTCGGTGGGGATCGTCGGGAGCACGTCCAGGTTGTCCGCCAGCAGGTCCGCGTACGCGGCGGTGAGCTGCTGGTAGATCCGGAACTCGACGTTCTTGGCCTTCGGCTTCTCGAGCGGGTAGGCGTCGTAGCGCTCGACCTCGATCTTGCTGTCGTGCTGCCAGGTGCCCTTCATCTTGAACGGGCCCTGGCCGATCGGCGCCTGCTCGTACGAGTCGCTCAGCACGCCCGGTGCCGAGAACGCGGCGTCCGGGAGCGGGTAGAACGCGTTGTAGCCGAGCATCGTCTTGAAGTCGATGTACGGCGCGGAGAGCGTCACCTGGAAGGTCAGGTCGTCCAGCTTCTTCAGGCCGGACATGGTCTTGGCCTTCGGGTGCTCGCCCTGGAGGTCCTGGTAGCCGGCGATCTTCTCGAAGAAGTAGCTGGCGCCCTGGCCGTTGGGCGCGTAGGCGCCGTAGTTCCAGGCGTTGATGTAGTCGTCGGACGTGACCTTCTCACCGTTGTGGAAGGTGAAGCCGTCCTTGAGCTTGATCGTCCAGACCTTGTTGTCGGTCGACGTGACCGACTCGGCCGCGACCTCGACGGGCTTGTTCTGCGCGTCGTAGTCCACGAGCGGGCTGAACAGGCCGGAGACGACCTGGGAACCGGACGTCTCGGTGGTGTTGGTCGGGACCAGGTGCTGCGGCTCGGCGATCTGAATGCTGACCGTGTCGGAGCCACTGCCGCCGGAGCCACCGTCGCCGCCGCTGCCGCAGGCCGCGAGGCCCAGCGTCACCGCGAGCGGGAGGGCGGTCCAGGCAGCGAGCCTACGAACTCGCATGAAGCCTCCTCATCTCCTCACACTGCGCAGTCGAGCCCGACGCTGGGTAACGCTGCGCAACGAGCGGCAACGGTAGGCCGTTCACGAGACTTCGGCAACGACTTGATCACAAGCTGATAACGGAGCGGCTGGGCGACTTCTGCTCGGGGGTGGCCATGCTGTTAGGGGTGGCCCGGTCAATTTGGCTCTGACGAGCGATTTTGAGTGCTGATCAAGGTTGACGAGGTCTCGGTTCGTGCCCGGATGGGTGATTCATGGAGTACGTGTCCAGATTGTTGCCCAAAGAAACCAACAGTCCGGAGGCAGTGTGACGCAGACCATGAACGACACGAAGAGTGACCTAATTCATGTTACGCACCGTTACCAATGGGCGAACCGGAGGCAGACCGCCGGTGGCGGCGGTCATCGGGTCGTCGCAACCGGGGGACGCCGGCCGTGAGACGATCTGCACGTGACGGCGACGCTTCTGGACGGCAAGGCGACCGCGGCGGAGATCAAGGACGAGCTGCGTGCGCGGGTCAAGGCTCTGGCCGAACGTGGCATCACCCCGGGGCTGGGGACGGTGCTCGTCGGCTCCGATCCCGGATCGCAGGCGTACGTCAACGGCAAGCACCGCGACTGCGCCGAGGTGGGCATCGCCTCGATCCGGCGTGAGCTGCCGGGCGACGCCACCCAGGAGCAGGTCGAGCAGGTGCTCGCCGAGCTGAACGCGGACCCGGCCTGCCACGGTTACATCGTCCAGCTGCCGCTGCCGGGCCACCTCGACACCCAGCGGGTGCTGGAGCTGATCGACCCGGCGAAGGACGCCGACGGCCTGCACCCGGTCAACCTCGGCCGGCTGGTGCTCGGCTACCCCGGTCCGCTGCCCTGCACCCCCCGCGGCATCGTCGACCTGCTCCGCCGCTACGACGTCGCGCTCAGCGGCGCCAAGGTCGTGGTCGTCGGTCGCGGTAACACCGTCGGTCGTCCGCTCGGCCTACTGCTGACCCGCCGCAGCGAGAACGCGACGGTGACGCTGTGCCACACCGGCACCCTGGACCTGGCCTCGCACACCCGGGCCGCCGACATCGTCATCGTGGCGGCCGGCGTTCCCGGCCTGCTCACCGCCGACATGATCAGCCCGGGCGCGGTGGTGGTCGACGTGGGCATCACCCGGGTGGTCGGCCCGGACGGCAAGGGCCGCTACACCGGCGACGTGGACTCCGGGGTGGTGGAGGTGGCCGGTGCCCTGGTTCCGATGCCGGGCGGCGTCGGGCCGATGACGCGGGCCATGCTGCTCACCAACGTGGTCGAGCGCGCCGAGCAGGGCTGAACCGCGCGGCAGCGCCCCGGCAGGGGATTTGGGGTAGGAGCAGTCACCGTTCGGCCCAACGGGGTCATAACCGTCCGCCCCTGGCCGGATCGGTGCCAGGATGACTGATACGGTCCGGAAAACCGACTGGTATCAGGGAGTGGGACGACCATGGGTAAGAAGGTCACTGTCGTCGGGGCCGGCTTCTACGGCTCCACCACCGCACAGCGCCTGGCCGAGTACGACATCTTCGACACCGTCGTGATCACCGACATCGTCGAGGGCAAGCCTGCCGGCATCGCCCTGGACCTGAACCAGTCGCGATCGGTCGAGGGTTTCGAGACCAAGGTCGTCGGCGTGACCACCGGCCAGAACGGTGAGGGCTACGAGGCGATCGAGGGCTCCGACGTCGTGGTGATCACCGCCGGTCTGCCCCGCAAGCCGGGCATGAGCCGGATGGACCTGCTGGAGACGAACGCCAAGATCGTCCGTCAGGTCGCCGAGAACGTGGCGAAGTACGCCCCGAACGCCGTGGTCATCGTGGTCTCCAACCCGCTCGACGAGATGACCGCGCTGGCCCAGATCGCCACCCAGTTCCCGAAGAACCGGGTGCTCGGCCAGGCCGGCATGCTCGACACCGCCCGGTTCACCAACTTCGTGGCCGAGGCGCTGAACGTTCCGGTCAAGACGGTGAAGACCCTCACCCTCGGCTCGCACGGCGACACCATGGTGCCGGTGCCGTCGAAGAGCACCGTCAACGGTAAGCCGCTGCGCGATGTGATGCCCGCGGAGCAGATCGAGGACCTCGTCGTCCGGACCCGTAACGGTGGCGCCGAGGTGGTCGCGCTGCTCAAGACCGGCTCGGCGTACTACGCGCCGTCGGCCGCCGCCGCCCGGATGGCCAAGGCGGTCGCCGAGGACTCGGGCGAGGTCATGCCGGTCTGCGCCTGGGTCGACGGCCAGTACGGCATCTCCGGCGTCTACCTGGGCGTGGAGGCCCAGATCGGCGCCGAGGGCGTCAAGCGGGTCGTCGAGACCGACCTGGACGCCGACGAGCTGGCCAGCCTCAAGGAGGCCGCCGAGGCCGTCCGTGCCAAGCAGGCCGACATCTCCAACATGTGACCTCAGCACCACCCCGAAGGGCGGGCCGGCTTGCGCCGCCCCGCCC
>NZ_SMKG01000118.1 GCF_004348525.1 Micromonospora sp. 15K316 | reverse complement strand
CGAGGCTTTTGGTGCCGGTGGTGGGTGGGGGTTTGATGTTGGTGAGTTGTTTGGTGCCGGTTTTGATGCCGTCTTTGATGGTGCCTTTGAGGGCGAATTTCATGACTTTGCCGACGAGGCGGCCGCCGGGTACGAGTCCGAGGGCGAGTCCGCCTGCGGCGAGTCCGATTTCGGCGGGGTTGCCGGTGAGGAGGGCGGCGCCGAGTTCGATGGCGCCGGAGAGGAGTCCGATGGCTTCGCCGAGTGGGGGGAAGATGAAGAACGCGATGGTGGAGAGCACGTCGAGGACGGTGGTGATCCACTCGATGACGGTGCTGCGAAGGAATTCGATGAAGGCGTGGAACGCTTCGGCGATTTTCTCCCAGAGGGATCGTTGGGGTGCGTCCTTGGCGAGGTCTCGCAGGGTTTCGGCGGCGGTGCGGGCGGCTTGGTCGCGGAGGGCGGTGGCTTGACCGAGGAGGGATTTGGCTTGGTCGAGGGCTTGGCGGGCGTCGTCGGTGCGGCGTTGGGCGGCGGCGAGGTCGTCGTCGGCTTTGTCTTTGGCGTCTTTTGCGGCGTCGGTGTCGCCGGTGAGGGCGGTGAGCGCGGCTTGGGCGGAGGAGAGCGCGGCTTGGGCGGCGCCTTGGTCGCCGGAGGCCTGCCGGGCTTGTTCGAGGGCGCGTAGGGACATGGTCTGCGCCTCTTCGAGGGAGGGCAGGTAGCGCAGGTAGGCGTCGGCGGCGGTGGCGTAGGAGTGGGCCATCCGGTCGAGGCGGGGCGGTAGTTTGCCGATGAGGTCTTTGAAGGCTTCCATGGCTTTGCCCTGGCCGATGTCGATCTGGCCGCCGGAGGCGAGCAGGTCGTGGGCCTCTTGGGTGGTTCGGGCCAGTTCTTGGTAGGCGCGGGTGATCTCCTCAAAGGACTCCGGGTCACCCGGTACCGGATCCGAGTCGAGTTCCAACACCGACCACTCAGCCGCTCCTGGACGCGCCATCACTCCCCCAACACACCCTCAGGACTCCCGTACGCCCCGGCTGGCGCCAGGGGCGACCCGAACACGTAGCAACGCCGGAGACGGTTCACCCCCGCCCGTCGCCGGCGTTGCGACGAAGACGTCTACCTGCTGAAGTCGGGCAGCGGGTCGCCGAAGTCCAAGGGCGGGTGCTGCGGCGCGCTGTCTGCGGGGCGCGGAGACGGGTGGTTGGTTCCGGGAGAGATCAGCGGGCGGAACTCACCCTTGTTGGAGACCGCGATGGTGGCGAAATCTCCGCCGGGGACGTTGACCTTGCCCTGGAAATCCTTGGGTCGGGTGGTCCACACGGTGTCGGTCGCCGCGTAGATCTGCCGATCGTTGCCGAGGTCCTGCATCACCTGACTGAACTGCGGGGCGACCTTGCCGTCCTTCGCCCCGAAATTGCAGGCGATCATGGCGATCGAACTGTCCGGGTTCGCCCCGGCCGCGTCCTTGAACACCGAGTTGTGGTGGATGACCTTGGCGAACTCCCCACCCGATACGTTCACCACCTTGCCGTTCTTCAACTGCAGGCCGACGTCCTTCGCGCTGCTGTGCGCCATGACGAACATCGGGTCGTTCGCCTCCCCGGCCCAGGGCGCGCGGCGGAGTTGGTCGAACTCGAAGTCCGGCCGTGGCTGGCCGAGCTTCCCACCCACCGCCTCGGACGGCTTGTAGCCCGGCACGCTCTTGAAGACCGCGTGCCCGCCCGGGGCCAGATCCGGGCCCTGATACTTGCCGGTGGAGAGGTTGACAGGCACGCTCGCCCACTCGGCGCGGCTCTTGGTGTCGCTGGCGCTCAACGGGAAACTCACGCCGATCTGTTTGCCGTCGGCGTTGAGCACCGGTTCGGCCCGGACATCGCCGGCGTCGAAGCGCGTCTTCATGCCCCAGCGGTTCGTGCCGACGATGGTGTTCTCACCCATCGGCTTGGGCTTGGGCTTGAACCGTGTCGCCAGGTCGCCCAGGCCCTTACCGACGGACGTGAACGCGCCCTTGATCGTCTTGCCGGGGCCGTAGCTCGTCGCGCCCGCGTCGCCGAGGCTTTTGGTGCCGGTGGTGGGTGGGGGTTTGATGTTGGTGAGTTGTTTGGTGCCGGTTTTGATGCCGTCTTTGATGGTGCCTTTGAGGGCGAATTTCATGACTTTGCCGACGAGGCGGCCGCCGGGTACGAGTCCGAGGGCGAGTCCGCCTGCGGCGAGTCCGATTTCGGCGGGGTTGCCGGTGAGGAGGGCGGCGCCGAGTTCGATGGCGCCGGAGAGGAGTCCGATGGCTTCGCCGAGTGGGGGGAAGATGAAGAACGCGATGGTGGAGAGCACGTCGAGGACGGTGGTGATCCACTCGATGACGGTGCTGCGAAGGAATTCGATGAAGGCGTGGAACGCTTCGGCGATTTTCTCCCAGAGGGATCGTTGGGGTGCGTCCTTGGCGAGGTCTCGCAGGGTTTCGGCGGCGGTGCGGGCGGCTTGGTCGCGGAGGGCGGTGGCTTGACCGAGGAGGGATTTGGCTTGGTCGAGGGCTTGGCGGGCGTCGTCGGTGCGGCGTTGGGCGGCGGCGAGGTCGTCGTCGGCTTTGTCTTTGGCGTCTTTTGCGGCGTCGGTGTCGCCGGTGAGGGCGGTGAGCGCGGCTTGGGCGGAGGAGAGCGCGGCTTGGGCGGCGCCTTGGTCGCCGGAGGCCTGCCGGGCTTGTTCGAGGGCGCGTAGGGACATGGTCTGCGCCTCTTCGAGGGAGGGCAGGTAGCGCAGGTAGGCGTCGGCGGCGGTGGCGTAGGAGTGGGCCATCCGGTCGAGGCGGGGCGGTAGTTTGCCGATGAGGTCTTTGAAGGCTTCCATGGCTTTGCCCTGGCCGATGTCGATCTGGCCGCCGGAGGCGAGCAGGTCGTGGGCCTCTTGGGTGGTTCGGGCCAGTTCTTGGTAGGCGCGGGTGATCTCCTCAAAGGACTCCGGGTCACCCGGTACCGGATCCGAGTCGAGTTCCAACACCGACCACTCAGCCGCTCCTGGACGCGCCACGACGAACCTCCCCCATCGCACTGTCTGGGCCTCCTGCACCAGGTCGAATGCCGGGAGCCGGCTCGCACACGTCGCGGACGGGAGATCGGTTCAGGCGCGGGTCTGAACCGCTCCGGCCGGCCGTCCGTGTACCGCGCAGAGCCGTTCACGGCTCCCGGAGGAAGAGCGGAGATGAGCGAGCGGATGGTCAGGCTCGGTGTGCTGCTGCCTCGTCACGGCAGGAAGCGGAGCGGCGGTGCCGCCAGGAGCAAGCAAAGCGGGCGCGGCACGGGAGCGTCGGAATGAGCGTGATCGACGTCCCGGGTGTGGAGCTGGAGCGGGTGCACGACCTGCTGCAACGCACCAAGGACCTGATGGACAGCGCACCGATCAAGTCGATGGGACACGTGGTCGACACGCTCGGTCAGCGCGACTTGCAGAAGGCCGCCCACGAGTTCGAGAAGCGGTGGGGCGACGGCCGGCACGTCGTGGCGAAGGACCTCGAAGGCGTGCGCGACGCCGCGAAGGCGGTGGCCGACGCGTTCCGCGAGACGGACGAGCAGACGAGCAACGCCCTGAAGAACCCGGACGAGGCGACGAGTTGACCAGCGAGGGAGCCAGCACAGTGACCGGCGCGACAACCACGGCCCCGACCCCGACCGGCTTCGAGCTGCGTACCCCGGACGACTGGGTCGACTACTCGGTCGCCGACGAGGCGAGCGAGAACCGGCTGGCGAACAAGGTGTGGACGCGGGCCCGCGACGGTGGGTTCACCGACGACCAGGCCGGGCAGTACGCCGAGCAGCTGCGCCGTTCGGTGCGGCAGGCCCGCAACGCGGGAGCGGTGCACGCCGCCGGCACCTTCCAGGTCTACGAGGACGGCCCGCTCACCGCCACGGTGCTGGTCTCGGTGGTCACCCCGCCGGCGACCGGTGACATCCTCGGCGCGCTCACCGCGGTCGGGCAGCCGGCCCGCGCCGACGGGACCTGGCGTCGGGTGAGCACCGCACAGATCCCCGCGATCGGCACGGTCGGCCGCGTGCACGGCATCCAGAACGTGACCCAGGACGGCGTCGCCCTTCGCTGCGCCGTGATGCACACCGTCGTACCGCTGCCGGGCTCGGCGAACGTACTGCTGGTCACCGGTTCGAGCCCGAACCTCGCGGAGGCGGAGGAGCTCTTCGAACTCTTCGCCACGATCACCGCGACGCTGACTTTCACCTGGGAGGGGGACGGCCCCGCGCTCACGCCGCCGGCGGCCTCCCCCGTTGGAGCCGGCAGCTAGGGGGTAGCTGCCGGCTTCGCGTCGGGGGGACACCGGGGGCGGTGTCCCCCCGACTTTTTCCTGCAACGAATACGCCGGCAGGTCAACTCCCTTCGACGGGGCGACCTGCCGGCGTGCCGTGATCGTCAGGCCGGCTCGCCGACCGGGGAACCGGTGTCGGCCGGCAGCGACCGCAGCGCGGCGGGTTCGGTCCGGGGCACCTGCACCAGGTGCAGTTTGCCGTCGCCGAAGTGGGCGAGCACCCGGCCCGCCCGTCCGCCGCCGAGCTGGCCGCGGGAGAGCTTGGCCCCGATCAGCTCGCCGTCGCCGAGGCCCTGCGGGCTGAGCAGTCCGCCCTGCCGGTTGCGCCGGGCGTCGACGTGCCAGCCGCCGAAGCCGCCGGCCAGACCGTCGATGGTTCCCGCCATGATCAGCCCGAGCCCCCGCTCGGCCCCGGTCCGGGCGATCTCACCGAGGTCGCTGCCCGCGTCGCACTTGAGCAGCTGCTCGGCGTCGTCGAGGACCACCACGGCCGGTCCGCTCCGCCCGTCCAGGGCCGCCGCGAGCCCCGCGGAGGTGAAGTTCTCGCTCGTCACGAGGTCGAGCACGCCGGGCAGGCCGGCCAGCTCCCGCAGCGGTGACCGGCGGGGGGCCGCGATCACCACGGGCGTCCCCTTCTCCAGCAGCCCGGCGACCATGGTCAGCAGCGTGGTGCTCCGGCCCGAGCGGGGCGGTCCCGCCAGGACGAAGGTGGGGATGTTCTCCAGGTCCGGGCCGATCGCGGTGAGCTCGTCGCCGCCCACCCCGACCATCGTCCAGAGTGGCTGGGTGGGCCGCGCCAGCGTCCGGGCCTCCGCCAGGGTCAGCTCGTCCGGCAACACGTCGATCCGGAACGGTCGGGCGGCGTCGGCGAGATCGACGTCCCGCAGGCGGGCAGCTTCGGCGATCTCGGCGAGGGCGCGTGCCTGCCCCTGACCGGAGCTGTCCTCGGTGAGGAGCGCGATCTGCGCCTCCGCGCTGTCGACCGCCCGGATCGCCCGGCCCGCCTCGATCTCGTCGGGCAGCTGCCGGTAGTTGATGCCGACCATGCTGTAGTCGCTGCGCTCGGTCAGCCGGAGCACCAGCTTGTCGTCGGTCGTCGAGGAGATCCGGGTGGAGAACATGCTCCGATCGCCGGCCAGCACCACGTGGATCCCGGCCCCGGCGCCCTCGCGCAGCAGTGTGAGCAGAGCCGCCATGATGTTGCCGTTGTCGTATTCGGCGAAGGTCTTGTCGAAGACCTCGAACCGGTCGAGCAGCAGCAGGATGTGCGGCGGACGGTCGGCCTCGGCCGCACCCGCGCGGTACTCCACGAGACCCGCCGAGCCGGTGGAGGCGAGCAGCTGCTGCCGCCGTCCGAGCTCGGCGACGAGCCGACCGAAGAGCCGACCGAGCCGCTCCGCCTCCGTACGCTGCACCACCGCGCCGCAGTGCGGCAGGTCGTTGAGGGCCAGCAACGCCCCGTTGCCGCAGTCGACGCCGTAGAGGTGGACGTCCGCCGCCGAGTGCGTACGGGCCACCGTCCCGGCGATCGTTCGCAGCGTCTGCGACCGGCCGCTGCGCGACGACCCGATGACGTGCAGGTGCCCGAGCGTCCCCAGGTCGAGCTCCAGCGGCACCTGCTCCTGCTGCGCCGGCAGGTCGACCAGGCCGTACGCCACCGAGGGCAGCTGGTAGCCGCTGCCTCGGGCGGCGGGCAGCGCGTCCACTGTCAACGTGTCCGGCAGTGCCGCCAGCCACGGACTGTGCTGCGGCGGGATGGCCAGCTGCGCGCTGGCGCCCCGGATCGCCTCCACCAACACGGCGAGGTCGGTCAGCTCCGCGGACGGCTCGGGGCCCGCGGCGCCGGGGCGGGCCGGCGCCGGCTTGCCGAGGTCGGGCCAGGAGACCGGCACCAACCACGGCACCTGCCGGGTGGTCGCGCGAGCCCCCGGCCGGAACCCACCGACCCGCCCGGCCTGGAACGGCACGAGCGACGACTGCGCGAGACGGACGAAGGCGCGGCCCGGTGTCGACTTGGAGATCGAGGCGGCGTCCGGCGCATTCAGCACGTCCTGGCTCTCGCTGCTGTCGGTCACCCGCAGCGCGATCCGCAGGTTGGTGTTCGCGCGGATCTCGGGCGACACCACGCCGCCCGGCCGCTGCGTGGCGAGCACCAGGTGGATGCCGAGCGACCGGCCTCGCTGAGCGATGTTGACCAGACCGGTCACGAAGTCCGGCAGATCGCGGATCATCGAGGCGAACTCGTCGATCACGATCAGCAGCCGCGGCATCGGCGTCCGGGTCGGCTCCCGGCGGAGCAGGTCGACGTAGTCGTCGATGTCCTTCGCCCCCGCCTCGGCCAGGATGTGTTCGCGCCGTTTCAATTCCGCGGTGAGCGAGGTCAACGCCCGGCTCACCAGGTGGGTGTCGAGGTCGGTGACCATGCCGACCGTGTGCGGCAGCAGGACGCAGTCCTTGAAGGCACTTCCGCCCTTGTAGTCCACCAGCACGAAGGTCATGGCGTCCGGCCGGTTGGCGACCGCGAGCGAGGCGACAAGCGTCTGCAACAGCTCGGACTTGCCGGAGCCGGTGGTGCCGGCCACCAGGGCGTGCGGCCCGTCCCGCTTGAGGTCCAGGGCGAACGGCCCGTCCAGCGAGACACCGAGCACGGCCTCGGTGGTCCGGCCCCCGGTGGTCCAGCGCGCCGCCACCGCGTCCGGCTCCGGCGGCTCCATTCCCAGTACGTCGAGCAGCCGGCTCGCGTCGGGCAGCGCGGCGCCGTCCTCCGAGCCTCCGGTGTCGCGCAGCGGGGCCAGCGCGCGAGCGACCGTGCGCAACCAGTCCGGGGAGACCAGGTCCGGGTGGACGCCGGAGACCGGGGCGGCGAGCGTCCGGGTCACCAGCAATGTCCCGTCGGGCTGCTCGGAGACGACCGCCTGGCACTCCTCCGGCAGCAGCTTCTCCTCCGCGTCGATGCAGATCGCGTGTACTCCGACCGACGGCCCTTCCCGCAGGATCTGGGTCACGCCGGGCAGGGAACGCAGCCGGCGCGCCCCGTCCAGCACCACGAGGACGTCGCGGAACGCGCCGTCCGCCCGCTCGCCGGAGCGGGCCGAGATGAGGGCGACCAGCTCGGCCACCCGGCGGGCCACGGTCTGGGTGTCCGCCCCGACGGTGGCGAGGGTGTCCTGACCGTCGCGCGGTGCCGCGTGCGGCAGCCACCCGGCCCACGACCAGCCCTCCTCGTCGCCGGCGCCGGCGAGCAGATAGATCTGCAGGTCCTCGGGGCTGTGCAGGGTGGCTGCCTGTGCCACCATCCACCGGGCCGTGGTGCGGGCGACAGCGCCGCCCGCGACGCCGACCACGCCGTGCTGGCGCACCGGTACGGTGGCCGGCACGTCGAGCGCGCTCCACCGGATCTCCCGGCGGTGCTCGTCCTGGCTCGCGTCACGGAGCACCACCTCCGACGGAAGGTCGGCGCTGCCGGCCCGCAGCTCCAGGAAGTCCGGGTCGGTACGGCGCCGTTCCCAGAGCCGGCGCTGCGGCCCCACCGCGATCAGCCGTACCGCCGCCGGGTCGGGGAAGTTGTCCCGCCGGGCCAGCCGCTCGGCCGTCAGCGCCTCCTGCGCGTCGGCGGTGATCCGCTTCTTCTTCGCCTCGTACTCGGCGAGTCGGGTGCGGTAGGTGACCTTTCCCTGCCGGCGGGCACCGACCTGGCTGGCGATCAACGCGACCGGGGACAGGACGGCGAAGAGCAGGGTCAGCGGGTTCCGCGTGACCAGGTACGCGGCCCCGGACACCACGAGCGGTGCCAGCACGGTGATCAACGCGATCGGTCGCCGGTCGGGTGGCGCCGGCACGCCCGGCAGGGAGAACTGGGTGGTGCGGGCCGCGGGCAGCAACCGTGGCGGCCGGTTGTAGTCCAGGCCGGTCCGGTCCTCGGAGACCTGCAGTGCGGCCTCCGCCCGGACCGGGCGGCGCAGCTCCAGCATGGACGAGCCGACGGCGAGCTGCCCACCCGGGCTCCACACCTGCTCGTCGTCGAGTTCGGCGCGGTCGAGCAGCAGCCCGGGTTGGGCCGGACGCAGCCGGCACGCACCGTCCGGGGTGACCCGGATCCACGCCATCACGGCGGCGAGCGACGGATCGGTGAGGCGGACCCGGCTGGTGCTCGCGGCACCGATGGAGTGCTCGCCGATGTCGAGTCGGTGGACGCTCCCGGCGTCGGTTCCGCTGACCACCCGTACCTCCAGCAGGCCGGGTGGTTGCGTGGGCGCCTCGGGTACGGGCCGGTCCAGGCCGAGCACGGTGCCCTGGCGCAGTGGCGCCTCGGCGAGGGTGAGCCGGGGATCCAGCGGCGCGCCGGCGACGAAGATGGTCGGGGGCGTGTCACCGGGCGCCGCACGGCGCGCGGCCAGCGCCTCGGCGAGTTCGCCGACGGTGTTCTCGAGGCTGGCGTCGACCTGGTAGTCGGTGGCGGCGGTGGACGGGTCCGCAACGGTGAGCAACAGACGCACGTGGTTCTCCTGGTCGGATGGTCCGTCAGAACAAAACGTCGGGGCCGCGTGGTGATCTGGTCACCACGCGGCCCCGACGCCGTCCGGTCGTCAGCGGCTGAGGCTGTTCGCGGTCTGCGTGTCGGTGTCCGAGAAGGCGTCGCTGACCTGCGTGAGGTACTGGCTGATGCCCTCCATGCCGTGCAGGGTCTGGTCCACGCTGCCCTTGTACTCCTCGAAGTACGGGCCGAACTGCTGCTGGGCGCCCGGGGTGTTGTAGCCGCCCTGGATCAGGGTGTCGATCTTGCTCTTGGCCTGGGTCATCCCGTCGAGCAGCGTCTGCATGTTCTGCTTCAGCCAGCTCGCCGACTCCTGGATGTCCTCGCTGACGATGTGGTAGGTAGCCATGTTCCCGCTCCCTCGTGTCTTCGGGTCTCTCCGGCTCGTGAGGCGGTCTCTCGTGGACCGCCTTCCGCCGTTGCCGCCACCCACACGGACGGTGCCCCGAAACGGTTCAGCGGGACGGTCGGCTTCGTGACGGGAGCCTCTCTCCACCGCCCCGGTGAACCACTTCGCCGATCGCCTCGTGTGGGTGCCGGACCGCGCGTACGGGCACGGTTCCTCCCCGAACACGAGGTAGAGCAGAGATGTTGTTGCGCAGCCGGATCGCGCGGACCGCGATCGCACTGACCAGCCTGGCGGCCCTGGCCGCGTGTGGCGAACAGCAGTCCGGGACGGCGGCGCCGGCCGCCACGACGGCGGGCGGGCAGCCGAGCCCGACCGTCTCGACCTCGGCGAGCCCGGAGCGGAACCCCGAGGTGGTCGAGGCCCCGACTCCGCTGCCCACGCCCACGGTGGCGAAGACGCAGCGCCGGGTGCAGATCTACAGCGGACCGGCCAACGTCTCGCTCTCCCCGGCGCCGGACAAGGGGCAGGGCAGCAACATCGTGCAGTTGAACGGGACCGCGTCCGCCGACATCGGCACGTACGTCGCCGACGGGAAGGGCCGCACGCTCTACCGGTTCGACAAGGACCAGGCCAAGCCGTCGAAGTCCAACTGCAACGGCGACTGCGCGAAGACCTGGCCCCCGCTGCTGATCAAGTCGCCCGGCCAGATCTACCCGAGCGGGATCAACCCGCAGCTGATCGGCTACGTGGAGCGGGCCGACGGCACCTGCCAGGTGACCATCGCCGGCTGGCCGGTCTACCTCTTCGCCAACGACACCGAACCGGGCGACATCAAGGGCCAGGGCGTCGGCGGCACCTGGTTCGCCGTCAACCCGAGCGGGGGCAAGACGAAGCCGCTGCCCGAGGTGATCGGCGTGCCCACCACGGCCGCCGCCCGCTGAGCCCGGAGGAGACGACGATGACCAACCCGTACGGGGGCCCCGACAACAACGGCGCGGCCCCGCCCACCCCGCGCTGGGCGCCGGCGCCACCGCCGCAGTGGGGGCCGGCCGCCACGCCCGGCACCCGTTCCGAACGCCGGCGAGGACTCTCTCCGAAGCTCGTGGTGGGTGTGGCCGCCCCGGTCGTGGTCGTGGTCGTGCTGGTGGCCGTACTCGGCCTGGCCTGGCCCGGTTTCTTCAACCGGAAGGTCTTCGACACGGCGGCGCTGCAGCAGGGGGTGCTGACGGTGCTCCGTGACGACTACCAGCTCGACGCGAACAACGTCGCCTGCCCGACGGGCCAGTCGGTGCAGGTGGACCACCGCTTCTCCTGCTCCGCCCAGGTCGCGGGGGTGCCGAAGACGGTCTCCGTGACCGTGAAGTCGTCCGACGGCCGGTTCGAGGTGGGACGTCCGCAGTGAGGCGACGGCGGGGCGTACCCCGGATCGACGTCACCGACCTGCCCGGCTGCCGGCGGCCGGGCTGCCGGGGCGGGGGCCCCAAGCGGCCCACCGCCCTGGCGGTGGTCAGCCCTCCCGGCAGGTGCGGCCGCTGTTGAGACAGGCCACGACCTTCGCCATCAGCGACTCCGGCATCAGGTTGACGAAGAACGCATGGTCGGTCAGCGGGCTGTTGCGCTGGCCGTCGAAGGCGTCGATCTGGAACCGGACGCCCGGCGGGAGGTCGTACGCGAGGGTCAGCCGCAGCCGCGGCACCGGGAAGGTGTTGTGCGGGCAGGCGCCGTCCTCGGTGGGGAAGACCAGGTGCGCGCGGTGACTCTGGCTGTCCGCCCGCCGGCCGTCCCAGCAGCTCGGGAAGTCGTAGACGCGCAGCACCCGGTCACCGGCCGGGCAGGCGGGATACGCAGTGGTGCGCCGTTGCGGCGTGCTGGCGCAGGTCCACGTCGCCGCCGCGTGCGCGCCGCCGTTGGTGACGGCCACGGCGTCCCCGACCGTGCCGGCAAGCTGCTGGGGCATCGCCACCACGTTCCCGCGGGGGTTGCCGGAGAAGGTGAGCCCCACCTCGACCGGCACCTGGATCTCACCGTCGTGCCCGGTGTGGCCCGGCGTTCCGCCCGGTCCGACGGTGCGCAGCACCGGCCAGAAGTAGGTGGACCGGTCACCGTTGCGGCAGGTCGTCGCTGCTGCCGCGAGGGTACGGGGGGTCGAGTTGACGTCCGTGGAAACGTTGCCGACGTAGTCGTGCACGTGGTGCGGCTGGCCGGGGAAGCCGGGCGCCATCACGATGTTGGCGGTGTTGCGGTGGCCGTTCTCGTTGCGTCCGCAGTCCCAGGTGAAGGTTCCGGTGGCCGCACCGGGGGCGGTCGCGGGAGCGGCGGGGCCGGACGGCACGGACCTGATGTCGACGAAGTCGGGGCCGAGGAGGTTGGCCACCGGCGTGCGCGGGGCGTCATCGCCGATGTCGACCCGCTGCGCCACGCCGAACCCGAGCGCGACGAGCAGTAGTTCCAGCGCGAGCATCACGGCGACCGCCGGACGCCGGGCCGGCGTGCTCCTGCTCCTGGGCTGATCGCTAGGCGGCACGTTGATGCACCCACTCCGGTCGCCACACGCTGTCGAGCGTAGGGCGGGCGGCTCGGGTGGCCCGGCCGGCCGCCTCCGGGTGTGATCTGGGCCGAACTCCGATTGCCGCGCGCGTGCGCCGGCGGGCCCGGGTCAGCGCGAGCCGATGCCCTTGAGCAGCGACTCCACGACCCGGTCGGCGGCCTCGGGCGGCTCGAGGTCGGTGAACTGGTGAGCGGCGGTGGAGACCACCTTGTCGAGCAGCGCGCGAAGCCACTCGACCGGTAGGTCATCGCGGAAGAGCCCCTCGTTCGCGGCTCGTTCGACGAACCGGTCGAGCCGCCGGCTCTGCTCCCGGGCCCGTGCATACGCGGTCGGATCGCCACGCATCATCCGGTGCATGTCGACCGGCCACTGCCGACTGACCGGAACGATCCCCTCCACGTAGCGGTGCAGCGCCACCTGTACCGGCGCCTCGTCGAGGCGGGCCTGCTCGAACACGAGATCGACGGCGTCGAGCTTGGCCATGAAGACGGCGCTGAGCAGCGTTTCCCGGGTGGCGAAGCGGCGGTAGACGGTGCGGCGATCGACCCCGGCCGCGGACGCGATGGTGCTCATGCTGGTTGCCGGATCCTCGGCGAGCAGGCGTGCTCCGGTCCGCAGGACCAGGTCGAGGTTTCGCGCCGCATCAGCTCTCATGACCCTGCCGAGACTACACCTGTGCGGCAGCTCACTTAGCTAATGCCACGACATGGAGGCATGCACCGAAGCAAGTGCTACGTTTGTGTGGCAGTAAGGCTGACGTGGGTTCCCGGCCTTCTCGCCGTGGGACCCCGAGGAAGGAAATGATCATGTCGAAGACGTGGCTCATCACCGGCAGCTCCGCAGGCCTCGGCCGGCACCTCGTCGAAGCGGCGCTGGCCGCCGGCGACAACGTGGTGGCGGCCAGTCGTTCTCCGCGGCAGCTCGACGACCTGGCGCTCCGTCACGGCGAGCACCTGCTCGCCGTGAGCCTGGACGTCACCGATCCGACCGCCGCCCGGACCGTCGTGAACAGCGCCGTCGAGCGCTTCGGCGGACTCGACGTGCTCGTCAACAACGCCGGCTACGCCACCACTGCCTCCGCGGAGGACTTCCCGGAGGACGAGTTCCGCCGCCAGGTCGAGACCAACCTGTTCGGCGTCGTCAACGTGACCAAGGCCGCCCTGCCGGTCATGCGTCGCCAGCGCTCCGGCCACCTCATCCAGGTCTCCTCGATCGGCGGCCGGGTGGGCGGCACCTCCGGCCTGAGCGCCTACCAGACCGCCAAGTACGGCGTCGAGGGCTACTCCGCGGTCGTCGCCAGCGAGGTGGCGCCGCTCGGCATCAAGGTGACGATCATCGAGCCGGGCGGACTCCGGACGAACTGGGCCGGCGGCGCGGCCGAGCCCTCGGCGCCGGTCCGCGCCGAGTACGACGAGACCGTCGGCGGGCGGCTGCGGATGCTTGCCGGCTACTCGGGCAACGAGCCGGGTGATCCGGCGCGGGCCGCCGACGCGATCGTCGAGATCGCCGCCAGCGAGGAACCGCCGCTGCGCCTGCTGCTCGGGTCCGACGCGCTCCAGATCGCCCTGGACCACTCCCGGAACCAGATCACCGAGGCGGAGAGGTGGGCCGAGCTGACTCGGTCCGCCGACTTCACCGCGGTCGTCTGACGACCCGGAAGACATACCGCCCCGGCGCCCGCCGATCCTCCCCGAGGACGCGGACCGGCGGTGGAGCGGACCGAGGTCGCTCCACCGCCGGTCGTGCGCGGACCTCTGACCGGAGTCCGCCGCGCCTACCGCGCCGGGTCAGGAGTCGGGTGGCTGATCGCGTCCCTCCTGGGACTCCGCCACCGTCGCCCGGATCCGGCGCAGCGTGGCATCCGGCGCCATCACCGCCGCCCGCCACTTCTCCAGCGTCCGGCGCAGCGACCGGACGGCGGCCTCCAGCTGGTACACCTTGCTACGCATCGTGGCCAGCTCCTCGCGGGAGGCGAGCGCCTCACGTTCGAGTTCGCAGACCCGCGCCCGCAGCGGCTGCACCAGGGTGAGAGCGGCGTCGGTGAGGGTGTCCGCCGCGTCGGCCTTGAACTTGCCCCGTTGAATGATCACCGCGACGATGGCGGCGAGCCCTCCGGCGCTGCCGAGCACGCCGAGGGCGGAGAGTACGGTCTGCAGCCACTGCGGCGCGGCTGGTGACGGCGGTGCGCTGCTCATGCCGACTCCCCGGTGACGACGTCGGTGCCGATCTCCCGGCTGGCCTGGGCGAGCTGCCGGAGATCGAGGACTATCTGCGCGGAGCGCCAGAACGATCCGGCCGACACGGCGACCACGAACGAGATCGCGGCCACGCCCCGCGTGCCCGAGATCGCCGCGATGGCGACCGCGTACATGCCGGTGATCGAGCCGAGCATCAGCAGCGCCGCCAGCTCGATACCGAGGCCTGTGGACAGTCGCCCGGGCCAGAGGATTCCCGAGAGGCCGACCAGGCCGCCGACGATCAGGCCCGTCTCCCAGCCCGTCTGGAGCGGGGGTGGCATGGCCAGTGTGACCGACTGTGGTCGGACGTCCAGGAGGATCAGGAAGACGCCGCAGGGCGGGGCGGCCAGCAGTACGGCGACTTCGAACGGCTGGCGCCGGGGGCGGATCCGGTTGTGCGGCACGAGCACTCCTCGGGCGACTCTGCCGCGTCCATTCGGCGGTGCACGGGGCAAACAGCGGGACGGCAACGCTTGCGCCGGCGGTGCCCTCGCGGCTGCGTGACCCGGTTGAAAGCCCGACTGAACGGGCGGCATCAGATTGGGTACGACGCGGCGCCGTTGACGGGCCGATAGACAAGTCGTATCACTGGCCGGAAGCCCTCGTCCACTCTGAAGCGAGTCGTATTTCCGCAGGTCAAGTGTGGGATCGAGGGTTCTTGCGGCCACCTGGCGGCGTGCCGGTGCGGCGGAGTCCGGCCGGTCGGGTGAGCGGACGGGGCAGGTAATGATCTTGTAGGTGCCGGATTGCGCCGACCAGGGCTGGGAGAGGTGGGCACGTGCCGCCGGCTCGTCAAGTGGATCGACGACCGGGGGTGTCACTGCGTCCGTACGCCGGTCTGTGGCCTCTCCCCGCCCCGTCGAGCCGGGAGAGGCCGCAGAACCCCGCCGGGTCAGCCCGCGGTGGTCAAGGCCCGCCCGGCCCGCTCCGCCCGGCGACGCATCCGGGTGTACGCGCTGGTCAGGCCCATCGCCCGGCGCACCTCACGCACCGTCTGCCGTACCTCGTGGCGGGTCCGTTCGGTGCCCTCGAAGATGAGCTGGTCGACCAGGCCGCGGTCGTCCTCGATCCGTGCCCGGCGCTCCCGGATCGGATCCAGGAAGTGGTTCAGCGCGTCGACCAGCCTCTCCTTGACCTCGACGTCGCCCACCCGTCCGGCGCGGTAGCGCTCCTTCAGCTCCGCCACCTGCGCGCGATCCGGGTTGAACACGTCGTGGTACGCGAAGACCGGATTCCCCTCGACCGTCCCGGGCACGTCGGCGCGGACCCGGTTCGGGTCGGTGTACATGCCCATCACCGTGCGCCGCACGGCGGCCGGGTCGTCGGAGAGCAGGATCGTGTTGCCCCGGCTCTTGCTCATCTTGGCCGCGCCGTCCGTACCGACGAGGGAGGACGTGTCCGCCTGGATCAGCTCCGGGACCGGGAAGACCGTCCCGTAGAGGCCGTTGAACCGACGGGCGATCTCCCGGGTCACCTCCACGTGAGCGGCGTTGTCCTTGCCGACCGGCACGACCTGCCCCTTCACGCAGAGGATGTCGGCGGCCTGGAGCACCGGGTAGCCGAGCAGCCCGTAGGGCATCTCCTCCTTGCCCGAGTCCCGGGCCATCTCCTTGAGTGACGGCACCCGCTCCAGCCGGGGCACGGTGACCAGGTTCTGCAGGAGCGTGTTCAGGTCGCCGACCTCGGGGATCGCCGATTGGAGGTAGAACGTCGCCCGGGCCGGGTCGACGCCGGCGGCCAGGATGTCGGTGACCATCTCGCGGGCGTTGTCGCCGACCCGCTCGATGTCCTCGCGGGTGTTCCTGGTGGTCAGCATGTGCAGGTCGGCGATGATGAAGAAGCTGTCGTACCGCTGGTGCAGCCGTACGCGGTTCGCGATGCTGCCGACGTAGTGGCCGAGGTGCAGCCGCCCGGTCGGGCGGTCCCCGGTGAGCATGCGTGGGACGGACATGGTGGTACGCCTTTCGTCGGGAAGAGTGGGTTGACGCGCGGGCGCGCCGGTCGGGGCGAGGCTCGCCGGACCGGTCAGCGGATTCGGGTCAGTACGCCGTCCGCCATCGCGCGCCGTCGCGGAACCGCAGTCCGCCGGCACGAAGGACATCGAGGATCTGCTCGCGGCCGTCACCGCGGTGGGCCGGGCCGGTGGAGACGCCGAGCGGGAGGTCGTCGCTGCTGGTGACGACCTCCGGCGTGGGGATGCTCGGCCGGGCCATGGGGCCACCGTACCCGTTGACCGACTTCCCGGCGGACCAGGAGCGGATCGATCGGATACGGAGCCGTCCGTGCCTCCGAGTTCGCGGTGGGCCCGAGCCCGACCAGGTCGGTGGGCCGGATGCCGCTGGCATACTGGGCTGCCATGGTGTTGTCGCGTGGCTGGGCCCTCTTCCTCACGGGCGTGGGGGTCTGGATGTGGGTGATCTGGCCGAGGTTCGCCGTGGCGATCTGGGACGACCCCCGATCGTGGTCCGGCGGTGTGTCCGCGCAGGGAACGCCCACCTCCTTCCTCTGGGTGCACGCCCTCCTGATCGGGGGGTCGCTCGCCATCGGCACTGTCGTGGGGGTGCTCGGCCTTCGTGCCTGGTTCGCGGCGCGGAGGGGCACCCGCTGACGCCGGGCCCTTCGGGGTTGGTCCCGTGGCATCCCGCAGGGCCTGCCGAGCCCCGTCCTGGGCGGCGTTCGAGCCCACCGTTCACCTGGCGTTGGGGTGGGGTCAGCGCGGAGTGCCACTCGCTGACCCGCTTTGACCTGGGAAGATAGGCCGACGGTGATCGTGTGACGCGCGCCGCGTGCCGCCGATTTGACGATCAAACCCGAACCCGCGTAACTTTCTCTCTGCCAGCGCGGAACGGGGCAAACGGGACGAAGAGCCCGGGGCCCTGAACCGGGATGGCATCGGGACCAGAGCGGCCGCAGGGCCACTCCGGAAACCGGTTCCGGGCGGTGCCCCGGATTCGCCGCGAGGCGGATTTGGTGAGGCGAAACCGACCGGGTAAGGTTGACGACCGGCAGGGCACCGGGCGAGCTCGCGGGAGACCGCAGCGGCCGGCCTGCCGAATCCGACGATCAAGCACAGCGGTTCGCTGCTGCGCGTGTTCGGCGGTGCCAACCCGTACGAAGCACGACAGACCGGCACACAGCGGTTTGACACGGTGGAAACGGTGAGGTAACGTAGTAAAAGTGCCCGGCGCGAGAGCGGCGGGTTGCGGAACGAAATGCCCCGGATGATGGGCCCTCCTGGTGGGGGTTGTCGGATGGTGTGTGGTTGTTCTTTGAGAACTCAACAGGGTGTTTGATAAGCCAGTGCCAAATTGATTTATACCCCGGACTGGTTGATTCTTCGGGATCTTCTGGTTTGGATTCCTTTGGCAACTTTTTGTTGC
>NZ_SMKG01000117.1 GCF_004348525.1 Micromonospora sp. 15K316 | reverse complement strand
GTGGTCGGGGGCGGTGGGCCGCGCGGACTCTGCCGGCCGGCTCGAAACGTCGCGCCCAAGGTGCGGCTGGGTCGGTGCTCCGGCGGCGGTGGCGAAGCCGCCTCCCGTGTCGGCGGGAGACGCCGGACGGGCGGCGCCGGGCCACGGTGGTGGGGCGTCGAGCGGCGCGACCGGATGGGTCGGCGGCCGGTCGGCCTCCGCGGAGGACCAGTGGGGGTGTCCCGGCTGGGCAACGCCGGCCGCGGGAGGCGGGTTCGTCCGGCGCTGGGGCAGTTGGTCCGGCGGCGCGGCCGGGTGCGGGGCGACCTGACCCGGGCCCGACGGCGGCGTGGCCGGCGCGCGGGGCGGCAGCACGGGGTCGGGCCAGGAGTTCCGGGGGCGGTCGGCGCCCGGCTCGGCGCGGTCGACCTTGGGCAGGAACGCCGTCGGCTCGTCGGCCTGGCCGCGATGCCGCCCCTCGGGCCGGTCGTCGTCGTTCACGGGAACACCTTCGCCGCGCGGTTCACTGGAGCACCTTCGCCGAGCGCAGCGCGGTCGAGTCCTCGAACGCCGGCACGGTCACCGTGGAGACGTCCTCCCGGTAACCGAGCTGGTAGTGCTCGACGGCGTCCCGGAACAACTGGACTCCCTCGGACTCGGCGAGAGCCTTCTGCAGGGAAGTCGGATCGCCGATCGCTACGATCTTGAATGGTGGGGAGTACACCCGGCCGTGCAGCAGCAGGGTGTTACCGACGCAGCGTACCGCGCTGGTGGCGAGTACGCGGACGTTCATGATTGACATGGCCTCCGCGCCGCCGGCCCAGAGCGCGTTCACCACCGCCTGGACGTCGCCCTGGTGGACCACCAGGTCGTCGTTGCTCACCCCCTCGGGCAGGCGCTGGTCGTTGCGCCGGGGCGCGTCGTTGAGCTCGACAGTGACGCCGACCCCGGCCAGCGCGGTGAAGCCGGCCGACTGGAGGCTGCCGGAGGCCCGGTCCTGCTGGGCCCGGATCGGGCCGTCCTGCTCGCCGAGCGTGGTGGTCCGCTCCTCGATGTCCTGGCGCAGCGTCGCCGCCTCCCGCTCGCTCGCGGCGACCTGCTGCCGGCGTTCCTCGATCAACTGGGTGAGCTGGGGGCGCCGGTCCTCGCGCAGGGCGGTGCCGCCGGCGGTGGTCGCGGTGGTGGTGAAGAGCAGCCCGGCCGCGGCGGCGATCAGCGGCACCCCGATCGACCAGCCCGGTCGCCGCTGCCGCGGGCGCCGTGGCAGCAGCCCGGCGACGACGCGCCGGAGCACCTTCTGCCAGGAGGCGGCGCCGGATGTGTACTCCACCGAGCGTTCCTTCCCGTCGTCCTCACGTCGCGACCGGGGCGGGGATCCGAATACTTTCGCCTTTTCCGGTCACTCCTCGCACCGGCCTGACCCCATTCGTGGCTTGGACGGGTCTTCCGGACTACGCTAGCTGTCGAACATTATTGGCCATGGACCGTCGCCCCCGCGCCCGGTTGTCAGGCCGGACGAGGTCGCAATAACCCCCTCTGGAGAGCGTCGTGCCCAAGTCTCAGGTCCGCAAGAAGAAGGTGTACACCCCGCCGACGGACGTACGCCCGACGGCGACGGCGGCGACGCGCAAGCCTAGCCCGGTGTGGCTGCCGATCGCCGCGGTCGCGCTGATCGTCGTCGGCATCGGTTGGCTGGTGGTCTACTACCTCTCCGAGCAGGCGTACCCGGTCATGTCGTGGGGTTACTGGAACCTCGCGGTGGGCTTCGGCGCGATGGTCGCCTCGCTGATCCTGCTCTCGCGCTGGCGTTGATCCGCGCGGCGGTCACGGCCGCCGTGTCCTGGGTCGATCCATCTCACTCGACGTTGCCCCCGCCCGGCGGTTTCGGGCGGGGGCCCCTATGGTGTGCGCAGGGCGGCGCGGCCCGGGTGCGAGATGACTCACGTTACTGCTGGGTAACCTTGCGCGTAGGCTGCACTTCATGACCGGGTGGAGCGCGGTCATGGATCGGTCCGGTCGAGGGCAGGGCAGCGGCGGCGCGTCGCTCGCGGCCTGAGCCGGCCCGGTCGCCGAGTCGCTCGACAGGCAGCAGACCGGGAGGCCAACTCGATGGGCAGCGTCCAGATCGTCGCCACGATCCTCGCGGCCGCCATCACCGCGGTGGCGGTGGGGCTTGCGGTACGCGCGGTCCTGAAGATGGTGGCCGTGATCCGGCTGGGTCAACCGGCACCCGAGCGGTTCGGCGACAAGGGCACCCGCACGAGGACGATGCTGGTCGAGACCGCCGGCCACACCCGGATGCTCAAGTGGAGCGTGGTGGGCGCGGCGCACTGGTTCGTGATGGTCGCGTTCATCGTGCTGTCGTTGCTGGTGCTCGAGGCGTACTTCGAGGTGGTCAGCACCGGGGGCGAACTGCCGATCATCGGGCACTGGACGGTCTTCGGCCTGGCCACCGAGATCATCGGCGTGCTCGGCCTGGTCGGCATCCTCGTGCTGATGGCGATCCGGCTGGGTAACCGGCCCAGCCGGCCGGGCGGACGCTCCCGGTTCACCGGCTCGACCATGTGGCAGGGCTACTTCGTCGAGTGGGTCGTGCTGCTGGTACTGATCTTCGGCTTCCTGATCCGCGGCTTCAAGGTCTCCACCGACCACTTCGAGTACCCGGTCTGGGCCACCCCGGTCAGCCACGCGCTCGGCAACGCCCTCCCGGCCTGGGAGGCCGGCGTCAGCGTCGCCGCCCTCATCAAGATCGTAATCTCGATGACCTGGCTCATCGTGATCTCGTTGAACGTCACCATGGGCGTGGCCTGGCACCGCTTCCTGGCGTTCTTCAACATCTTCTTCAAGCGTGAGCCGGCGAAGCCCGCCGGCTCCGGCCTCGGCGCCCTGCGCCCGATGACCAGCAACGGGAAGCCGCTGGACTTCGAGGAGGCCGACCCGGAGAAGGACCAGTTCGGCGTCGCCCAGGTGGAGCAGTTCACCTGGAAGGGGCTGCTCGACTTCAGCACCTGCACCGAGTGCGGCCGCTGCCAGTCGCAGTGCCCTGCCTGGAACACCGGCAAGCCGCTGTCGCCGAAGCTGCTCGTGCTGAGCCTGCGGGACCACGCGTACGCCAAGGCGCCGTACCTGCTTGCCGGCGGCGGCAAGGACCTCACCGGCGAGGAGAAGGCCACCGCCGCGCAGCTCGCCCACGTCGACGTGCTGGCCCTCGCCGAGGGCGACAAGCCGCTGGTCGGCACCGCCGAGTCCGGCGGTGTCATCGACCCGGACGTGCTCTGGTCCTGCACCACCTGTGGCGCCTGCGTCGAGCAGTGCCCGGTCGACATCGAGCACGTCGACCACATCGTCGACATGCGCCGCTACCAGGTGCTCATCGAGTCGAGCTTCCCGTCCGAGGCCGGCGTCATGCTCCGCAACCTGGAGAACAAGGGCAACCCGTGGGGCGCCCCGCAGAGCACCCGCGAGGACTGGACCAAGGGGCTCGACTTCGAGGTGCCCCGGGTCGGCGAGGTCGACGACTTCGAGTACCTCTTCTGGGTCGGCTGCGCCGGGGCGTTCGAGGACCGGGCGAAGAAGACCACCCGCGCCGTCGCCACGCTGCTGAACGAGGCCG
The DNA here is from genome assembly GCF_004348525.1 of Micromonospora sp. 15K316. Taxonomy (GTDB): domain Bacteria; phylum Actinomycetota; class Actinomycetes; order Mycobacteriales; family Micromonosporaceae; genus Micromonospora. The sequence continues at coordinate 14,022 of NZ_SMKG01000117.1, read as the reverse complement.
GCGTCTCCTTCGCGATCCTCGGCGAGGGTGAGACCTGCTCGGGTGACCCGGCCCGCCGGATCGGCAACGAGTTCGTCTTCCAGATGCTCGCCCAGCAGAACGTCGAGACGCTCAACGAGGCGTTCGAGGGCAGGGAGAAGAGCAAGCGCAAGATCGTCGCCACCTGCCCGCACTGCTTCAACACCCTCGGCAACGAGTACGACCAGCTCGGCGGCGAGTTCGAGGTCGTTCACCACACCCAGCTCCTGGCCCACCTGGTGGCCACCGGCAAGCTCACCCCGGTGCAGCCGGTCGACGGTGGCGTCACCTACCACGACCCCTGCTACCTGGGCCGGCACAACCGGGTCTTCGCCGCGCCGCGAGAGGTGCTGGGCAGCGCCCTGGGCGATGCCGGGATCACCGAGATGCCGCGCAACAGTGAGCGCTCCTTCTGCTGCGGTGCCGGCGGCGCCCGGATGTGGATGGAGGAGAAGATCGGCAAGCGGATCAACGTCGAGCGCGTCGAGGAGGCCATGGCCACCGGCGCCAGGACGGTCGCGGTCGGCTGCCCGTTCTGCTCGACGATGCTCAGCGACGGCGTGAACGGCAAGGGCGCCGGCGAGCAGGTCGAGGTGATCGACGTGGCGAGCGTGCTGCTCCGCTCGGTCAAGCCCGAGCAGGCTCAGGGCGACAAGGAGACCGAGCCGGTCGCCGGCTGAGGCGTACGCCCGGGGCGGTGGTGGCGGCTACCCGCCACCGCCGCGCCTCCGGCGCGCTCAGGAGGCCGTGGTGGTGATGATCGCCGCGAGCGGGCCGTCGACGACCGCCACCCGCTCGGCGACCGTTCCAGCAGCAGCGCACCCGCGAGACCGTAGGCCGAGGTGCGGCGAGCCGAGCCGGGTGACGCCCGACGTCGTCCTAGCCGAGCAGGGCCAGTTCGTGGGCGGGATGAGGTGCGGCACGGCCGGACGTGAGTCGCGTCCCGCCGGCGGAACCGGCACACATGGTAGGCGGCTCGTCGTACGGGAGTGACGACGCGCGGGCTCGCCTTGATTCCGCTCCGGCGCTTCCCTATCGTGGGGCACCGACCGCTGTGGACGTCTGCCCTCGCCCCCTTCCCCTCTGCGAGGCGCCCGGCGGTCGGTCACAAAGGAGTCGGTGCCGGTGGCAACCATGCCCCCCCATCGTCACGCACCGGGACGTTCCGCTCGTCCGGGTGGCCTGCGCCGGGCTGCCCACCGCCTGCTCACACTGGTCGCCGCTGCGGCCGTCGGCGCCGGCATGCTCGCCGCGCCGGCCCACGCCGCGCCCACGGTCGAGGAGATCGAGGCGCAGATCGACAAGCAGTGGGAGCAGCTGGAACCCACGATCGAGCAGTACAACAAGGTGCGGGCGCAGCTGAAGGTCAACCAGAAGAAGTCGACCCAGCTGGAGAAGAAGATCGAGCCGCTCAGTCTCCAGACCGAGCTGGCGATGACCCGGGTCGGTGACCTCGCCTCCCGTTACTACATCAGCGGTCCGTCGCAGGATCTCGGCGCATTGCTGGTCAGCGCCAAGCCGGACACGCTCACCGAGCAGCTCACCATCCTGGATCGGCTGGCCCGTCAGGAGCACAAGCAGGTCGAAGGCATTCTGAAGATCCGCGCCAAGTACGACACGGAGAAGCAGAAGCTCGACGCGCTCATCACCACCCAGACGAAGCAGCAGAACGAGCTGGCCAAGAAGAAGAAGAACATCGACGCCGAGATCAAGCGGCTCGAGAAGCTGCTGCCGAAGTCGGTGGTCATGCCGGAGAACTGCCCCACCGTCAAGGGGGTGGTCAGCGAGGCGGCCCGCACCGCGATCCAGACGGCCTGCAAGCAGGTCGGCGACCCGTACGTGTGGGGTGCCACCGGTCCGAACGCCTTCGACTGCTCCGGCCTGACCCAGTACGCGTACAAGGCCGCCGGGATCAGCCTCACGCACTTCACCGGCGCGCAGTGGAACGAGGGCAAGGCCATCCCGCGTTCCGAGGCCCGCCCGGGTGACCTGGTCTTCTTCTTCAGCGACCTGCACCATGTCGGGCTCTACCTCGGCAACGACCAGATGGTCCACGCGCCACGGGCCGGGAAACCGGTCCAGGTGACGAGCATCAACTACATGCCGGTCGCCGGCTTCCGACGACCCGGCTGATCCACCGCGAACGTCGTGAACGTCGAGAGCCCCCGGTCGACCGACCGGGGGCTCTCGTGTCTCTCGGGATGCAGACCGGCGCGGCGCCGGTGACCGCTGGTCAGCGGGGCGCGCCCACCGGGGACGGGAGCAGCAGCACGTCGTCGAGGTTGACGTACATGATGCGGTGCCCGAACTGGATCTGCACGTACCGCAGGTCGCCCCGGATCACCGTCCAGTCGCCCGGCGACGAGCCGTCGAAGGTGGTGGCCTTGTAGTACTCGCTCGGCAACACGTCGCCGACGGCGTACCGCTGACCGGCGGCGAGCGTGTACTGCAACGGGGAGATCGTCTGGTAGGCCACCCCGGCCGGGTAGGCGGCCTGCTCCGGGTACGCCCGACCGTAGACCGGGATCGTCGCCTTCCCCGGCTTCGGGGTCACCACGAAACCGGTCGCCCACTTCGCCGTCGGGGCGGAGGCGGGGTTGTGGAACCACGCCTTCTGGCCGAGGTACCAGATCGCCGTCCAGTCGCCGCGCACCTCGGCCACCGCGTACGTCTGGCCGGCCGAGGCCCGGGCGCCGTGGTCGGAGATGTACATGGTGTTCGGCGAGCCGTCCGGGCGCAGACCCAGGTCGTTGACGAGCGGCGCGTCCTGGCTCGGCGCGCTGTGCAGGACGACCGCGGAGGAGCCCCGCAGCGGGCAGGGCTCGGCCGGCGGCGGCGGGTCCGGCACGCCCGGCGGCTGCCGGTTGCAGCCGACGAACGCCGGCCGGTTGGTGGTGAGGTCCGGGTCGATGGTGACCAGACCCGTCCGCGTGGTGCCGGTGCTCCGGAACGGCGCCTTCAGCAGGTCGAAGTAGTGCGACCAGTCCCAGTACGGGCCCGGGTCCCAGTGCATGCCGGCCACCGTCGAGGCCACGGTGCCGGGAACGTTGTCGTGCCCGATGATGTGCTGCCGGTCCAGCGGGATGCCGAACCTCGACGCCAGGTACCGGACCAGCTTGGCCGAGGCGCGGTACATCGCCTCGGTGTACCAGGTGCCGTGGCCGGCGAAGCCCTCGTGCTCGATGCCTATCGACTTGGCGTTGACGTACCAGTTGCCGGCCTGCCAGCCGACGTCCTCGGCCTTCACGTGCTGCGCGACGTGGCCGTCCATCGAGCGCAGCGTGTAGTGCCAGCCCAGATAGTCGGCCTGCTGCACGAGGCCGACGCTGGGCGCGTAGTACCCCTCGGTGTCGTGGATGACGATGTACTCGATCTTCTGCTGGGCCGGCCGGTCGCCCAGGTCGTGGTTGCCGTAGTCGCCGGCGCCCGGCCCGTACTGCTCGTACGGCGCCGGGATCCACTCGCAGCCGAGCCGCGCCGGGCACTCCACCCCGTCCCGCCGCTGCGTGTCCCGCAGGCCGAGCCGGCGCAGCGTGCCCGCCTGCGCGGTCACCGCCCGGGCCTGGAGGACGACCTGGTGGCCGTCGTCGGTCCGCCGGCTCGCACCGAGTCGGATCTGGTCGTACACCTCGTCGGCGAAGGCGGTCGCCGTCTCCTCGGTCTCCGCGCCGGAGTAGCGCGCCACCGCGGCGTACCAGGCTCCCGGGTCGGTCCCGGCGCCCACCGGGCCGCCCACCTGCTTCTGGTACGAGGCGAGCAGCGCGGCACCGCCGCGGATGTTGGTGGCGGGGTCGGTGCGGAGCGCGTCGGCGTCGGCCCCGGTGAGCGCGGCGGCGGCCTGGAGGGTCCGGAGCGCCGCGGGTGCGGGCGCGCTCGGTACCGCCCTTTCCGTCGGGCCGACGGTCAGTGGCCGGGACGTGTCGCCCCGTGGGTCCTCGCCCTCGTCGACGTGGAACCCGGCGGGCGGGCCTGCGACGTGGGCCGCGTCGGTGAGGTGCAGCGGTCCGTATCCGCCGCTCGTGCTGGGTGTGCCGGCGTGGGTGTCCCACCGGGATTCCAGGTACGAGACGCCGAGCAGGATGCTCTCCGGCACCCCGTACTCCGTCGCCGCGGCGGCGTACTGCTGCTGGCGGTCGCCGGCCGGGGCGGCCGCGGCCGGACCGCCGGTGAGTGGCACGGCCGCGGTGGCGCTGACCACCGCGGCGGTGAGCAGGGCGAGTCTGCTCCTCGACATGGTTGATCGGTGCATCGAACCCCCAGTTCCAGGACGGGTCAGGTATTGGTCACCTTCGCCCCGCCGACACGCCGTGGTCAATACCTTTCGGTCCTCCTGAGAAATCCGAAGAAAATATTCGAGCGTCGCACGACTGGTGCGTCGGGCCGTTCCGGACACGGAGTGTCACCGCCCGAAGGGTTGCGGATCGGTAACGCCCCTCTCTAGTCTGGTCAATCGTCGGCCGGTAGCAGGTCCGTCCACCCAGGGCGGTAACGGTCCGACACCGCCGAGTCGCTCGCCGAGCGAGCCGGGGAACCAGGTTCCCGGGGTGAATCCGCAGTCACTGCGGTAGGGTGCCGACCTTCCCGCCCGAACCCGTCAGCTAACCCGGTAGGCGGTCAGGGAAGAAGGAGCCCGGTGGCCCACCATGCCCCGCGGCCTCCGTCCGGACGGTCGGCGACAGCCGGCCCGACGACGGGTGCGCCGCGTCCACGCTGGTCCCGCATCACCACCGTCCTCGCCGCCGTCATCGGCGTCGGCGTCGTCCTGACCGGCGGCGCCACCGCGGCCCACGCCGACCCGTCGATCGCCGAGATCGAGCGCCAGATCGATCAGGACTGGAACAAACTCGAACCCGTCATCGAGCGGCACAACGCCACCCGTCAGGAACTCACCGCCAAGCGCCGGCAGGCCGACGCGCTCGCCGCCCGGATCAAGCCGCTGCAGCTCCGGATCGACCAGGCGATGGAGAAGGTCGGCGTGCTCGCGGTGCGGGCGTACAAGGGCGAGAGCATGTCCACCGTCAACGCGCTGCTCGGCAGCCACTCGCCGGGTGACGTCGTCGGCCAGCTGGAGCTGCTCGACCGGTTCGCCCACAACCAGCAACAGGACGTCGCCCAGGTCGTCGAGCTGCGCGACCAGCTGGCCCGGCAGAAGGCGCCGCTGGACGAGCTCGTCACCGAGCTGACCCGTACCGAGGCCCAGCTGGCGGCGAAGAAGAAGCAGATCAACACCGAGATCGACCGGCTGCAGAAGCTGCGGATCAAGGTGTACGGCGACGGTGGCGGCGGGCCGCTACGGCCGGCCCCGTGCCCGGCGACCTATCCGGGTGGCGCCGCCGGCGTGGCGGTGAAGTTCGCCTGCGCCCAGATCGGCAAGCCCTACGTCTGGGGCGCCGACGGGCCCGACTCGTACGACTGCTCCGGGCTCGTGCTCGCGGCCTGGGCCAAGGCCGGGGTGTCGCTGCCGCACAACGCCGCGCAGCAGCGCCGGGCGACGAAGACGGTGAGCCGGGCCGACCTCCGCCCCGGCGACCTCGTCTTCTACTACAGCGACCTGCACCACGTCGGCATGTTCGTCGGCAACGGATGGGTGGTGCACGCCTCCCAGGCCGGAGTGCCGATCAAGATGAAGAAGCTCGACGACGGCCCGATCCACAGCTTCGGCCGCCCCGACTGATCCGTGGGCAGGGGTCCCTTCCCGCCGCGAAGCGGTGTGGGAGGGGCCCCTTCACGTTCCCGGCGCGAGGCGCGAGGCGTGCGGCCGGAAAGCGACCCGACCGGTCGGTCAGCGGGTCGGCCAGGTACGCCAGTTCTGCCAGGCCCGGCTCGGGGTGGGGCCGCGCTGCCCCTGGTAACGCGAGCCGTAGACGGCCGAACCGTACGGGTGCTCGGCGGGCGACGAGAGCCGGAAGATGCAGAGCTGACCGATCTTCATGCCGGGCCAGAGCGTGATCGGAAGGTTCGCCACGTTCGACAGCTCCAGCGTCACGTGGCCGGAGAAGCCCGGGTCGATGAAGCCGGCGGTGGAGTGGGTCAGCAGACCGAGACGACCCAGGCTCGACTTGCCCTCCAGCCGGCCGGCGAGCTGCTCGCCGAGCGAGATCACCTCAAGCGTCGAGGCGAGCACGAACTCCCCCGGGTGCAGCACGAACGGCTCCCCGTCGGGGACCTCCACCACCGATGTCAGGTCGTCCTGCTGCTGCGCCGGATCGATGTGCGTGTAAAGGTGGTTGTTGAAGACCCGGAAGAGCCGGTCGAGGCGTACGTCGATGCTCGACGGTTGCACCAGGGTGGGCTCGAACGGCTCCAGCCCGAGCGTGCCGGCCTTGATCTCGGAGACCAGGTCGCGGTCGGAGAGCAGCATCGGACCACCATAGCGAGCGTCGTTCGGGCGGCTCGAATCCGGTGCCGGTGAGCAGCGCGTCGCGTCGCGCGATCGTACATTTGTTCGATAGAATGCCCGCATGGCTTCCTGGTCCGAATTCGCCGCTGACGAGCCCCGGCTCGCCGACGGGATCCGCGTTCTCATGCAGCAGTACGGTCCGGGCTTCGGCTACCTGGCCACGGTCCGTGCCGACGGCGGGCCCCGGGTGCACCCGGTGTCGCCGGTGATCACCGACGAGGGGCTCTTCTGCTTCATCATCGACTCGCCGAAGCGGCGTGACCTGGAGCGGGACGGGCGCTACGCGCTGCACTCCTTCCCGCCGGAGGAGAGCGACGACGAGGCGTACGTGGCGGGCCACGCCCGTCCGGTCACCGACCCGGCCCGTGTCGCCCGGCTCGCGGCGCGCGCCGGAGCGGCGCCGCAGGTCGACTGGCGGCTCTTCGAGTTCACCGTCGACGTGGCGATGCTGTCCCGGCGTGACGCCAGCGCCGGCGGGCCGGGCGAGGGCTGGGGCCGTCCGGCCGTGCAGGTCTGGCTCGACCCGCACGCCAGCGCTCAGCGGGTCGATCCCGCCCCCGTCGTGCCGCAGACCCGTCCCGGCCGCCGCGGGCGCCGCGACGTCCAGCGCTCGGCGGCCTGATCGCGTCCTGGGGGCGAGACGCCGGGGCCGGCCCCGTGACGGGGCCGGCACCGGTCGTACCGGGCGACGTCAGGCCGCGCGGTAGGCGTTCCACGCGGTCAACATGCGGCTCGCCTGCCCGGGGGTGAACTGGTGCATGCACGAGTCGTAGGTGTAGTCCATGAAGTTCGTGATCGGGTCCAGGCCGGGCGCGCTGCAGGTGTTCCGGCCGGTCGGGCACTCGTACGCCGGGGTGGCCTCGGCGGGCGTGTCCGCGACGCCGTCGCCCGAGCCGGAGCAGCCGCCCTGGAAGGTGTGGTAGAGGTTCAGCCAGTGGCCGACCTCGTGGGTGGCGGTGTCGCCCTGGTTGTAGTTGGCCTCGGTGCCGCCCGGCAGCGACTCGTTGAGCACGACGACGCCGTCGGTGCTGCTGAGCCGCCGCTGCGGAAAGGTCGCCCAGCCGAGCAGGCCGGGGGTCACGTCCCCCAGGTAGAGGTTCAGGGTGTTCTTGCCGCCCTCGCGCAGCGCCGTCTTCATCGCGCGCTCGGCGGAGGAGCCGTCGATGATCGGGTACCACGACGGGTTGACCACTCGATTGATCTTGCTGAGCTGGAAGGCGAAGGCCGTGGGCGCCCCGCCGGTCGCTCCGCTGTACGCCTGATTCAACACGGCGATCTGGTTGTTGATCATCGAGTCCGGGATGTTCCCGCCGACCCGCGTGCTGTCCTCCTGGATCACGTGCACGACCACCGGGATCGTGACGGTGGCGAGCGGCGCGACAGCCCCCGTACGCCGGCTGGCGCGCTCACGTAGCGCCGCGGCCAGGTCGGCCTCGCGCTCCTTGATCTGCGTGGCCGTCAGCTCGTTCGGTTCGTGCTTGGCGGCGCCGCCCGCCTTGACGCGGGCGCCGGCGTGCACGTCGGCCGGCTCGACGCAGGTGCCCCCAGGGGCGGCGGAGAAGGCCGAAGCGGCCGGAACGACACCCACCGCGGCCGTGCTGAGCAGCAACGCGAGGGTCGTGGACGCGACGCCGGCGGCACGCCGGGTCAGCAGGTTGGGACGGAGTCCCATGGGCCCACCTCTTTCTGGCGGCGCAACGGAAGGTGTGTCACGCCGTGGCTGAAAACGTGAGGCAGACGCTACAAGCCATCGAGAGATTTGAGAACACCTATACCTTGCCGTGGTGAAACCACTTGGCGAGTGGGTGCCGCCCCTGTATGCCGGGCGGCGCGGCCCCGCCGTGCGCGAGGGGCGAGCCGGTGTGCCGCGGGGGTACCTGGATGCGGGGGGCTGGTGACTCAGGTACAGTGGTGCCGCCTGCGGGTGTAGTTCAATGGCAGAACATCAGCTTCCCAAGCTGACAGTGCGGGTTCGATTCCCGTCACCCGCTCCAACCGAAAGGCCCTGATCAGGACGCGAGTTCCGGTCAGGGCCTTCGATGCTCCAAGGTCAAGGATCATCCGGCGTGCCATTAGCGTGCCATTAGCCCTGCTCGCCGTTGGCTTCGTCCCGATCGGCCGACCGCTTGCGTGTCCAGCCGGCCCAGCTCAACCCCGCCCAGGTACGGCACGACGTGCTTGTCCAACAGCCAGCCGTACAGGTGGATCGTTCGGGGTCGCAGGTTTGGCCGCTGGTCGATCCAGCGCCGCGCGTAGTCGCGAGCTTCACCTTGGCCCGTTCCGGGTCGATCCACTCCCGCCGGGCTATCTGTGCCTCGACCAGCGTGAGGTACCGGTCCGCGTCGGACTTACGGGCGAACGTCTCCGGTGCGTTCCGCATCCGGCCGTCCGGACCCGGGTAGCGGGCCTGATACCGCCCGGATGGCAGCTTGCGGACGTTGCCGAACCGCCGATGCCCTTCCTTGTTCACCATCAGGCCACCCGCCCCAGGTCACGCCACACGGTGGAGGCGGTCATCGGCTCTACCCGACCGGCATCGACATGGGCGTCTACGTCCGAAGCCTTGAGGCGGACGCTGGGCCCGACCTTGTGGAAGGCGATGCGCCGCTGGGCGACCAGTCGACGCACGTAGCGAGCGCTCATCTTCATCCGGGCGGCGGCTTCCTCCACCGTCAGCACCTCATCCACCGCCGTCATACCTCCCCGCTCTCGGTGATGTTGTGGTCCGTTGCCGAACACTGGGCAGTGCCTGGTTACGTCTCGCGGCGTCCAGCTGCGCCCGCCATTGGATGCGCCCGGAGATGGCCCGCAGCACCCGGTGACCGAGAGATGGGACGTCGGGGTCGGTGGGTTTGGCGAGTTCCCAGGCGTGCCGCACAGTGTCGGAGCCGGTCGGGGGCGGTGCCGGCGTCGGTGGTGACGCCGAGCAGCGCCTTGACCCACTCCTTCCGGTCGGCCCGGTGGTCGGCCAGGGTCTTTCCCGACCACTGCCGGGAGATGAGGACGCGTCGGCCACCGATGCCGAGGGTTTCCCGCTTGTGGACCTTGTTCTTGCAGTTCCCCGGCCGCAGCCCCTGCTTGGCTTTCTTGGGTTGGATGCCGTAGAGCAGCCAGTTGGCGCACCGCTCCGAGCAGGGCGTGTGGCGTAGTTCGGCCCAGAGCCGTTCCAGGTGCGCCCGCTGGCGGCCGGTAGTCACTCTGGATGTTCGCAGCAACGATGGGCCAGGGAGCACGACATTGGTCTCCCACCGGGCGTGCCTCGCTGGCCGCATCCCTTCCGAAAACACGGGTGAACAAGCAAGGGTGCTCAAGGTCGGGAGACCTGACACCTGATAGCACCGACGGGCCATCCACGGGCCATCCACGGGCCAGTAACCGTGGCGCCCAGCGGTCATGAGGGGGCACGAACGGCACCCGGCTCTGCCCATGGCCGCAGGCGTTTCGGGCGTCACGACCGGTTGAGCACGCTCTTCCAAACTGACGGTGCGGGTTCGATTCCCGTCACCCGATCCAACACAAAGCCCCAGCTCAGGACAGGTTTCCTGGCTGGGGCCTTGATCATTGCTACCGCTTCTTGCGCTGGCTGTGCCCGCTACGTGCCCGATCCCCTGCTCTGCTTGATCTGTGAGTTCCCCCGCTTTGATGGAGCGGTGGTTACCTGCTGCCGGCCGGCATGTCAGCCTCAGCCTGCCGGATCCGGTTTCTGAGCGTCTCGTGATGCACGCCAAGCTGCTCAGCCAGGCGCCGGGCCACCGGCTTCGGGTCCGACTCGCGGTACAAGCGCACAGCGCGCTGGCGTAGCTCATCGGGGTACTTCTTCGGTGCTGCCACGGACGACTTCCTCCCCACGGCCATCAGACCATGATCAAGAAGCTCCACGAAAGCGGGGGTAGCTCACCGGCGAGAGCTGGCGCTCGCACTGGCACTACCCGGCGGCGAAGACACAGGCTTGTTGCTCGCCGCCTCGGTCGTTGCAGACGGATACTTCATCGCCGAGCCTGGCTTGCTGTATCGAAAGCACCCTGACCAGATCACCGCGCAAGCCGACTGGACCGCCATCGAAGAGTGGCAGCTGCGCATGAGCCTGATCGAATCCCGAGCAGTAGCACTCCAACGCCTAACCGTCAGAACAATCGTCTGAGCTTGCGGGATAGATAAAGATCCACGCGGTTCGTATCTCGCGAAGCATGGGACTGGGGCAGGAACTAGGTTTACCGGGTTACAGAGCGGCGCCGCGCCGATGGCCGATTCTTGGTCCACAGCGTCATTGGCCGTGGGTGCTCGTCGCCCTGGTTCACCGTCGGCGGTTCAGCCACCGCCACGACCAGCGACGCCCGCCCGGTGCGAACCGGGCGGGCGTCAGTCGTTCGAGGACTCAACGGCCGGGCAGCGTAACAGTCGGGTCGAGGGCGATCCCCAGCTGCTGCGTCCCGCTGAGGGTGAATTTGCCCTTCGCGTTCGCGGCGAGCGTCACCCTCAGCCACGTGCCGTCGCCCCGCCGTACGTCTACCTCGCGCTGCGTGGCGACGCCGTCGGCGCGTCGGGTCGTGGTGGTGCGGTGCCGCTCACCGCGCGGGCCCGTACCCACCTCGCAGGCCCGGGTCGGCGCGGGCTCGCCGCAGACCAGGTCGCCCGCCGGAGCCGCGTCGCGCCGCCGGATGTCCACCGACAGGAGCCCGGCCACGTTCTTCACCATGACCCGGCCGTAGCCCCAGTAGGTGTCCGTGGTGTTTCGGCTCTCGGCGCCCCGGTCACTCCACCCCGCGCCCAGGTCGTTAGCGGTGAAGACCGGGCCTTCGCCCTCCGCGCCGGTGACGCCCGGGCCCTGCCGCTGTATCGCGGCGAGCACCCAACTGTCGATCAACTGCCGGCGGGCCCGCGTATCCCCGCGAAGCGGGTCCGCGGCTACCGCGGCCACCGCCGGATCGAGCGCCAGGGCGGTCAACTGCGCGGGGGTGAGCGGCGGGTCCTCGTCCTCGCCCATGATTTGGGCGTAGATGACCACGCCGTCCGGCCGTTTCACCCACACGCTGTGTGACATGGTGAATCCCGTCGGGCTCCGACCGGAATGGGTGTCCGGGTTGCGTGCGGAGCGGGTCTGGATCGTCTCGCCGTCAGGTCCGGTCGTGGTGGCACAGCGGTTCTTCTTCACCTGGTCGGAGGGGCAGGGCAGCAGCGGCCCCCAGTCCAGCGGGATGCCCACACTGAGGTGGCCGGCCCGGTCGCCGGAGCGGACCCGCCCCTGGCCCATGTAGCCGTCCGGGGTGTAACCGGTTGTGCTCGCCCCGGAGTTCCAGACCCCCGAGCCCTCCCACGCGCCGTTCTGCAGTACCCATTCGAGATCGGGCGCCACCCGGCCCATCGCCTCGAAGAGCGCCATGTCGGTGGGGGTGAAGGCCTGTTTGTGGCCGAGGGCCGGGGTACGGACCGTCGGACTCGGACTCGGCGCCGCCGGCGGGACGGCCCGGGGGCGACCGGTGGTGGCGGCCACGCCGACGGTGATCGCGGCCACCGTGACGGCCGCCGCCACGATCGCGGTGTGCCGGCGCAGCCGGAGCCTGCGACGCTGCCGGGCGATGACCCGACCCAGGTCGATGGAGCTGGGTGGGATCTCGCCGACGGCCTCGTTGAAGATTTTCCGGTAGCTCACGCGCCCTCCCCACTCGCATCGACCGATGCCAGAGTGCGCAGGCTCTCCAGGCCGCGCGCCGCCTGGCTCTTCACCGTTCCCGTGCTGATCCCCAGCGCCCGGCCGGTCTCCTCGACCGAGAGGTCGCAGTAGAAGCGCAGCACCACCACCGCCCGGCGACGGGCGGGAAGCTGCGCCAGCAGGTCGAGGAGCAGCTCCCGGTCGGCCAGCGTCACCTCCGGCAGGTTCGTCTCGACCCGGTCGGGCAGTTCGTCGGTGGACCTCTCCCGGCGCCACGGCCGGCGGCGCTCGTCCAGCCAGGCGTTGGTAAGCATTCCCCGGACGTACGCGTCGACGTGCTCCATGCGGCGCACCCGGCGCCAGTGCCGGTAGAGCTTGCCGACGGTGATGGAGACCAGGTCGTCCGCCGTGTGCCAGTCCCGGCACAGCAGGTACGCGGTGACCCGTAACGGTTCCAACCGGGCGCTCACGAACTGCCGGTACTCGTCCTCGTCGGCCTGGTTCACCGAGGAGGCCCTTGCGTTCGTCTCATGCCTGGGGAACGGAGGCACCCGGCGCGCAGGTTGCCCCGGCCCCGGAAGTCGGCATGGATGGCTTCGTCAACGTTCCAGGATCGCCGTCACGCCCTGGCCGCCGGCGGCGCAGATCGAGATCAACCCGCGTCCGCCGCCCTTCTCGGCCAGCAGTTTGGCCAGGGTGGCCACGATCCGGCCACCGGTCGCCGCGAACGGGTGCCCGGCCGCGAGGGAGGAGCCGTTGACGTTCAGCCGGTCCCGGTCGATCGCGCCGAGCGGGGCGTCCAGCCCGAGCCGGTCCGCGCAGAACTCGGGCGACTCCCACGCGGCGAGGGTGGCCAGCACCTGTGAGGCGAACGCCTCGTGGATCTCGTAGTAGTCGAAGTCCTGAAGGGTCAGCCCGGCCCGGGCGAGCATCCTGGGCACCGCGTACGCCGGGGCCATCAGCAGCCCCTCGTCGCCGTGCACGAAGTCGACGGCCGCCGTCTGCGACCAGGTGAACCAGGCCAGCACCGGAAGGCTCCGCTCCCGCGCCCACTCCTCCGAGGCGAGCAGCACTGTCGACGCGCCGTCGGTGAGCGGCGACGAGTTCCCGGCGGTCATGGTGGCCTGCTCGCCGTCGGGCCCGCGAACGCCGAAGACCGGCCGCAACGCGGCCAGCTTCTCCAGGCTGCTGTCGGGACGGAGGTTCTGGTCGCGGGTGAGCCCGAGGTACGGCGTCATCAGGTCGTCGAAGAAGCCCCGGTCGTACGCGGCGGCTACCCAGCCGCCAACGTGAGGCCGGCCGGCTGCCGGAAATGTCCGGCTGGGGGTCACCGAGGGCGACCACGAGGCGGGTGTGGGCGTCGATGGCGACCTGCAGATTGGTGCTGTAGCGGTGGTTCTTGCTCGGGGCGGCCAGGCGGTGGTCCCGGGTCGGGATCAGGGTGCCGTCGACGACGTTGATCTGGTCGACTCGACGCCGGCGCACCGGCGCCAAGGCGAGGAGGAGGCCGAGCGTGTCGATGACCCGGTGCGCCGCCGAGTGCGACACCCCGAACAGCGGGTCGATCTGGCGCATCGTCAGGTTCGTGCGCCGGTACGCGGCGACCAGCAACACCCGATCCGGGAGGTCGAGAGACCACTGCCGGCCCGGCCGACCATCAGCGATCGCATCACCACCAGGCTCGGCCACCGGCTTGACGAGGCGGCGGAACTGGGCGGGCTGCAGTCCGGTAAACGGGAAGATCCACTCCGGGCGAGCCGCCGAGATCACCTGCACCCCTTCATGATCCACCATGGACCGGTCGCCGAGTTACGAGACATCCCTTAGCTTGATCTTTAACCTCCGAGGTTACTGTCGGGGCCCCGGCCGATCACGGAAACAGCCCTTGGTCGATGATCTTCTTGTCTAGGGAAGAACATCAATAACCAAGGGCTGTTCTGGTGATCAGTGTGCA
>NZ_SMKG01000116.1 GCF_004348525.1 Micromonospora sp. 15K316 | reverse complement strand
GGGTTTCGGCGGTGGCTCCGGGGGCGCCGGCGGTCGCGGCGGCGGCGACCAGCGCGACCAGTGCGAGCGTCCGGGGGAGGAGACGACGTTGCATGCGTCGATGTTGTCATGGAGATAATCGCCGGGAAAGTTTCCGCAGCGAAGGTTTTTACCGAACGGCTCACTCGGTGAGTCGGGCGGCGGAGACGGGATGGTCCGCGCGGCGGGGAGCTCCGCGCGCCGGACGTCAGGCGGGTTGGGTCCGAGGGCCGGGCTCTCCGGCGTCCCCGGGCCCGGGCGGTGGTGTGTCCGGCTTGGCGAACAGTGGTGCCACGATTGCGGCGAGCGCGCCGCCGAGGAGCGGGAAGACGATGAACACCCACAGCTGTCGCAGCGCGGCGCCGCCCTCGAAGACGGCGGGGCCGAAGGACCGAGCCGGGTTGACGGACGTCCCGTCCAGGGCGACGCCGACCAGGTGCGCCAGGGCGAGCGTCAGCCCGATGGCGACCCCGGCGACAACGGTCTGCTCGGCGCGGTTGGTCACCACGAGCACCACCAGTACGAACAGGAACGTCAGCACGGTCTCCAGCAGCGCGGCGCCGAAGCGGTTGATGTGCCCGCCGTAGCCGTTGCTGCCCAGCGCCTGGGTCTGGTCGACCACGTCACCCCAACGGGTGAGCACCCACAGTAGGAAGGCGCCGACGGTGGCGCCCGCGAACTGAGCGATCCAGTAGGCGACCGCGCCCATCAACGAGGTGTTGCCGGAGAGCAGCACCCCGAGGGTGACCGCCGGGTTCACGTGGCTGCCCGAGAGTGGACCGATCGTGTAGACCAGAGCCAGCATGACGAATCCGAAGGCGAGCGCGACCACCACCACCCCGCCCTGGACCCGGGCGGCTACCGCGCTGCCCACGCCGAAGAAGACCAGCAACAGAGTGCCGAGGAACTCGGCGACGTAGCGCCGCATATCGGTCATGAGCGCAGTTTATGGGCACCCTTGCGGCGGTGTCGTGGCGTTCGCCCGGCGGGTCGGCCCGGGTTGTGAGCGAGACGACGGCGGCGGAGGGCAGAGCAGCCGAGCGCTCTCGGTTGCACGGTACGTGGATACGCGCTCGGTCGACGTGGTGGTGATCGGTGCCGGGCAGGCCGGCCTCTCCGCCGGATACCACCTGCACCGGACCGGCTTCACCCCCGGAACCGGCTTCGTGATCCTGGACGCCGACGACGGCCCGGGTGGGGCCTGGCGACACCGGTGGCCCACGTTGACGATGGACCGGGTGCACGGCTTCCACGACCTGCCCGCCATGCCGTTCCCCGTCGCCGCGCCGGACCGGCGGGCCTCCGAGGTGGTCAGTGGCTACTTCTCCGCCTACGAGCGGACGTTCGAACTGCCGGTGGAGCGCCCGGTCCGGGTCGAGACGGTCCGATCGCTGCCCGACGGGCGGCTCGAGGTGCGTACCGACCGCGGACGCTGGATCGCCCGGGCCCTGATCAACGCCACGGGCACCTGGAGCCGGCCGTTCTGGCCGCATTACCCGGGTCGCGCCGAGTTCCGCGGCCGGCAGCTGCACACGGCCGACTACCGGGGGCCGGCGGAGTTCACCGGTCAACGGGTGGTGGTGGTCGGCGCCGGCACCTCGGCGGTGCAGCTCCTGGGCGA
This sequence comes from Micromonospora sp. 15K316, assembly GCF_004348525.1. Lineage (GTDB taxonomy): Bacteria > Actinomycetota > Actinomycetes > Mycobacteriales > Micromonosporaceae > Micromonospora. Next base: position 16,215 of record NZ_SMKG01000116.1, on the reverse strand, counting down.
GATCTCCCCGGTCGCGGCGAGCACCACGTGGGTGACCCGCCGCCCACCCGACTTCCGCGACATCGACTTCACCCCGGAGCACGGCCGGGCCGCGGTCGCGCTCGTCGAGGCCCGGGTGCGCTCCGGTCGGCCGCCGAGCAGCGTGGTCGGAGTGACCGGGCTCCCGGTCACTCCCGAGGTCCGCCGGCTGCGCGAGCAGGGCGTGCTCGATCGGCTACCCATGTTCGAGCGGATCACGCCCGACGGGGTCGCCTGGGCCGACGGCCGCTTCGTCGCCGCCGACATGATCCTCTGGTGCACCGGGTTCCGGGCGGCGCTGGACCATCTCGCCCCGCTGCGCCTGCGGGACGCCGGCGGCGGAATCGTGATGGACGGGACCCGGGTCGTCGCCGACGAGCGGATTCACCTGATCGGGTACGGACCCTCGGCGAGCACCGTCGGAGCCAACCGAGCGGGCCGCGCCGCTGTGACCGAAATCCGGGCGCTGCTCGCCCGGGCCACCGCTCTCGACTGACCCGGGTCTATTTGACGGATCGCCCGACGGCGTGCAACGTAGGAGGTGACGGGGCTCTCACCTGCCCCGACGCGGTGGCGGCTATGGGACCGCCGCATGTGCCGTCGGCGACGCGAATCGTCGCCCGATCACCTCCCACGTGCATCCGGACGCGGGCCAATCACCGGTCTGCGCCGTTTCGACCGCGATCCGAGAGAATCCACGAGGAGTTCCACCATGCTCACCATGACCGACAACGCCGTCCTGGTCATCCGTGATCTCGCCAATCAACAGGACGTCGGCGAGGACGGCGGGGTGCGGATCGCCGCCGACGCCACGGCGGGCTCGCTCACCGTGGAACTGGTCGCCGGGCCGACCCAGGGCGACCACGTGGTCGACAACCAGGGGGCGCGGATCTTCCTCGACTCCGACGCCGTGGCGATCCTCGGCGACGCCTCGGTCGACGCGACCGTAGACGATCAGGGCATCGTGCAGTTCGGCTTCACCGAGAAGCAGTAGGCCGGGCACGCCACACCCCGCGGGCCTGTCGGCCACGCGGGGTGTCGTGTGCGCCCACCTGGCGGCGCACGTCGTGGCGCCTCACGGTGCCCCGGCGCGGGTTCCCGCCCGGCGGACCGGGTCAGTCGTCGTCATCGTCGTCGTCGGCCTGCTCCTGCTCCGCCCGGAGCACCGCCCCGTTCTCCCGGTCGACGTCGATGTTGTGCTCGACGTCGCCCGACACGATCTCGACGCTCCACACCGGCCGGCCGTGCTCCTGCTCGGCCTCGATCTCCTCGATCCGGCCGCCGCCGGCCCTCGCGAGCGCGATCTCCCCGGCCCGTTGCGGTTCGATCCGATCGGCGCCCGACGTGCCGGTCGCCCCCGACGGGGTGCCGCCGGCGGACGGGGTGCCACTCGGCGTACCGGCGGTGCTGCTCGGCGTACCGCTGGTGGCGCTCTCGTCCGGGGTGGCGCTGGTGGCGCTCTCGTTCGGCGCGGTCGGGGCTACGGTGGCAGCGGCCAGCGTGGTGTCCCGGTCGCGCCGCTCCTCGGCCACGGCGGCGCCGATCGCCACCCCGGCCACCGCGAGTACGGCCGCCCCACCGGCCGACGCCAGGAGCATTGAAGTGCGCGTCATCGTCTCCACCTCTCTCGGTTCCTGCTCTGAAGGATCGGTCCGGGGCGGATAGGGCGGCGCTGTGCGAGGACTAAGGCGGGGTTAAGCCGTCCGGAGCCCCAGGTCGGGCGAGGCCCGGTTGGGGGCGGGTGCCGATCGGCCGCCGCGGCGTGCCGGCGGCGTCGACGGTGGGTCCGGCCCCGCCCCCTCAGGCGCCCTGAACGGTGGCGCCGCTCCGCAGCGCCGGTGGGCCGAGCCGGAGCAGCACCTCCGCCCCGCCGCCCGGCGCCGTACCGAACTCCAACCGCCCGCCGGCGGACTGCGCCGCCCGGCGGGCGATGTCCAGACCGAGCCCCGTCGAGCCGGCCGCGCTCGCGCCCCGGCGGGCCGCGTCGGCCGGCAGACCCGGGCCCTCGTCCGCCACGGTCAGCACCACCTGCCCGGCGGCGACCGCCAGTCGCACCCGGAACGGAGTGCCGTCCGGGGTGTGCGCGAAGACGTTGCCGAGCAGCGCGTCCACCGCAGCCGCCAGCTCGTCGGCGGGCACCCCGACCGGCAGCGGACCCGGCGCGAGGTCGAGTGTCACCGGTCGTCCGGTGTCCTCCGCGAGCACCGACCAGAACGCCACCCGCTCGCCCACGATCGCCGCCGCGTCCGAGCCGGCCGGGCCGGCCGCCGGGGTGCGCCGCCAGCGGGCCTGGCGGATCAGGCCGGTCACGGCCCGTTCGAGGCCGTCCACCGCGGCCGTGATCCGGGTCGCGTCGTCCGGGTCCCGCAGTGACTCCGCCTCGAGCCGCAGCGCCGTCAGCGGCGTCCGCAGCCGGTGGGACAGGTCGGCGACCTGTTCGCGTTCCTGCACCAGCAGCACCTGGATCCGTCCGGCCAGGTGGTTGAGCGCGCCGGCCACCTCCCGCAACTCCGGTGGCCCGGACGGGGTGACCCGGGCGTCGAGTTCGGCGTTGGCGAGGCGGTGCGAGACCGCCGAGAGGTCCCCGATCGGCCGGACGAGGGTACGGGCCAGCCGGTCCGCGACCAGCAGCCCGATGAGCACCAGGAGCAGCCCCAGCAGGGCGAGCACGAGCCAGGCGCGGGTCACCCCGTCGGTCAGCTCGCCGCGCGGCACCGCGACCCGGATCACCCCGGTGCCGTCCGCCCGGCCCTGCACGGCGATCACGATCTCCCGGCCGGAGTCGGACTCCCCGGTCAGGCTCTGGCCGCGGGCGGCCAGCGCGACCGCCGGCGTGCGCGGCACCGGCGTGCCGAGCACGCTGCCGTCGGGCAGGTACACGCTCACCGGGCGGCCGGAGTCGGCGGCCAACTGCTCGACGGTCAGCCGGATGGTGGCAGTGTCGGCGGTGCCCACCACCGGGACCAGGCTCTGCGCGTCGGCGGTGGCCCGGACGGTCGCCCGGTCCTCGGCGACGGTGCGCACCAGCAGTGCCAGCGGCACCAGGAACGCGACAAGGATGAGGACGCTGACCGCGGCGACCATGAGCGCCAGCCGGAGCCTCATCCGGTGGCCTGCGGCGGTTCCAGTCGTACCCCGACGCCCCGCACGGTGTGCAGGTACCTCGGTTCCTGGGCGCTCTCGCCCAGCTTGCGGCGCAGCCACGACAGGTGCACGTCGACGGTCTTGTCGGCACCCCCGTACGGGATCTGCCAGACCTCGGTGAGCAGTTCCCGCTTGGTGACCACCTGCCCGGGCCGGGTGGCGAGGTGGTGCAGCAGGTCGAACTCGCGCGGGGTCAGCTCGACGGGGGCGCCGTCCAGGGTGACCTGCCGGGACCGGGGATCGACGCGCAGCCCACCGACGACGAGCGTCGGGTCGGGGGCGTCGCCGCCGGGCGACCGGCGCAGCACCGCCCGAGCGCGGGCGTCGAGCTGTGCGGCGGTGAACGGCTTGACCACGTAGTCGTCGGCCCCCGCGTCCAGCACCCGGACGATCTCCGTCTCGTCGTCCCGCGCGGTGGCCACGATCACCGGCACCGAGCTGACCGCGCGCAGCATCCGCAGCAGTTCGCGACCGTCCAGGTCGGGCAGTCCGAGGTCGAGCACGACGAGGTCGGGGCGGTCCTCGAGGGCGTCCCGCAGCCCGGTCATCGCCGTCGAGGCGGCGGCCACCGCGTGTCCGCGTTCGCGCAGCGCCCGGATCAGCGGGGTGCGGATGGCGAGGTCGTCCTCGATGAGCAGCAGGCGGGCCACGCTGGCAGGCTAGCCGCTGCCGCCACGTCGGGGGCGGATCGTTAACCGTCTCTTAGCGTCGCGCCGCGCCACGGCCAACCTCCGGTGGGGCAGACTCGCGGCATGCGCCGCCGTTGGCTCCTCGTCGTCGTCGGGTGGTTGGCCACCGCCGCCCTCGCCACCCTGATCGGCCTCGGCGCGATTCGACTGGTCGGCGAGAGCCTCACCGGGACGCCGGGCGGGGTGCGGGGCGAGGACGAGATAGCCCGGGCGCTCGCCTCGGACCCCCCGCCGTCCCCGCCGTCCGGAGCTCCCGCTACCTCGTCGCCCTCCGTTGCTCCCGTCACCTCGTCGCCCTCCGCGTCGCCGTCGAGCGGCTCGTCGGCGCGGCGCAGCTTCGCCACCGGCGGCGGCACCGCGGTGGCCGAGTGCACGCCGGGAGGCGTCCGGCTGGTCTCCTGGGCGCCGGCGCAGGGCTTCCGGGTGCGCGACGTCGACCGGGGACCGGACGACGACGTCGAGGTCAAATTCGACGGGGCCGGCGGGGAGTACGAGTTGAAGCTGCGCTGCATCGGCCGGGAGCCGGTCGCCGTCGAGGACGACTGAGCCTGCGGCGGGCGACTGCGCCTGCCGGGCCGACGACTGTGCCTGCCGGCCGGGGGAGCAGCTGCGCGGCGCCGGTGCGGACGAGCGCACGGCGCCGCCCGACGGTGGGTCGGAACGTCGCCGCGCTCTGGCCGTCTCCCACCGTCGCAGCCGTTCGGCGGTACGCCAGCGGGGACCTGGCTCGACCGGCTGAGCACCGGTCTGGAACCTCAATCCCCGGGCGGTACGGCTCCAAACCTCGGTGAAGTGGGAAATTCCACCATCCGGAAGTCCCGGCGTGGCGCGGCGACGGAGCGGGTATGGAGCCCGCCATGGAGCATTTCACGATCGCGACCGTCGCCGAGAAGAGCCCGGATTTCCGGCGGGTGCTGTGGACCGGGCAGCACACCCAGTTGGTCATCATGACGATCCCGCCGGGCGGGGAGATCGGCGAAGAGGTGCACGAGGGCATCGACCAGATCCTCACCTTCGTCAGCGGCACCGGCGAGGCCCGGGTGGCCGGCGAGAAGCGGGAGGTCGCGCAGGGCGACCTGGTGGTCGTACCGGCGGGCACGAAGCACAACTTCGTCAACACCGGCCCCAACCCGCTGGTGCTCTACACGGTCTACGGGCCGCCGGAGCACGCCGACCAGGCGGTGCACCGGACGAAGGAGGAGGCGGACGCCGCGGAGGCCGCGGGCGACGACGAGCCGCCGAGCTGAACGCGGCCGGGCCGGGCTCGTTGGATCCCGGTCGATCGGGGTACCCGGGGCGGGTGGAGCAGCCGGCGATCTCCGACTACGGATTCCTCTCCGACTGCCGCTCCGGCGCGCTGGTGAGCCGGGACGGCTCGATCGACTGGTGGTGCCCGGACCGCTTCGACGGCTCCGCCATCTTCGCCCGGGTGCTCGGGCCGCAGGCCGGGCACTTCCGGCTGGCGCCCGTCGGCGCGGGCGGGCCCGGGCACCGGGTCGAGCGGTCGTACCACCCCGACACGCTGGTCCTGCGCACCGTGCACCACACCCCGGACGGAAGCGTCGCGGTCACCGACGCGCTGGCCGCCGAGATCGGGGCGCGGGCGCACCAGCTCGGAATGGACTCGCCGGCCGTGCTGATCCGGGTCGTCGAAGGGCTGAGCGGCCGGGTCCGGATGGCGCTGGACTACGTGCCCCGCCCCGCACACGGCCTGCTCACGCCCTACCTGCACGAACAGCCGGACGGCAGCGTCCTCGCCACCGCCGGCGCGGTGGTGCTGGTGCTGGGGACCAACGGGCCGCCGCTGGAGGCCGGACGGGACCGGGTGTACCAGGAGTTCGAGGTCTCCGGCGGGCAGGTCGTCGGCTTCGACCTCGCGTACGGCGAGGCCTACGGCAAGCCGCCGGTCCGGCTCGACCCGCTGACCACGCTCGCCGAGACCATCCAGGCGTGGGAGGCGTACCGGGAGACGCACCAGTACCCCGGTCGGTACCCGGAGCTGGTCCGCCCCAGCGCCACCGTGCTGACCGGCCTCACCTACGCGCGCAGCGGCGCCATCGCGGCGGCGGCGACGACCTCGCTCCCCGAGCAGCTGGGCGGTGAACGCAACTACGACTACCGCTACTCCTGGCTGCGCGACTTCTCGATGACCCTGCGCGCGCTCTGGGTGGCGGCCTGCCCGCACGAGGCGTCCCGCCTCTTCGCCTGGGTCACCCGCTCGATCGGACGCATCGGCGACAAGCCGGTGCCGGTGGTCTTCGGGCTGGAGGGGGAGCGGGACCTCACCGAGCACGATTGCCCGCACCTGGTGGGCTACGCCGGCACCGGGCCGGTCCGGATCGGTAACGATGCCTGGTGCCAGCGGCAGCTCGACGTGCCGGGCGAGATCATGACCTCGGTCTGGCGGCTGCGCGACTACCTCGGGAACTCGTTCGACGGGGAGCTGCGCGAGATGGTGCTGGGGTTGACCGAACAGGTGGCGTCCACCTGGCATTTGCCGGACCGGGGGATGTGGGAGACGCGCGACGAGGAACGTCACTACCTGTCGTCGAAGGTGAACTGCTGGGTCGCCCTGGACCGGGCGGTGAAGCTGGCCGACCGGCTCGGCGACCGGGCCGATCCGCGGCGCTGGGCCGCGATCCGCGACGAGATCCGCGAGACCGTGCTCCGCGACGGCTGGAACGACCGGATCGGCGCGTTCACCGGCGCGTTCGGCTCCACCGAGCTGGACGCCTCGGCGCTCTTCCTGCCGGTGGTGCACTTCCTGCCGGCCGGCGAGCCGCGGATGCGCGCGACCATCGCCGTCATCGAGCGTGACCTGAGCACCGAGGACGGCCTGATCCGGCGCTGGAACACCGATCCGGCCGGCTTCCTGCTCTGCTCGTTCTGGCTGGTCGAATGCCTGGTGATGACAGGTGAGCAGCAGCGGGCCGAGGAGCTCTTCGAGCGGATGGCCGGGTACGCCAACGACGTCGGGCTGTTCAGCGAGCAGATCGACCTGACGACGGGCGCGCAGCTCGGCAACACCCCGCAGGCGTTGTCGCACATCGGGCTGATCAACGCGGCGTGGCGGCTGACCGATCCGAGCGCCTTCTGACCGACCCGGCCGCCGTGGCCGGCCTCAGGGCAGCACGGGCACGTCGGAGACGTCGACCGTCTCCGGGTACTTCAGGCCCGCCCCGGTGTTGAGCACCACCACCCGCTCGCCGGCGCGGATCCAGCCGCCGGCCCGCAGCTGCCGGGCGGCCGTCAGGCAGGCCGCCCCCTCCGGGCAGAGCAGCAGCCCCTCCCGCGCGGCGAAGGCGCGCAGGTCGGTCAGGATCTCCTCGTCGGAGACGGCCACCGCCGTGCCGGCGCTCTCCCGGAGCGCGGTCAGGATCAGTTCGTCGCCGAGCGGCGCCGGCACGGTGATGCCGAACGCGACGGTGTGCGCGTCCGCCCACGGCTCGGCGCGCTCCTCGCCGGCCGCGAACGCCCGCACGATCGGCGCGCAGCCCGTGGACTGCACCGCCACCAGCCGGGGCAGCCGGTCGGAGATCCAGCCCAGCTCGCGCATCTCGTGCAACGCCTTGTGGATGCCGATGAGCCCGACGCCACCGCCGGTCGGATAGATGATGACGTCGGGCACCTGCCAGCCGAGCTGCTCGACGATCTCGTACCCCATGGTCTTCTTGCCTTCGAGCCGGTACGGCTCGCGCAGCGTGCCGGCGTCGAAGATCGCGCCGCCGGAGTCGCCGACGAGCTGCGCCACCCGGCGGCCGGCGTCGCTGATCAGCCCGTCGATCAGGCGCAGGTCGGCGCCGGCGGCGACGCACTCGCGTCGGCAGATGGTCGGGGCGTCGAGCGGCATCACGATGGTCGCGCCCATCCCGGCGCGGGCGGCGTACGTGGCCCAGGCGGCACCGGCGTTGCCGTTGGTCGGCATGGCGATCCGCCGCACGCCCAGCTCGCGGGCCCGGCTGATGCCCACCGCCGCGCCCCGGGCCTTGAACGAGCCGGTGGGGATGAGCCCCTCGTCCTTGACCATGAGGTCGTCGACGCCGATCTCGGCGCCGTAACCGGACGCGCGGAGCAGCGGCGTCCAGCCCTCGCCGAGGCTGGTGACGTGCCGCGAGTCGGCGACCGGCAGCAGCTCGCGGTAGCGCCACAGGTCCGCGGGGCGCAGCGGGAACTGTTCGGGGGTGACTGCCGCGGCGACGGCGGCGAGGTCGTACCGGGCCAGCAGCGGCGAGCCGCAGACGCAGAGGTTCTGCGGCCGGTCCGCGGGATGCTCCTTGCCGCAGCGCGGGCACTCCAGGTGGGTCAGGTACACGTCGCTCCTCGCCGTCAGCTCGCGTCGATGCTCAACCAGCGCCGGCTGCGCCGCCCCGGCTCGTAACCCGAGTCGAGGCGCTTCGCCACCACCCCGGGCAGCCCCTGCTCCCGGCTGGTTCGCAGGGCCTCGGCGCCGGTACCGGGGAACCACGGCGGAGTCTGCCAGTGCGCGCCCGCGAGCGCCAGACCGTCGAGCAGCTCGCGGCGCTGGGCGTACGGCAGGTCGAGGCAGGTCACGCCCTCCAGCCAGAGCAGGTCGACCAGGAGGTACTGGGCGCCGCCGGGCACACGGCTGCCGGAGGTGGGCGGGGCGGGGCGTACCCGGCCGCCGCCGTCGATGCGGACCAGGAGACCGTCCAGCACCGCCTCGGTCGGCGCCATCGTCTCGGCGAGGTCGCGCAGCCACGAGTAGCCACCGGTGATCTCCTCGTCGGTCCCGGAGAGCAGCCGCAGCCGCCCGCCCGACACGTACGCCATCGCGCGGGTCCCGTCCCACCGCAGCTCGTACCCCCACTCGGCCTGGTCCCGGGGGAGGCGGGCGACAGGGGTGGGGTGCATCGGGCGGACCAGCTCGGGCATGCTCGTCCAGCCCTCCGGCGGCGGGTCCATCCGCCGGACCATCCAGTCCCGGCCCTCTTTGCCGCCGGTGGCGAAGAGGACGTACCGCCCGGACGTCCGCTCCCCGTCGAGCACCACGATGACCTCGTCGTCGCGCCACTTCTCCCGGCGGTAGGTGCCGCGGTCGTGGATGATCATCCTCCCGCCGCCGTACTCGCCGGCCGGGATCTCCCCGTGGAAGTCGAGGTACTCCATGGGGTGGTCCTCGGTGTGCACGGCGAGGTGGTTACGGCCGGTGTCCCGGGGCAGGCCGCGCGGCACCGCCCAGGACGCGAGCACCCCGTCGTGCTCCAGCCGGAGGTCCCAGTGCAGGCTGCGCGCGTGGTGCTGCTGGATGACGAACCGGCCGGTGCCGTCGTCGCCGCGCCGGCGGCCGCGCGGCTTCCGCTCCGGCACCGGCTCCGGGGTGCGGGCCGCATCCCTCCGGCGTCGGTACTCGTCAAGCCGGTCCGTCACATCCGCATTCTCCGGCAATCCGGGCGTCCCCGCTGGGCGGCGCGGTGCCTGGTTCCGCTCGCATGGTGGGGCCGGTACGGGTAGAACGGTCGTCATGGACCACGACGATCAGCCCACCGTCCTGCTGCCGGGCGAGGTGCGGATGCCCCTGCTCGGCTTCGGCACCTGGCGAGCCACCGGAAAGGCCGGTTACGACGCCGTGCTGGCCGCGCTCGACGCCGGTTACCGGCACCTCGACACCGCCACCGTGTACGGCAACGAAAAGGAGGTAGGCCGGGCGGTGCGGGAGAGCGACCTGCGCCGGGAGGACGTCTTCATCACGACGAAGCTGCCGCCGGACCGGGTGGGCCGGGAGCGCGAGACGCTGGAGGCGAGTCTGCGGGCCCTCGACACCGAGTACGTCGACCTGTGGTTGATCCACTGGCCGCCGTCCTCGGCCGGGGACAGCATCCCGCTCTGGCGGGAGCTGCTCGCCGCCCGGGACGAGAACCTGGTCCGGGCGGTCGGGGTGAGCAACTACAGCACCTCCCAGATCGACGAGCTGGTCCAGGCGACCGAGGAGAGCCCGGCGGTCAACCAGATCCGGTGGAGTCCGTTCCTGTACGACCGGCAGCGGCACGCCGAGCACCGGGATCGTGGCGTCGTGCTGGAGGGGTACAGCCCGCTCGACACCAGCGACCTCTCCCATCCGGTGCTGGCCCGGATCGCCGCGGCGCACGACGTCTCGCCGGCCCAGGTGGTGCTCCGGTGGCACATCGACCACGAGATCGTGGTGATCCCGAAGAGCGTCACCCCGGAGCGGATCCAGGCCAACGCCGACGTCTTCCGCTTCTCGCTCACCGCGGAGGAGATGCGCGACCTCGACGCGCTCGGCGCGGCCTGACCGCTTGCCAATTTCCTTCAGCCGGGCAGCCGAAATTGAAGGGTATCGACATCGACGTGCGGGGGGCGGTAGCGTGCCGCCATCACGTACGTCGATGCGTCGTGACCCCCTCCGCCCGCTCGGACCTGCTGAAGGAGTCTCATGGCCACGTCCCGAACCCTCCGTCTGCGCCGCCGGAGCCTGCTCGGCGTCCCGGCCCTGGTGGCCGCCGCGCTCATCACCATCGTCACCCGGCCGGGCACGGCGAGCGCCGCCCCCGCCGTGGCTCCCGCCCCGGCCGCCGCACCGCAGCCCGAGTGCCTCGCCGACCTGCTCGGCGGTGCCTGATGGCCACCATTCCCTGGCTCGTGGACGTGCTCCGATCCGCCGGCGTCCAGGTCGTCGTCGAAGGGGACTGGCTCAACCGGATGCGTCCCGGCAGCTTCGACCCGATCGGCGTGCTCTGGCACCACACCGCCTCCACCTCCAGCGCCACCAACCCGCACCCGGCGTTGAACATCTGCATCAACGGCCGGCCCGACCTGGCGGGCCCGCTCTGCCAGGCCCTCGTCGACTACCACGGGGTCTTCCACGTCATCTCCGCCGGCCGCTGCAACCACGCCGGTGTCAGCCGGGGCAGCGGACCGATCCCGGCCGGCGACGGCAACACCCTGATGATCGGGTGGGAGATCGACTACAACGGGGTCGACCAGGAGATGACGGCGGCGCAGTACAACGCCTCGATCGCCGCGACCGCCGCCGTGCTCACCCGGCTGGGCAAGGACGCCAGCCACGCCCGGGGCCACCGCGAGACGAGCACCACCGGCAAGATCGACCCGTCCTTCATCGACCTGAACGTGATGCGCGCCGACGTGGCGGCGAAGATGGCCGGCGGCACCGCCTGGTCGTCCATCGTGGACAACTCGACCGCCGGACGATTCACCGCGAGCGCGAACTGGGGTGTCTCCTCGTACTCCGGGCAGCGCTACGGCGCCGACTACCGCTACGCCGACCCGGTCGCCGCGAGCGACCCGGCCTGGTACCGGTTCGCCGTCCCGGCCGCCGGCAACTACCGGGTCGACGCCTGGTGGCCGGCGAACTCCGGCTACAACAGCGCCGCGCCGTACATCGTCGCCACCACCACCGGAAACCGTACGGTCACCGTCGACCAGCGGGTCACCGGTGGCCAGTGGCGGACGCTCGGCACGTTCGCCCTGCCCACCGGCGACGCCAACCGGGTGGCGGTGAGCCGGTGGACCACTGCCCCCGGCCTGGTCATCGCCGACGCCGTACGACTCACCCGGGTCTGACCGGATCGGCCCGCGTCCTGCTCGCCAGGGCGCGGGCCAGCCCTGCAGAAGCCGGCCGCAGATGTCGCTGCGCTCCGACCCGACGGTGGCCCGCAGCGGCTTCGGCGGGCGCGCCGTGAATCCCCGCACGTGTTGGAGGTGTCACGCGCAACCAGGGTCGGGCGCCGCCGGCCACTGCCGTAGTACCTCGGTCTGTGCCGGTGCTGCCGGCCATACCTGCAGTCGGACTCGCTCGGTGGTGGCCCCGTCCTCGTCCGAGTGCTCGCCCGCGTCCTTCGCGGCCTGAAGGTTGCTCTTCGAGACCCGTACCCGGACCGATCCCGGAGTCAGGTCGAATCGTGGGGCGTCCGGCGCGTAGTCGGAGCAGCCCATGACCACGAGGCGGCCTGATGGCACATCCAGGCTGCCTTCCACGACGTGGTCGTACCGCTCCAGGTCGCTCTGCGGCGGGTGGTCCAGCACCTCGACGTCCACCAGCACGTCCGCGCTGCTCATCGTGACGACAACTGCGGCATCCGTGACCACGGAGAACTGGGTGTGCTCGACCGTGTCGGTCCAGGCCTCCTCGAGGTTGGCCGCTGATGCCTCGTCGAAGAGATGCAGTTGGCGGTAGTCGGCGTAGAGCCTCAGCGTCCCGGTCATCGCGAAAGGGTGTCAGGTTCGGCTCGTGCCGCCGTTGAGCCTCCTGCCGCGTGCTCATTCCCGCGACGGGGTTGACCGGTCACCGACCTGACGGGGGCCTCCCTCCAGCCGGATTGCTCGGCTGAGAGGCCAGACGGACGGGCGGGCGGTCGTCCGGGTTGCTCGACAGCAGCGGAGAAGGATGCCTGCGGGACCGATCGGCCCTGGTGTGCGCTGATTGCACCGAGTAGTGTCCTGTATCCGACGCGTGCCGAACCCCTCCGGAGGCGTACCGCACCATGCGTGGCTCCCCCCTGCGCATCCTCATCGTCGGCGCGGGCATCGCCGGCCTCGCCGTGGCCCGGGCGCTGCGGATGGCGGGCTTCCGCCCCGACGTCACCGACAGGCTGCCGCCGGGGGAGTCCCACGAGACCGGCCTCTACCTTCCCGGCAATGCCGCCCGGGCGCTGCGCCGGCTCGACCTGCATGACCCGGTCCGGCGGCTCGGCCACGTCGTGCACCGGCAGCGCTTCCTGGACGCCGCCGGCGAGCCGCTCTGCGAGGTCGACCTGGACTCGCTCTGGGCCGGGGTCGGCGAGTGCCGTGCGCTGCCCCGGGCGGAACTGCACCGGGTGCTGCTCACCGGCGCCGGTGGAGCGGTGCGGCACGGCGCCGAGGTACGCACCCTCGACCTCCTGCCCGACGGCGTCGTGGTGACCTTCGTCGACGGCACCAGCGCCGAGTACGACCTCGTCATCGGCGCCGACGGGCCGCGCTCCTCGGTGCGTACGCTGGCGGCGCTCGGCGGCCCGCCCCGCCCCGCCGGCCAGGTGGTCTACCGCACGGTGCTGCGGGACGCCCCGGCCGTCACCGAGTGGACCGCGCTGCTCGGTCAGCGCTCCGGTTTCCTGCTGGTGCCGATCGGCGCCGGGCGGCTGCACTGCTACGCCGACGAGGCCGGCACCGAGAAGCCGGCCGACCCGGTGGCCCGGCTGCGGGAGGTCTTCGGCTCGTACGGCGGCCCGGTGCCGGAGGTGCTCGACGCGGTGCAGTGGGTGCACGTGGGCGTCACCGACGAGGTGGAGCTCGGGCGCTGGCACCGGGGGCGGGTGCTGCTGGTCGGCGACGCCGCGCACGCCACCGCGCCGACGCTCTCCCAGGGTGCCGCGATGGCGCTGGAGGACGCCGTCGTGCTCGCCGAGTCGTTGACGGCCGCCGGCAGCGTCGAGGCGGCCCTGACGGCGTACGAGAGCCGCCGTCGCCCGCGTACCCGATGGGTGAGCGACCGCACCCGCGACCGCAACCGGACCCGGGACGTGCCGCCGGCGCTGCGCGACCCTCTGCTGCGCGGCCGGGGCGGCCGGATCTTCGGTGAGCACTACCGGTTGCTGTTGGGTCCGCTCTGAGCCGTCCGCGCGGCCGATGATCGTAGCTGGCCACCCCACGCGGCGCTGCCACCTGCCGGGGACTATCCTCCTTGCGGATGACGGCTCGCCAGTTCAGCGCGTGCCGAGCGGGACAACCGAGAACCGGAGGCCACTCGTGACCACCGTCGCACCCAAGCCGGTCGTGACCCGGCCCTGGCCGGTCCGAGAACCGGTCAAGGGGTCGGCCATCGCGCGGCTGTTGCGCACCACGGACGCGAAGCAGATCGGGATCATGTACATGGTCACCGCGTTCGCGTTCTTCATGATCGGTGGCCTGATGGCCCTGATCATGCGGGCCGAGCTGGCCCGGCCGGGGCTGCAGTTCCTGTCGCCGGAGCAGTACAACCAGCTCTTCACCATGCACGGCACGATCATGCTGTTGTTCTTCGCGACGCCGATCGTGTTCGCCTTCGCCAACTACATCGTGCCGATCCAGATCGGCGCGCCCGATGTCTCCTTCCCGCGGCTGAACAGCTTCGCCTACTGGCTGTACGCCTTCGGCGGCACGATGGCGACCGCCGGCTTCATCACCCCGGGTGGTGCCGCCGACTTCGGTTGGTTCGCGTACGCCCCGCTGAGCAGTGTCGAGCACTCCCCGGGCGTCGGCGCCAACATGTGGATCATGGGTCTGGCCATCTCCGGCCTGGGCACCATCCTCGGCGCGGTCAACATGATCACCACGGTGCTGACCCTGCGGGCGCCCGGCATGACCATGTTCCGGATGCCGATCTTCACGTGGAACATCCTGGTCACCAGCCTCCTGGTGATCCTGGTCTTCCCGCTGCTCGCCGCCGCGCTCTTCGCGCTCTCCGCGGACCGGCTGATGGGCGCCCACGTGTTCGACCCCGCGACCGGCGGGCCGATGCTGTGGCAACACCTCTTCTGGTTCTTCGGCCACCCCGAGGTGTACATCGTCGCGCTGCCGTTCTTCGGCATCATCAGCGAGATCATCCCGGTCTTCTCCCGCAAGCCGATCTTCGGCTACAAGGGCCTGGTGGCCGCGACCCTCGCCATCGCCGCGCTGTCGATGAGCGTGTGGGCGCACCACATGTTCGCCACCGGTCAGGTGCTGCTGCCGTTCTTCAGCTTCCTGAGCTTCCTGATCGCGGTGCCCACCGGTATGAAGTTCTTCAACTGGATCGGCACCATGTGGCGCGGCCAGGTGAGCTTCGAGACGCCGATGCTCTGGTCGGTCGGCTTCCTGGTGACCTTCCTCTTCGGTGGTCTCACCGGTGTGCTGCTGGCCAGCCCGCCGCTGGACTTCCACGTCTCCGACTCGTACTTCGTGGTGGCGCACTTCCACTACGTGCTCTTCGGCACCATCGTGTTCGCGGTCTTCGCCGGCATCTACTTCTGGTTCCCGAAGATGTTCGGCCGGATGCTCGACGAGCGGCTCGGCAAGGTGCACTTCTGGCTCACCATGATCGGCTTCCACACCACGTTCCTGGTGCAGCACTGGCTGGGTGCCGAGGGCTTCCCCCGCCGGTACGCCGACTACCAGCCCGACGACGGCTTCACCACGCTGAACATGGTCTCCACGATCGGCGCCTTCATCACCGGTATCTCGACGCTCCCGTTCATCTACAACTGCTGGAAGTCGTACCGGACCGGCCCGGTCGTCGAGGTCAACGACCCGTGGGGTCACGGCAACTCGCTGGAGTGGGCGACCAGCTCCCCGCCGCCGCTGCGGAACTTCGACCGGATGCCGCGGATCCGCTCCGAGCGGCCCGCGTTCGACATGAAGTTCCCCGAGCTGGCCGCCGGTGGCCAGAGCCTGGCCGGGCCGCCGGAGGGCGGTGCCAAGCCGCTGACCAGCGAGTCGGACGGCGGGGCCCGCTACACCGAGGACACCGCCAGCAACATCGACCGGGCCTGACCGCTCGATCCACGGCACCCACGACGGGCGCCGCCCCCGGACCACCCGGGAGCGGCGCCCGTCGCCTTTTCCCGACATGCTCCCGCCTGTCCCGGCCCGGCCTGTCCCGGCCCGGCCTGTCCCGGCCCGGCCTGTCCCGGCCCCGCCCCGTCCCGGGCGTGTCTGTCCCGGCCTTGTCTCGGGCGTGTCTGTCGCGGCCCTGCCTGTCCCGGGTCTGTCTCGGTCGGGCCTGCTTCGGTCGGCGCTCGGGTGATCAACTCGACTTCCTGTAAGTCGGGGTATCTGGGCGTGGGGATGGCCCGACATCCTTGAAGTCGAGTTGATCATCTCGGTGCTCGACTCGCTGGGCAGGAGCACCTTCTCCGTGGTCGGGCACTCCATGCTCAATCGGTGGGTCTGCCGCGCGAGGGCTGGACCCGGTCAAACCAGGTCCAGCCCTCGCTCGATCGGGTCTGGCTCGCTCGTCGGGTGCGGCCCTGTTCGGTCCGGCCCCGCTCGGTCTGGACCGGCGCGGTCCGGTTCCGCTCTACCCGGTCCGCTCGGTCGGGCCCGTCGGGTTCGGTTCGTTCGGTCGTGGGTTTCGCTGGGTTGGGCCTGTCGGGTTCGGTTCGTTCGGTCGTGGGTTTCGCTGGGTTGGGCCTGCCGGGTTCGGTCCGCTCGGTCAGTCCGGCTTCGTATGGTCCGGCCGCTCGGGCTAACCCTGCCCCGCACGGGTTGACCCGATTTTTTCGGTTTAATGTGGCCTGGGTAAGCCCTCGGTTGGCCGGACAGGTCAAGGTCGACTCGACTTCCAGGAAGTCGGGCCTTCTCGCGTCCGGGACAGCCCGACTTCCTTGAAGTCGAGTCGATCACCCTGCGACCGCTCACGCCCCCCCCGTGC
>NZ_SMKG01000115.1 GCF_004348525.1 Micromonospora sp. 15K316 | reverse complement strand
GCCCCGAGCGCTCCTCCCGCCCGCCGCCCGCTGACGCACCGGCCGCGATGCCGCCTTCGGGTTCGCCCGGATGAGGAGTAGTCATAACAATTCGGAGCGTAGTCAGCGTATGACGTGCACGTGACACGTTTCGGGGTACTGCCGTACTATGTGCCGGGTTCGCCGACCGCCGATCACGCGCCACCCCCCGACCGCATTTCGGCCATCAGGTTCCCCCGATTCTTCTGCCGTCCGCGCGGATGATTCACTCTGTCGGTCCAGGCGCGGGTCGAGTTCATACCGTGAGGAATCGACGCATGGCAGAAATCACTGGTGATCAGCGCGTCCAGTCCGAGGTGCTGGAGGGTCTCGCGACCGCGGTCAACCACCGCCGCTGGTTCGTCGAGCTGGCCGTGCCGTACCTGGGCGAGGATCCGATCGAGATCGGCAGCGGGCTGGGCGACTACGCGCTCGAGTGGGCCCAGCACACCCCCCGGTTCACCGCCACCGAGGCGGACCCGGACCGCCTGGTCCGGCTGAAGGAGCGCCTGGCCGACCAGCCGAACATCGACGTCCGGGAGATGCTGCTGCCGCACTCGGAGCGGGGGAACCACAGCGCGGCGGTCTCGTACAACGTGCTCGAACACATCGAGGACCACGTGCTCGCGCTGCGCAGCATGCGTGAGCTGGTCCGGCCCGGCGGCGCGGTCATCATCATCGTGCCGGCCTTCCAGTTCGCCATGAGCCCGGCGGACATCGCCACGGGCCACGTCCGCCGGTACACGAAGAAGACGCTCGCGGCGGCGATGACCGACGCCGGACTGACCGTAGAGAAGATCCACTACGCGAACGCGCTCGGCCTGCTCGGCTACTTCATGGCCACCAAGGTCTTCCGGCTGATGCCGAAGGAGGGCCCGATGGTCAAGATCTACGACACGCTCGTGCTCCCGGCGACGAAGGCCGCCGAACAGATGGCCCGCCCGCCGTTCGGGCAGTCCGTCTTCGCCGTGGCCCGCGTACCGGCCTGACCCCCGGCGTTCCCTCCCCGTGATCCCGTGACCGCGCGTCGCGTGGCCCGGTGGAATCACGGGGAGGGCGGGCTCAACTCACTTGCTCTGGTGCGTCGGGCGGATGACCGCCCGGGCCAGGGTGTGGAAGGCCAGGTTGAAGCCGACGTACGCCGGCGTGGCGTCCGGGGTCACGTCCAGCCGGTCGACGTCCAGGGCGTGCACCGCGAAGACGTACCGGTGCGGTCGGTCCCCGCTCGGCGGCGCGGCGCCGCCGTAGCCCTGCTCGCCGTAGTCGTTGCGGACCGCGAAGGCCCCGCCGAGGTCGGCACCCGCTCCGCCGCCGGCGCCCCGCGGTAGCTGGGTGACGCCGGCCGGCACGTTGACCAGCACCCAGTGCCAGAACCCGCTGCCCGTCGGGGCGTCGGGGTCGTAGCAGGTGACCGTGAAGCTCTTGGTGCCGGCCGGGAAGTCCGACCAGCTGAGCTGCGGGGAGAGGTTCTCACCGCCCAGGCTCGGATGCGCGTGCCGTACGTCCATCGGCTCGCCGTTCTGCACGTCGTCACTGGTCAGCGTGAACGACGGCACGGTGGGCAGCAGTTCGTACGGGTCCGGGGCGATCGGTCGTTCCAAGGTCATCGAGACGCGTCCTTCCGATGTGCGCGTGAACGTCCTGTGATCTTCTTACCCTGCCGCGTCGGAGCAATCGACCGGAAGCGGCAGGTGCGGACGCTCCGTTCGTCTCACTACCGTTGGTTCCAGACGTCCCGGGAGAGAACTCGTGACCAGCATGTGGCGTGACTTCTTCGCAGCGGTCGTGACCGCTCTCCGGCACCGGCCGGACGAGCGGGCGATCGCCGAGGAACGCCGTCGCGCCGTCGAGCGACTGGCCGAGGAGAAGATCCGGGAACAGCGCCGGGAGGATGGGGCGCAGGAGTGAGCCGGCGCGTCCAGGAACCTGCCGTCCCACGCCGCTGACCTCGATAAGGTCTGGATACGCGGTCGCGGTGACCCGGACCGGGTGGTCGAGCGCGCAGCCGACGATTGCGATGGACACCGAACATGACTCGGGCGGGTGGGGCGGACGATCCGGGCGCGACCCAGCACCCCGGCCCGCACCTGCCCGCACAGCCGGCGGGTAGCCAACCGACCCTCGGCCTGGCCGGGCTCACCTTCGTCGTACCGTTCTTCTTCCTGCTCGCCTCCGCGCTCGGCGGCGCGGAGCCGTCGTTGCTGGTTCTCGGGCCCCTGACCACCTTCGCCCTGCCGATGATCGCGACTGTCGCGTTCTGGTGGCAGGACTGGCCGGGCAGCCGGCTCCGGCCGGGCTGGTCGGGGATCACCGACACCGTCGTCATCGGCGTCGGCGCGGTGCTGTCGACAATCCTCGGCCAGGCCGTGACCAGCCGGGTCGACCTGCGCGGCATCTTCGACCCCGATCCCGGCCCGGGGCATCCGCCGACCTTCCCGGTGACCCTCGCGCTGGGCGCGGCGGCCTTCACGATCATCCTCCACCTGACGCTGGTCTGTGAGGGCCGGCCGATACGCCGGCTCGGCTGGTTCCGGGGCGGCGTCGTCGCGCTGCTCGGGTCGCTGGTGATCGCGGTGGTGGCGTACCTGCTCCTGGTGAACCTGGACGACGTACCGGCCCACGTGCGGCAGGCCGAGCGGCTGCGGAATCCGGGCGGCCCGGTGCCGGTCGCGACGTACAGCGCGGTGCTGCTCGTCCTCGGCGTCTGGCAGGTGCTGCTCTTCGTGGCCCTGCGCGGCTGGCCCTTCACCCGGATGCGCCGGCCGGGGCTGCGGCTCGCGGCCGGCAACGCGGCGGTGGTGATCGGCACCGCGGTCAGCTTCCCGCTGCTCTGGTGGGCGACCGGTGGCGACGTGGATCTGATCAACGCCATCGCCGGCACGGTGATCGCCGCGGCGCTGCTGGTCTCGATGCTCTTCGACGGCTGGCCGGCGGCGCGAGCGGGCACCGGCGTCCGGCAGCTCTCCGTCCTGCCGGTGGTCGGCCTCGTCGCCGCGGTGCTGTACCTGGCGCTGTCCGCGTACGCGGCCGGGATCGACTGGACCCGGACCACCGCCGACGGGTGGGTGGCGCTCGCCGCGCTGAACTACCTCGCGCTCGGGGTCGTGGTGCACGTCGCCGTCTGGCGGCGCTGGCCGGTCCTGGTCTCCACCGCCCGATAGCGCGCACTGCCCCTTGTGGGGTGACGCGACGGCAAATATCGTGCCGATGTATCGCATTGATATATCGGGACGACGTCATGTCGCCCGGCTCACGCGGGAGGTGCGGATGAGGTCGATCGACTACGACACGGAGCAGTACCAGGACTACGCCCGCGGCCGGGCGCTCAACGAGGAGCAGCTACGGGTGTGGATCGACGCCTTCGCGGCGGTGCTGCCCGCACGGCGCCCGCTGGCCGGGCTGGACGTCGGCTCCGGCACCGGCCGGTTCACCCCCGCGCTGGCCGAAGCGTTCGGCCAGGTCACCGGCGTCGAGCCGGCGGTACGCATGCGCGAGATCGCGCAGGCGCACTCCACGCACCCCCGAGTGCGGTACCTGGCCGGTTCCGCCGAGGACCTGCCGGTGCCCTCCGGCAGCGCCGACTACGCGCTCATGTTTCTGTCCTGGCACCACGTGCAGGACAAGCCCCGGGCGGCCCGGGAGCTGACCCGGGTGCTCAGGCCCGGCGGGCGGCTGCTGTTGCGCGGCAACTTCAGCGACCACCACCCCCGGCCCTGGTGGCTGGAGCACTTCCCGCGCGGCTACGAGGTGGACGCGGCGCTCTTCCAGCCGCTGCACGAGGTCATCGAGATGTTCACGTCGATCGGCTGGCGGGTCGCCGGTTTCGGCACGGTCACCGAGCCCTCCGTGGGCACGTACGGCGACATGCTCGCGCGGCTGCGCCTGCGTACCCTCTCGTTCTTCGGGCAGCTCGGCCCCGACGACCTGGAGGCCGGCTTCCGTCGGCTGGAGGAGGCCGTCGCCGCGAACCCCGACGCCCCGGCGCCCGTCTTCGCCGAGCCGCTGCTCACGCTCGAACGAGCCTGACCGCACCCCTCCTGACCGCCGTTCGCGCTGGTGAAGAGACGCAGCTCGGCACAGGTAGGGGCGCACAGCCGTTCAGGGCTTGGCTCCTCGTTGTCCGCCCCCGGCGGGCCGGGTCATGCGGATGTTCGGCAGCCTGTCCCGCCACAGGTGCCGCTCGCCGGTGTCTTCGAAGCCGTAGTGCTTGTAGAAGCTGATGGCTCGCTCGTTGTACGCGGTGACCCACAGGCTGATGAGTTCGTCGTCGGCCCAGGCAAGAAATGCCGCCATCAACTGACGTCCGATGCCTCGGCCCTGTGCCTCTTGCCGCATGTACATCGGCCCGAGACTGACCGATTCGGCCCGCTGCCCGCACAGGAGGCCGACGATCTCGCCCCCGTTGCGCACGACACGACAGAAGCGCCGACCGGGCTGGCGCTCGACCTCCTCGATGAACCCCTGCCACTGAGCAATGCCCTCACTGGTGACTACGTCGCCGCGATGTGCCCGGATCCATGCCTCGCTGATCCCGGCGTCCTGATCGGGGTAGGTCTCCAGCCAGGCCGCCAGGATCGTGCGGGCCAGGGCTGGGGCGTCCTCAGCCCTGGCGCTGTCGATCAGGAGGTCCACCTGTGCATTGTTCAGCCTGGTCCTTGCCCAAGCCGGGACCGGTAGGGGGGCCGGATACCGCCGACACGTAAACGACACGACCAGTGAGATCCACCGGCCCCAAGGGAGACGAAGTAAGACCGCTCACTACTGACGAACACACCCCCTGACCGGCGTTCGCGCTGGTCAGGGAGCGTTTTTACTGTTCGGGGTGGCGGAGGGTGTGGGATTCGAACCCACGAAGAGGTTGCCCCCTTACCGGTTTTCAAGACCAGCGCCATCGGCCACTAGGCGAACCCTCCTGAGCCGCGAACCAGAGGTGCGCGGCCGTGCCTAGTCTGCCATGACGGCCGCCCGGAACGACCGAGGGCCGCAGCGCCGCCAGGCCCTCCCGCTCCCCGCCGGACGGCTACCGTCGAGCCGGGGTGCGTGCGCGATGCCGAGGTCGGGACTTCCGGCCGGCGCGTGGAGGGCGGGGCGGATCGGGTAAGACTGGGCCATGCACGCGATCATCGTTCCGGAACCCGGCGGCCCCGAAGCACTCGTCTGGGCCGAGGTGCCCGATCCCGTGCCCGGCCCTCGCGAGGTGGTGGTGGACGTACGGGCCAGCGCGGTGAACCGGGCCGACCTGCTGCAACGGCAGGGGCACTACCCTCCGCCGCCGGGCGCGCCCGCGTACCCCGGGTTGGAGTGCTCGGGCGTGATCAGCGCCGTCGGGTCCGACGTGACCGACTGGGAGGTCGGCCAGGAGGTCTGCGCGCTGCTGGCCGGCGGCGGGTACGCCGAGCGGGTGGCGGTGCCCGCCGGGCAGCTGCTGCCGGTGCCGGTCGGCGTCGATCTCGTCGACGCCGCCGCGCTGCCCGAGGTGGCCTGCACGGTCTGGTCGAACGTGGTGCAGCTCGCGGAGCTGCGCTCCGGGGAGACGCTGCTCGTGCACGGTGGCGGCAGCGGCATCGGCACCTTCGCCATCCAGCTCGGCGCGGCCCTCGACGCCACCGTGCTGGTGACCGCGCGCGCCGCCAAGCACGACCGGCTGCGGGAGCTGGGCGCCGCGCACGCGATCGACTACCCGGAGCAGGACTTCGTCGAGGAGGTTCGGCGCTTCACCGACGGTCGGGGCGCGGACGTCATCCTCGACATCGTGGGCGGCGGCTACCTGGCGCGGAACGTGGCGGCGCTCGCCACCGGCGGGCGGCTGGCGGTGATCGGTCTTCAGGGCGGTCGCAAGGCCGAGCTGGATCTCGGTGCGTTGATGACCAAGCGGGCCACGATCACGGCGACCACCCTGCGGTCGCGGCCGGTGGCGGAGAAGACGACGATCGTCTGGGGCGTACGGGACGAGGTGTGGCCGCTGGTCGAGTCGGGCCGGATCCGGCCGATCGTCGAGCGCCGCATGCCGATGGCGGCCGCCGCCGACGCGCACCGGCTGGTGGAGGGCGACCACTTCGGCAAGGTGCTGCTCACGACGTCCTGACGTCGACCTCCGGCTCCGATTCGGTGCGGGGCAGCACCAGACGGGCGCCCGGCCCCTCACCGGCGAGCGAGTCGCCCGGGTTGTAGAGGGCGCAGCGCTGCAACGACAGGCAGCCGCAGCCGATGCAGCTGTCCAGGTCGTCGCGGAGCTTGGTCATCAGCCGGATCCGCTCGTTCAGCCGCTCGCGCCAGACGCTGGAGAGCCGCGCCCAGTCCGAGGCGGTCGGCGTACGGGAGGCGGGGAGCGAGTCGAGGGCCGCGCGGATCTCGTCGAGCGAGATGCCGACCTGCTGGGAGATCCGGATGAAGGCCACCCGGCGCAGCGCGGAGCGGGCGTACCGGCGTTGGTTGCCGCCGGTCCGCTCGGCGTGGATCAGACCGAGCCGTTCGTAGAAGCGCAGCGCGGACGGGGCCACGCCGCTGCGGGTGGAGAGCTGGCCGATGGTGAGGGACTCGTGCATGTCGTCGCCTTGAGTTGAAGCGTGATTTAACTTCAAGGCTACTGACACGGCCCGCACCACCGCCACCAGCAGCCAGCCGCGGCGACGGGAAGAAGAGCGGGCCACGCACGGCCGGACAGTGCGGCGACCCGGCCGGAGGACCGGCACCAGCGAGAACGGACGCGGCAACGACACCGAGCCGAGGACCGGCACCGGTGGCGCGGCCCGGACAAGGCCGGCCGGGCGGTCAGGGAGTTCCTGGCGTCGGCACCGCCGGACCGGGCAGCGCCTCTCGTCGAAGGAGCCGCGCGGTCAGCGGGACGCCGGAGTGGGACGGCGGCGGGTGCGCTCGCGGCCGAGGATCCAGATGGCCTCGACGCCGTCCTTCCAGGTGATCTTCTTGCCCTCTTCCCGCCCACGGGCCCGGTAGCTGATCGGCACCTCGTACGGGCGGATGCGGCGGCGCAGCAGCTTGCCGGTCACCTCGGCCTCCATCCCGAAGCCACGGGAGCGGACGTCGAGCGAGCGGTAGAGCGACACCGGCATCAGCTTGAAGCACGTCTCCAGGTCGCCGATGTAGGAGTTGAAGAGCAGGTTGGCCGCCATGGTGACGCCCTTGTTGCCCATCACGTACCAGAAGCTGTAGGCGCTGTGGCTGCCGAAGGTGCGGTTGCCGTAGACCACGGTGGCCCGGCCGTCGAGCACCGGATCGAGCAGTTTGGGGATGTCCTGCGGGTCGTACTCCAGGTCGGCGTCGAGGATGACCATGTATTCACCCTCGGCGTTGTCGACGGCCGTCTTGATGGCCGCGCCCTTGCCGGCGTTGCGCTGGTGGGTGATGACCCGGAGGCGCTGGTCGTCGGCGCGGTCGAGCACCTCGGCGGTGCCGTCACGGCTACCGTCGTCGACCACGACCAGCTCGATCTCGCACGGGTAGTCGACCGCGAGTGCCTGCTTGAGGGCATCCGCGATGCGATCTTCCTCGTTGTATACGGGCATGAGGATCGAGAGCTTCACGGAAATCTCCACGGTACGGACGGCCTGTCGGGCCTAGCGTAGCCTGGATGGTCAGCGCAGTGGTGGCCTGTACCGTCGGGCGTCCGGCGTGGCGCGGCCGTCCGGATGGTGTTTACTTCCCGCCATGTCGGCAGCTGGCTCCCTGCTCACGGTGGCGCCTGTCGCCGCGCTGCTCCTGCTCGTCCGCGCCATCAGACCGCACGGCGCCGTGACCGCACCACTACGACTCGCGGTCGTCCGGGCGGCGCTGGTGACCGGGAGCTTCGCGGTGCTCACGGTCGAGGTGCTCGGTGCGCTGCGCGCGTTGACGCCTACCGCGTTCGCCCTCAGCTGGCTGCTCTTCCTCGCCACCACCGCGCTGGCGGCGCTGGTTCGTCGCCGCAGGGACGCCGCGCGGAGCGGAGCGACACGCGCCGCCGCCCCGCAGCAGGCACTGGTCGGCGCGTCCACCGCGCCGGCGGCCCTCGACGTCACCTCTGGCGGCACCACGCCCCCGGCGACCGGCACCCCCGGGCGCGGGCCGGAGCGGGAGGGCCTGCGGACGCGACTCGCCCGGCACTGGCGTACGGCGAGCCGCGGCGAGCGGCTGCTCGCCGGCACGGTGGGCGGGCTGCTCCTGGTCGAGCTGGTCGTCGCGCTCCTCGCCGAACCGAACAACTTCGACTCGCAGACGTACCACCTGCCCAAGGTGGAGCACTGGGTGCTCCAGGGTGGCCTCGAGTTCTGGCCCACCGCGATCCACCGGCAGGTGACCATCCCGCCCGGCGCGGAGTACCTGCTGCTGCACCTGCGCCTGCTCACCGGCGGCGACCGGCTCCACAACCTGGTGCAGTGGGGGGCCGGCGTGCTCTGCCTGCTGGCGGCCGCCCGGATCGCCGCTCAACTGGGTGGCGGGCGGCGGGCCCAGCTGCTCACCGCGTTCACGTTGGCCACCACGCCGATGGTGGTGTTGCAGGCGACCAGCACCCAGACCGACCTGGTGGTCGCCGCCTGGGTGGCCTGCGCGGCGACCCTGGCGCTGGACGGGCTGCACCGGCGTACCGGGCTGGGCACGCTGCTCGGGCTCGGTGCGGCCACCGGCCTCACCGCCGTGACGAAGACGAGCGGCCTCATCGGGGTGGGCCCGCTGCTGGTGCTCTGGGGGCTGGCCCAGCTCCGGCTGGCCCGCCCGGAGACGCCGCAGCTCACGGGCTCCAAAGGCGAGGACGGCGGTGGCGCGCCGACCGGCGGGACGGGCGGCGCCGCCGCCCGTCCCGTCCCGGTCGCCCGGACCGTCGGCGCCTCGCTGCTGATCATGCTGGTCGCGGCCACGGTGGTCGGGCCGTTTCTGGCCCGGGTCACTGTGGAGTTCGGACACCCGCTCGGGCCGCCCCGGCTGCGCGAATCGATCCCGATGGAGCGGCACGACCCCGCCTCGATCCTGGTCAACGTGCTGCGGATCGGGCACACCGCACTCGACACTCCGCTCGCGCCGCTGCGCGACGCCGCCGCCACGGCGATCGTCGACGGGGCCGAGGCCATCGGCGTCGACCCGCAGGACCGGGAGATCACGTTCGGCCGGGAGATCTTCCCCGAGCCGGCCTGGTACCCGGACGAGGACCGGGTGGCGTTCCCGCTCGCCGCATCGCTGGCGCTGCTCGGGGCGGTCTTCGCGCTGGCCCGGCCGGGGCGGATCAGCCCGACCCGCACCGGGTCGCTGCGGGCGTACGCGGTGGTGGTGGTGACCACCGTGCTGCTGCACACCGCCATGATCAAGTGGCAGCCGTGGGGTAACCGGCTGCTGCTCTACGCCCTGGTGATGGCCGCGCCGCTGGCCGGTGTCTGGCTGGACGCCGTGTTCCGCCGGCGCACCGCCGCCGCGGGTGCCCGGCCGCGCAGGTCGATCGCCGTCCTGGCGGCGGTGGCCGTGCTGGCCACCTCCGCGCTGGCCGGGGTGCTCGCCGTGTCGTACGGCTTCCCGCGCCGGCTGGTCGGCTCGGGTTCGGTCTTCACCACAGCCGAGTGGGACACCCGGTTCCTGCGCCGGCCCCAGTGGACGGACGAGTTCCGCTGGGCGGCCGAGGCGGTACGCGCCAGCGGAGCCCGCCGGATCGGTCTGGTCGAGCAGAACGACAACTGGGAGTACCCCTGGTGGCTGCTGCTGCGCGACGCGGACGGACGGCCGCCCGAGCTGGTGGCCCTCCAGTCGGTGCTCCCCGAGCGGCCACCGGCCGAGCCGTCCTCGGTGGATGCCATCGTCTGCACCGGCCCCCGGACGGCGTGCACCCGCCTCGTGCCGGCCGGATGGCAGGTCGAGTACCGCGGCTACGTCGGGTACGCGCTGCCGCCCGGCCGCTGACCGTCGCCGTCCGACCGGGCGGCGGCGTCCGACCGCCCGGCCGCTGACTGTCGCCGTCCGACCGGACGGCGGCGTCCGACCGGGGGACGTCGTCCGGGTGGCGGTGTCCGAGCGGCACCGGCGGCGCGACCTCCTGCGCGCAGGTCCGGATCGCCCCGAAGGGTGCGGTTCGGCACTCCGCGCAAGGATCACGAGACGCATTCACATGGCCGCCCTCGCACGTTACTTTCTGGTAACTCAATCGACGCCTGACGATTGAGTGGAAAGGAGTGCGTCGATGCCTGCCACCTCCGCCAGGCGCGAACGGACCAGGAGACGGCGCGTCCTGGCCGCCGCCGTCGCCGCCGCTCTCGCCCTGCCGATGTTCACCGGGTCGGCGACCCCCGCCGCCGCGGCCGACCGACCGACCATCCAGCCGCTCCCGGCCGACCTCGAAGCCGTCCGTGCCGCCGAGGCGACCGCCCTCTACGGCAGCCCGGCGATCCGCCCGATCGAGCAGCGCCGCACGTCGCTGATCACCATGGGGGACAGCGAGATCTCCGGTGAGGGCGTGGGCAACTACGTCCCCGGCACCCACGAACCCGGCAACTGGTGCGACCGCTCGTACGACCAGGCGATCTTCCGCACCGGCATCCCGGCCGACGAGCGTTACAACATCGCCTGCTCGGGCGCGACCCCGTGGAACCTCGTCGCCGGTGGGCCGACGCAGCACAACGAGTTGAACCAGGGCGACCACCTCGCGATCAAGGCACGCAACACGCACGTACGCCTGATCTGGGTGGTCGTCGGCGCCAACGGTGACGGCACCATCCAGTTCGGGCCGGTCGCCACCGACTGCGCCATCAGGCGCGTCTTCTTCCAGGGCCCGTGCTACCCCACCTACACCGATCAGTGGACGGTCCGTACGGACGGCAGCCGCCAGGCGGTCGAGGAGGCGCTCATCGACATCCGGAACACCATGACCGGGGCCGGCTACCTCTCCACCGACTACGAACTGGTGCTCATGTCGTATCCCAGCCCGGCCAGCCCCGACGTCGAGGACAACCCGGACTTCCCCGGCTGGTACGCGGGTGGCTGCCTGCTCTACCTGGCGGACGCGGCGTTCGCCCGCAACAAGGCGGTGCCGCTGTTCGAGTCGGCACTGCGCGCGGCGGCGGCGAACACCGGCACCCGTTACCTGGACGCGAGCCGCCTCTTCCACGGCCACGAGGTCTGCACCGACAGCACCTCGGTCCGCGGCCTCTACATCGAGTTGGGTATCTGGGACGAGAACGCGGCCCGCCAGTCGTTCCACCCGAACTACCGTGGGCACGGCATGTTCGCGCAGTGCATCACCCAGTTCTGGAACTCCGGCCAGCAGCAGGCGACCTGCGTCGACCCGGCCAGCACCGGCACCGGCGTACTGCACAGCGGGCTCTTCGAGTTCAAGCAGCTCCGCAACGTCGCCACCGGCACCTGCGTGGACAGCAGGGGGTACGACTCACGCAACGGCACGCACCAGCAGTCGTACGCCTGCCACGGCGGGCGTAACCAGGGCCTCTGGTACGACCCGACCCGGCAGTCGCTGCACTCGGAGCTCTCCCACGACCGGTGCCTCGACGTCGCCAACGGGTCGCTGACCGCCGGCACGGCGGTGAACCTCTACGACTGCCACGCCGGCGCGAACCAGAAGTTCGTCTTCGCCGGCAACCAGCTCAAGCCGGCCGGCGACACCAGCCTCTGCCTGGCCTTCGACAATCCGCTGCTGGGCACGCCCCGGCTGCGGCTCGCCACCTGCTCGACGAGCAACCGGCAGCGGTGGTCCTTCGAGTCGCGTGCCTTCGCCGACCCGGTCGGCTACGGCCACGACGACTTCATCGGCTCACGGGTCTACTGACCCGGTGACGGCCGGGCCCCCGGTAATGGCACGACCGGGGGCCCGCACCGTCGCGGGCGACCATTGAGCGCCGCCGGCCGAACCGGTCAGCGGACGGTCGCCGGGCGGAGGGTGGCCGGCATCGCGCTGGCCGGCGGCTCACCGATGGTGGCGACGATTCGCTCCTGCGCCGGCCGGAGGCGGGTGCGGAAGGCGTGGTTGAGCAGCGTGTCGAGCTGCCACATTTGCTTCGGCTGGCCGGTGCGGATCAGGAAGTGCTCGCGCACACCGTCGATCGCGGTCG
This sequence comes from Micromonospora sp. 15K316, assembly GCF_004348525.1. Taxonomy (GTDB): domain Bacteria; phylum Actinomycetota; class Actinomycetes; order Mycobacteriales; family Micromonosporaceae; genus Micromonospora. The sequence continues at coordinate 6,362 of NZ_SMKG01000115.1, read as the reverse complement.
CGGCCAGCTCGATCGAGTGGGTCCGCGGGTCGGGGCTCCACGTGACGTTGCTCAGCTCGCGCAGCTCGGTGTTGAGGTGCAGGCGGAGCCGGTGCAGCACCCGGGTCTGCTGGGTGACCACGAGTCGCCGGTGCGTGAGCAGGAGAAGGTACTCGCCGCCGGCGGGCCGTTCGGGACGGCTGCAGCGGGTCACCAGGATGGTGGCGTCGCCCGAGCCGACGCAGCGGCGGAAGACGGGCATGTGCCGGCTGACGGTCTGCATCGCCAGGCCGGCCTCGGCGGCGGCCGGAAGGAACGTTCGGGAGAAGACGTCCATGTCCTGCCCAACGACACCCGATCGGGAGTGACGTGGGTCACGCAGAAATTGTGCAAGTTCCACGCCTCGCCGTCGCACCACGTGTCCGACATCGGACGCCACCCGGCTCTGCGCCCAATCGCTCCCCGGCCGGTCCACCTCACGGCGGACCCGGCCGGCGCGATCAGATGATCGGGAGGGTGAACGCCCGACAGGAGGGGATCCCGTGGGAGTCGGCTCGTCAGAGCAGCTCGACGATGGTGGCGTTGGCCATCCCGCCGCCCTCGCACATCGTCTGCAACCCGTAGCGGATCCCGTTGTCCCGCATGTGCTGGAGCATGCCGGTCATGATCCGGGCGCCGGAGGCGCCGAGCGGGTGCCCGAGCGCGATCGCGCCACCCCGCGGGTTGAGCCGCTCCGGGTCCGCCTCGGTCTCGGCCAGCCAGGCCAGCGGCACCGGGGCGAACGCCTCGTTCACCTCGTACACCCCGATCTCCTCGATGCCCAGCCCCGCGCGGCGCAGCGCCTTCGCGGTCGCCGGGATGGGCGCGGTGAGCATGGTGACCGGGTCGTCGGCGGCGGCCACCGCGGTGTGGATCCGGGCCAGCGGGCGGAGCCCGTGGCGGCTGGCCCACTCGCTCGTGGTGACCGCGAGCGCGGCCGCGCCGTCGGAGATCTGGGAGGCGGACCCGGCGGTGACCACACCGTCGGGCCGGAACGGGGTGGCCAGCTCGGCCAGCTTCTCCAGCGAGGTGTCGCGGCGGATGCCCTCGTCGGCGGCGAACTTGCCGCCGTCGGCGAGCGCGACCGGGGCGAGCTCGGGGTCGAACGCGCCCGCGTCCTGCGCGGCCGCCGCCTTCTCGTGGCTGGCGAGCGCGAACTCGTCGAGCTGGGTGCGGGAGAAGCGCCACCGCTGCGCCATCAGCTCGGCGCCGACGCCCTGGTTGAACGGGAGCGGGGCGTCCTCGGCGAAGCCCTCGACGCCGCGGTAGCGGTCGCGGATCGTGTCGCTGAACGGCATCCCACCGGCCACGCTGGAGCCCATCGGCACCCGGGTCATCGACTCGACCCCGCCGGCGACCACGAGGTCGGCCTGCCCGGAGAGCACGGTGGCCGCGGCGAAGTGCACGGCCTGCTGGCTGGAGCCGCACTGCCGGTCCAGAGTGGTGCCCGGGACGGTCTCGGGCCAGCCGGCGGCGAGGACGCCGTTGCGGGCGATGTTCCAGGACTGCTCACCCACCTGGGACACACAGCCCCAGAAGACGTCGTCGACCAGCGCGGGGTCGACGCCGGTGCGCTCGGCCAGGGCACGCAGCACGTGGGCCGACAGGTCGACCGGGTGCACGCCCGCGAGACTGCCCTTGCGTCGACCGACTGGGGTACGTACCGCGCCGACGATGACCGCGTCACTCATGACTACTCCCCGGTAACTTGGGCTGCCCCGATCCTACGTCCTCCACCACCCCGGCGTCCCGGGCCGAGTCGTCCGATCTCGCCGACGCCGACTCGCCCGGGCGCGCCTACGTCGCGAAGGGCACAGCAGACGATGCCCCCGACCCGGGGCCCGCTGGCATGCTGAACGGGTGGAGGAGACTTTCCCGGTACGACGGTGGCGGGTGCCCGCGAGTCTGCCTGCCGCCAAACTCGCTGGCGCGGTCCTGCTCATGTCGATCGGTCTGCTCTTCGCCGACGGCGATCCGGTACGCCTCGCGCTGGCCGGGCTCGTCTCCGCCGTACTGCTGGGGTGGGCCGCCCGCGACGTCGTCGCGCCGGTGCGGCTGGCGGTGGACGCCGCGGGACTCACCGTCGTCCACGGCTTCGCGAGCCGCCGTCAGCTGCCGTGGGCGTCGATCGAGGCGATCAGCGTGGACCGGCGACCCCGGCTGGGCCTGACCACCGAGATCCTGGAGATTGACGCCGGGGAGGCGCTGCACCTCTTCGGCCGGTACGACCTCGGCGACTCGCCTGGTGAGGTGGCCCGGGTGCTGTACACGGCCCGTACGGCCGCCGGCGCGTGACCCCCACGCGGCCCGCGCGGTCACACAGGCCGCGATGAGCCGGGCACCCGGCGCGGATCTGCTGGTCAGCCGGCCAGGAGTTGGGCGCTGCGGATCAGGACCAGGCCGGTCAGCGCCAGCACGATGATCGCGCTGCCGACGACCTGGACGAGGGTCCGACGCCCGCGCGGGGCGTACGCCAGGACCAGCCCCATCAAGGCGCCGGTCACCAGGCCGCCGAGGTGCCCGGCGATGGAGATACCCGGCACGGCGAAGGTGAAGACCAGGTTGACCACGAGCACCGGCAGGATCGCGGAGGTGTCCCGGCCGAGCCGGCGCATGATCACGAAGATCCCCGCGAAGAGCCCGAAGATCGCCGTCGACGCCCCGGCGGTGGCCGAGTTCTGGGCGCTGAACAGGTAGGCGGCGACGTTCCCGCCGAACCCGGCGATCAGGTAGAGCGCCAGGAAACGCAACGGGCCGAGGTTGGCCTCCAGCGAGCGGCCCAGCACCCAGAGCGCCCACATGTTCAGCAGCAGGTGGAGCAGCCCGTAGTGCAGGAACATCGCGGTGATGAGCCGGTACCATTCGCCGTCGGCGATGCCACCCAGGGTCCCGTCGGGAAAGACGGCCAGGCCCAGCACCGCGCCCCAGTCGGTGAGCGGCGTGTTGCCGCCGAGCAGCCCGGCGAAGCCGGAACCCCCCACCGCCGCGTCGCCGCCCCGGTCGGAGGCGATGGAGAGGAGCATCAGCAACACGTTGACCGCGATCAACGCCTTCGTGACGTAGCCGTGCCGGCCGGCGGCACCGCCGCCGAAGGCGGTACGCGCCGGCCGGACGCTACGACGCCCCTCACTGATGCACTCCGGGCACTGGTGCCCGACCGACGCCTCGCGCATGCAGTCCGGGCAGATCGGCCGATCGCATCGGGTGCAGCGGACATACGTCTCCCGGCCGGGGTGCCGGTAGCAGACCGGGGTGGTCGGCGGCGACTCGCTCACCGTGGCCACCCTCCGGAGCGCTCAGTCATGCGAGCAAAGGTACCTCGCGCGCGCCTCAGGCGGCGGAGCGCTCGATCTCGACCCGCTCGATGACGACGTCCTGGAGCGGACGGTCGCTCGGGCCGGTCGGGGTGTTGGCGATCGAGTCGACGACCTTCGCCGACTGCTCGTCCGCCACCTGACCGAAGATGGTGTGCCGGTTGTTCAGGTGCGGGGTCGGGCCGACGGTGATGAAGAACTGCGAACCGTTGGTGCCCGGCCCGGCGTTCGCCATCGCGAGCAGGTAGGGCCGGTCGAAGCGCAGCTCCGGGTGGAACTCGTCGGCGAACTTGTAACCCGGGCCGCCACGGCCGGTGCCGGTCGGGTCACCCATCTGGATCATGAAACCGGAGATGACGCGGTGCGAGATGGTGCCGTCGTAGTACGGCCCCTTGCCGGGCTGACCGGTGCGGGGGTCGACGTACTCGCGCGTCCCCTCGGCCAGCTCCACGAAGTTGCGGACGGTCTTCGGCGCGTGGTTCGAGAAGAGCTCCAGCCGGATCGGGCCGGCGTTGGTGTGCAAGGTGGCGTAGATGGCCTCGGCCACGGGTACTCCTCACTCGTTGGTCAGTTCCATGCGGATCCTCCCATGTGCCCGATCTGGCATCGCGGAGGCATCCGAAGGTGGAGGATGACGAAGGAACAAACTCCCAGGAGGTGGGACCGTGTTTGGAGTGGGACGACGCAAGTCCCAGGGGCAGCTGGCAAAGGCCGAGTTGAATCAGGGCATCGGTCACCTGTTGCAGGCAGCCACGTACGCCGCGAGGGGCGCCGGCGCGACGGTCGGTCCGCGCGTCCAGGCCGCGCGGGACCACGTCGGACCGGCGGCGACGATGCTGCGTGATCGCGCCGCGACCGGCTGGGACACGACCCTCACCTCGCTCGCCCCGCTCGCCGCGGCCGCCCGCGATGGTGCCGCGCAGGCGGGTTCGATGACCAGGAAGGCGAAGTCGAGGAACATGCGGATCAGCGGGAAGAAGAAGCAGCCGCGCCGTCGCCGGATGATGACCGGCCTGCTGGCTGCGGGTGCGATCGCCGGCGTGGCCGGGATGATGGCGGTACGGCGTCGGCGGGAGCAGCAGGAGTGGGCCGAGTACGACCCGACCCGCACCCTGGAGCCGATGCACGACGAGATGGACACGATCGAGGTGCGGACCCGGTCGACGCCCGCCGGCGCGAAGATGGCCGAGGCGTCCACGCCGCGGACGTCGGGTGTCGCCGGTGGCCCGACGGGAGCCGGCAGTTCGGCGGTGGCCGGCGGCGACAGCGCCACCACCATCCCGCCCGGCGGCACGTCGAAGATCCAGCCGACCGACAAGGTCCCGTCGGTGGCCGAGGGTGCCACGGACGTCTCCGGCCGACCGGCCGACGACGTGAGCAGGGCGACGAGCAAGGCCCGCACCAACGGGCGCCGCTGACTATCGGTCAGCGCGGACAGCGCCGGCACGGCGGGAACCGAACCCCGCACCGCCGGCGCTTCCGCGTGTCCGCCGCCGGGCCGGGCCCGGGTCGCCGGCCCCGCCGCTCCCCCGGACCGAGCCGACCGCCGCGGGCGGGCGTCAGAGCCAGCCGTTGCGGCGGAACCAGCGGTACAGCATCCACGAGCAGGCCAGCATCAGCGCCCAGATGACCGGGTAGCCGTACTTCCAGTCCAGCTCCGGCATGTAGGTGAAGTTCATGCCGTAGATGCCGGCGATGGCCGTCCAGACCGCGGCGATCGCCGCCCAGGCCGCGATCTTGCGCATGTCGTTGTTCTGGTCGACGGTGACCTGGGCGAGCCGCGCCTGGAGGATCGAGTTCAGCAGGTCGTCGTACGAGTTCACCTGCTCGACGGTGCGGCTGAGGTGGTCCTGCACGTCCCGGAAGTAGCGCCGGATCTCCTTCGGCACCTCCCGGTTGACCTGCGAGGTCAGCGTCAGCAGCGGGCGTTGCAGCGGCACCACGGCCCGCTTGAACTCCACCAGCTCCCGCTTCATCTGGTAGATCCGCTGGATCCGTCCGCTGCCGTCGCGGTCGAAAACCTGGGCCTCCAGGGTGTCGAGATCGTCCTCGATCTTGTCGGCGACCTCCAGGTACAGGTCGACCACCCGGTCCGTGATCGAGTACGCGACCGCCCACGGCCCGTGCAGCAGCAACTCCTGCTTGGTCTCCAGGTCGGCCCGGATCGGCGAGAGCCGGCCGGCGTCCCCGTGCCGGACGCTGATCAGGAAGTTCGGGCCGATGAAGAGCATCACCTGCCCGGTCTCCACGACCTCGGAGTGCTCGGTCAGCTCGGCGTGCTCGCAGTAGCGGGCGGTACGCAGCACCAGGAAGCTGACGTCGCCGAACCGCTCCAGCTTGGGGCGCTGCGCGGCCTTGACCGCATCCTCCACGGCGAGCTCGTGCAGCCCGTACGTGGCCGCGATGGCGCTCATCTGCTCCAGCCCGGGCTGGTGCAGTCCGAGCCAGACGAAGCCCTGCTGCGCACGGGCGGCGGCCAGGGCGTCGGCGTAGTTCCAGTCGCCCGGCTGCCGTTTCCCGTCGACATAGAGCGCGCAGTCGACGATCGCGTCGTGCCCCGACTGGGCCGGCTGCGGGAGACGCTGCGCGCCGTCGGTGCTGAGGATGCGGGTCATCGCTCGTACCGGCGCCGTCCAGGATCGCGGCATCGGCAGCCGGCCGCCGTGCTGCGGGCTCATCCGGCCCCGCGGCTCCCGACCTGTCATCGCATCGCACCCCCTCCGCACGAGAAGCCGCGCATTCGTGGCGACGGCTCCGCACCGCACGGCCCAGAGACTGTCGGGAGACCCCGGGGCGGGCGAGGCGAGTCCAGGCAGCGATCCGGCAAGGCGGGAACGGTCCGGATCCCGGTCGGTGTCGTATCCGGACCGATCTCCCCACGCCGCCGGTCGTCGGCTGGGCCCGCCGCAGCCGCCGCAGGGTTTCCCGACAGTCTCCCGGGCCGGATTGCAGGGTACGCCGAAGCGCGCCGTCACGGCCTGTGACGAAGGAGCCGGGGGCGGTGCCGGGCGGGCCGGGTCGCATCAGGGG
>NZ_SMKG01000114.1 GCF_004348525.1 Micromonospora sp. 15K316 | reverse complement strand
GGGATACTGGTCGGGTGGGGCGGAAGCGGGCCGACGGCCGGGTGATCGAGCAGGTGGCGACCGGCCGGGCCGAGCTGGTCCCGGACCGGGACCGCGCGGGCTCGTGGACGCTGCTGCTGGACGGGGCCCCGCAGTCGCACGTCGACCTGACCGACCCCACCCACCTGGAGTTCGAGTACGTCCGCCGCCTGGCCACCGCGATCGACCTGATCGCGCCCGCCGGTGCGCCGCTGCGGGTGCTCCACCTCGGCGGCGGGGCGCTCAGCGTGCCCCGGTACGTCTCCGCGACCCGCCCCGGTTCGACCCAACGGGTGGCCGAGGTGGACGGCGCCCTGGTGGAGTTGGTCCGCCGCGTGCTGCCCCTGCCGCCCGACTCCCGGCTGCGGGTGCGGGTGGCCGACGCGCGGGAGGTGCTCTCGGGCAGCCGGGACGGCAGCTACGACGTGATCGTCGCCGACGTCTTCGCCGGCGCCCGCACCCCGGCGCACCTGACGTCGGTCGAGTACGCCGCCGAGGTGGCCCGGGTGCTCGACCCGGGCGGCTGGTACCTGGCCAACCTCGCCGACGGCCCGCCGCTGCGGCACGCCCGGCGGCAGGTCGCCACGGTCCGCTCGGTGCTTCCCCACGCCGCCCTGATCGGCGACGCCGCGGTGCTGCGGGGCCGCCGGTACGGCAACCTGGTGCTGATCGCCGGGCGTACCGAGCCGCCGGTGCCGGAGCTGACCCGGCGGGCCGCCGGCGACTGGTTCCCGGGTCGCGTCGTCGCCGGTGACGACCTCGACAGGTTCGCCGGCGGGGCGGGCGTCGTGCATGACGCCGACGCCACCGACTCCACCCCGCCCCCGCCGGGTCTCTTCTCCACCGGCGGCTGACCAGCGACGTCACGGCCGGCGCGACCAGCGGGGCAATCGGTCGACCGGCGCCAGGGGGCGACCGCTCCACACCGGACGGTCGCGACGAGAAAATACTTCGCCCGTCGTTGATCCGCTCGCGTCGCCGGCCCGTATCACCGGGCGGCCCGCCTGGTGGGCCGTTGTGGTCGATGGACTCCTCGGAGGTCTGCATGCACGCGGTGGCGGCCGGTTGGCACGGCGACGCGGTCCGGACGGACTGGATGTCCGCGCGGTCCCAGCCGCGGCCGGCGAGGCGGGGGGTCGACTCCCGCCCGGCGCCTCGCCACAATGGCCCGGTGACGCCGCGACCGGCGCCCGGACGCCACCAGGCGGCGTCCACCGAGGCCGACCACTCCGACCAGCTGGTTCGCCTGCTGTACGCCGAGCACGCCGGCCCGCTGCTGGCCTTCGTCATGCGGCTCACCGGCGGCGACCGGCAGCGCGCGGAGGACATCGTCCAGGAGACCCTGCTGCGGGCCTGGCGCAACGCGCACCGGCTGGGCGCGCAGGGGCAGACCTCACTGCGGCCCTGGCTGGTCACCGTCGCCCGCCGGATCGCCATCGACGAGCACCGCAGCGTGCAGGCCCGGCCGGCGGAGACGTACGACCGGGATCTCACGGCGTTCGCCGAGTCGGACAGCACCGACCAGGTGCTGCGCACGATGACGGTGGCGGACGCGCTGCGTACGCTGAGCCAGTCGCACCGGGAGATCCTGGTCGCCACGTACTTCCGGGGGCGGACCGTGCCCGAGGCCGCCGAGGAGTTGGGGCTTCCGCTCGGCACCGCCAAGTCCCGGGTGTACTACGCGCTGCGGGCGCTGCGCACGGCTCTGCAGGAACGGGGGGTGACGGAGTGAGCCGGACGGACCACATGGACGTCGCCGCGTACGCACTCGGCGTGCTGGACGAGCAGGACACGGAGCGGTTCGAGGAGCACCTCGCCTCCTGCTGGGCGTGCGCCGCGGAGCTGGAGACCATGGTGCCCGTGGTGGGGATGCTCTCCGGCATCGACGGCGAGACGATGACCGCGCTGGAGCAGACGGCGACGGATCCACGGCTGCTGGACCGTACGCTCGGCGCCGTCCGCGCCGACCGGCGGCGGACCCGGTTCCGGCAGTTGCTCGCCACCGCGGCCGCGGTCGTGGTGCTCGGCGGCCTGACCGCGATCGGGTTCCACACCGTTCTGGAGGACGCGAGCACCCGCGACGTGGTCGCGGAGCCGACGTTCAGCGCGCCGGTCGACGGGCCGCCCGCGCCGAGGCCGACGAAGTCCGACCTGGGCATCGGCGGTCCGGAGGCGCAGGAGGAGGGCGACCGGGTGGAGGCCAGCGACCCCACCACCGGCGTGGGGGCCACGATGTTCCTCGTCGAACGGGACTACGGCACACAGGTCAACTTCAACCTGACCCGGCTGCCCGGCCCCCGCGTCTGCCGGCTGGTGGTGGTGCGGAAGAACGCCACCACCGAGGTGATTTCCACCTGGTCGGTCCCCGAATCCGGATATGGCACGAACGAGCGGGCCGAGGACTTGCGGCTCAGCGCGTCGACCGCCGCCCGACCGGGCGACATCAAGCAGATCCAGGTGCAGTCGGTGGACCCGAAGGGTGTGGCGAGTCCCCTGGTCACTGTCGAACCCTAACGTCTGCCGCGCTTCGTCGACACCGGTCTTCCAACAAAGACCGGTGTCGATCTGCTTTCCACCGTCTGATAACCGGGCAGAGGGCCCACGAATCGGCGACGAAATCGGTTCAACCAATTCCTATGAAATTGACCACTGCCAACCCTTCAACCGTGCCGGCCCGCCCTCCGTACTCAGGGGTGAACTGCCGAGAATCGAGGAGGGCACGTGGCAAAGATCAAGCGGACCGTCGTCGCCGCCGCAGGCGCGCTGGTCGCCCTGACGGCCTGTGCGCCCGCCGGCTACGAGCCGGCGAACCCGACCGCCGCCGAGCCGGTCGCCGTGGCCGCGGCCGAACCCAGCGCGTCGGCCGAGCCCGACGCCTCGGCCGAGCCCGCGGCCGACGCCCCACCGGCCGACGTGGAGCTGACCGAGAAGCTCGTCGGCAAGACGGTGCCCAAGATGGGCAAGGTCGTCACCGACGAGAAGGGCTGGGTCCTCTACCGCTTCGACAACGACAGCGCCGACCCGCCCTCGTCGAACTGCGTCGACAAGTGCGCGGAGGTGTGGCCGCCCGCGTTGACCGACGGCGATCCGCAGCTCAGCGGCGTCAAGGCGGACGACGTCGGCACCATCACCCGGCAGGACGGCACCCGGCAGCTCACCCTGGCCGGCTGGCCCGTGTACCGCTACATCGGCGACAAGAAGCCCGGCCAGTGGAAGGGCCAGGGCGTCGGCGGCACCTGGTTCGTCGTCGCCCCGGACGGCAAGAAGAACCTCAGCTGCCTGCCGAAGGGGACGCCGAAGGCGGTCGCGCCGCCCTCGGACAGCGACGGCGGTTCGGACTATGGGGACTCCGGCTACTCGTACTGACCCACGGTCGCGGTGGCCGATCGCAGCCGGGGAAGGCGCGGCCGGCCACCGGCACGCCGGGACGCCGGACACACCGGCCGGGCCGCGTGGTCCGGACCGGCCCGCGCTCTGGCACAGTGGCGGGATGACCGGGACCGAGCCGAGCGCACGCCGGGTGCTGCGCCCACCGGCGGAGTACCGGCTCGCCCGTTCGGTACGCCCGCTGACCTTCAGCCCGTACGATCCGTGCGCCCGGATCGTCGACGGCGCACTCTGGTGGGCCACCCGCACGCCGACCGGCCCGGCCACGCTCACCCTTCGTCCCGAGGCCGGTGAGCTGGTGGCCGAGGGCTACGGGCCGGGCGCCGAGTGGGTGGTGGAGCGGGCGGACGCCATCGCCGGCCTCCGCGACGAGCTGACCGGTTTCGCCGAGCTGGCGGCGACGCACCCGCTGGTGGCCCGGCTCGCCCGTGAGCACCGGGGACTGCGGATGCCGGCCACCGGGCTGGTCTTCCCTCGCGTGCTCCGGGCGGTGTTCGAGCAGAAGGTCACCGGCAAGGAGGCGTACCGCGCCTACTCCGCGACGGTCCGGCACTTCCGCGAACCCGCGCCCGGCCCGGTGCCCCTGCTGCTCCCGCCGGAGCCGGCGAGGATCGCCGCCGCCCCCTACTGGGTCTTCCACCCGTTCGGCGTCGAGCAGCGCCGGGCCGAGACGCTGCGCCGCGCCGCCGCCGTCGCGGACCGGCTGGAACGGTGCGCCGACACCGCCGAGGCCACCCGTCGGCTGACCGCCGTTCCCGGGATCGGTCCGTGGACCGCGGCCGAGGTGGTCCGGGTGGCGTTCGGCGACCCGGACGCGGTCAGCGTCGGCGACTACCACGTGCCGAACACGGTGGCCTGGGCCCTGGCGGGCGAGCCCCGAGCCGACGACGCCCGGATGCTCGCCCTGCTGGAACCGTTCCGCGGCCACCGGGGCCGGGTGTGCGTACTGCTGGAGACGGCCGGCATCCGGGCGCCGAAGTACGGTCCGCGGGCGCCCATCCGCTCGTTCGCCCGGTACTGAGCCCCCCCCGGGGGAGCCGGCGCCGGTTCGGCTCAGGCGGCCTCGCGCAGGTCGGCCAGGGTGAGGGAGGTGCGCCGGCGCAGCAACTCCTCCAGCTCGGTGATCGAGCCAACCTCGCCGAGCACGTTCTTGCCGCCGCCGAACTCCCGCGGGTAGCGGTGCACCAGCCGGTAGCGGTAGCGGCCACGGATCAGCTCGACGCTGACCCGGTACCGCCCGCAGCAGGCGCAGCTCCACTCCGGCACCTCGCGAAACTAGCTCTGACCTGCGGTTTTGCGATTCGCCCGAGGCGTGACGAGGAGGACGGCAACGGACACGACGCGCACCGCCCGGCGGTGATGTGCCTCACGGTTGTCGGTACCGTCTGGTTGACTGGTCGCCGTGGAGCTGCCCATCAACCCACCGGTCGAGCCGATGCTGGCCAAGAGCGTCCCGCGGATCCCCACCGCGCCCGGGATGACGTACGAGCCGAAGTGGGACGGCTTCCGGTGCATCGTCTTCCGCGACGGCGACGAGGTGGAGTTGGCCAGCCGGGGCGGCAAGTCGATGACCCGCTACTTCCCGGAGGTCGTCGAGCAGGCCCGGCGGCAGTTGCCGGAGCGCTGCGCCGTCGACGGCGAGCTCATCGTGATCCGCCGGGACGGCCCGGGCGGTCAGCCGAGGCTCGACTTCGAGCTGTTGGGCCAGCGCATCCACCCGGCCGCGTCCCGGGTGAAGCTGCTGGCCGAGACGACCCCCGCCGACTTCGTCGCGTTCGACCTGCTGGCGATCGGCGACGAGGCGCTGCTCGACCAGCCCTACCCGCAGCGCCGGGCCCGGCTGAAGGAGGCGCTGGCCGGCGTACGCCCACCGGTGCACGTCACGCAGGTCACCACCGATCCGGAGACGGCCCACCGCTGGTTCGACGTCTTCGAGGGCGCCGGGCTGGACGGGCTGATCGTCAAACCCGCCGACCTGCCGTACGAGCCGGGCAAGCGGCTCATGTTCAAGGTCAAACACGCCCGGACCGCCGACGTGGTGGTGGCCGGCTTCCGCTGGCACAAGTCCGGCCCGGTGGTCGGCTCGCTGCTGCTCGGCCTCTACGACGACGGGGTGCTGCACCACGTCGGGGTGAGCGCGTCGTTCAGCATGGCCCGCCGCAAGGAGCTGCTCGACGAGCTGGCCCCCTACCGGGACACCGGCGGCGAGCACCCGTGGGTGCACGGCGATCACGAGCGCGGGCAGCGTATCCCGGGCGGGGTGAGCCGGTGGACCGGCACGAAGAACCTCGAGTGGGAGCCGCTTCGGCCGGAGCTGGTGCTCGAGGTCGGCTACGACGCGATGGAGGGCGACAGGTTCCGGCACACCGCCCAGTTCGTCCGCTGGCGACCCGACCGCGATCCTCGGTCCTGCCGTTACGACCAGCTCGAGCGTCCGGTCCGGTTCGACGTCGACCAGGTGCTGCGCGGCGACCCGACGGCCACCGTGACGCCGGCCCCCGCCGGCCCGGCGTAGCCTGGCCGCGAGACGACCACGGAGGGCCCACTCGTGTCCCGCACCACCGACCGGCTCCGCCGAGTCCGCCTGATCCTCGCCGGTTTCGCCGTCGCCGCGCTGCTCACCGCCGGCTGCACGGTGCCGACGTTCGCGCCCCGCGTCGAATCCGCGGGCGAGCCCTCCGCCGCGGTCGCCCCACCGGGCACCGCGCCGACCTGGCGGGCCTGCCCCGAGGTCGCCGACGACCTGGTCGGGCGGGGCGCGCCCGACATGCGCTACGAGTGCGCACGGATCGCCGTGCCACGCAACTGGGGCACCGGTGCCGGCGCCACCGCGGGGCCGGGCACCGGGGAGACGTTCGAGATCGCCCTGCTGCGCGCCCGCTCGACCAAGCAGCGCGACCGGATCGGCTCACTGGTGATCAACCCGGGTGGCCCGGGTGGGTCCGGGGTGGACACCGCGGTCTTCCTCTCCTTCGGGCCGGCGTTCGGCGGGCTCCCCCCGGCGGTGACCGAACGCTTCGACATCGTCGGTTTCGACCCGCGCGGGGTGCAGCGCTCCAGCCCGATCGAGTGCATCTCCGACGGCGACCTCGATGCGAGCTTCGGCTACGACCCCGATCCGCGCAGCCAGGAGGCGTTCGACGGCTTCGTGGCGCTGAACCGGAAGATCGGTCAGGGCTGCGGCGCGAAGTACGGCGACCAGCTGCCGCTCTACGGCACCGAGCAGGCGGCCCGGGACATGGACGCCGTACGCGCCGCCGTCGGCGACGAGAAACTCACCTACCTCGGCTACTCGTACGGCACCCTGCTCGGCGCCACCTACGCCCAGCTCTACCCGCAACGGGTGCGGGCGCTGGTGCTCGACGGGGCGGTCGATCCGCGGCAGGGGCTGGTGGCCGGCTCGGAGAGCCAGGCGAAGGGCTTCGAGCGGGCGTTCACGAACTTCACCCGCTGGTGCGCGGCGAACGCCGGGCGCTGCCCGATCGCGCCGGACGCCCGGGCCGCCGTGACCTCGGCGATCGACAAGGCACGGGTCTCCCCGGTGCGCGGCGACGACGGGCGGGAGGCGACCGCCGGTTGGGTCTTCTACGCGATCATCTCCTCCCTCTACACGGAGCAGGGCTGGCAGGAGCTGGCCCGCGCCATCGACCGGTTGGAGGGCGGCGACCCGAAGGACGTGTTCCGCCTCGCCGACGCGTACGCCGGGCGCGGCAGCGACGGCCACTACTCGAATCTCTTCGACGCCAACCTGGCGGTCAACTGCGCCGACGAGGACGAGAAGCCGAGCCTGGCGCAGGTGCGCGAGTTGCAGTCGAAGTGGCGGGCGCAGTACCCCCTCTTCGGCCCGGCGCTGGCGGTGGGTCTGCTCGGCTGCGCCGAGTGGCCGGGCGGGCGGGACCCGTACCCGACCGGCGCGGCGACCGGCGCGCCGCCGATCGTGGTGGTGGGCACCACCGGCGACCCCGCCACCCCCTACGAGCAGACCGGGGCGCTCGCCTCGATGCTCGGGGTCGGCCGGGTGCTGACCTGGGAGGGCGAGGGGCACACCGCCTACCCGCAGACCGCCTGCATCAGCGACGCGGTGGACCGTTACCTGATCGACCTCACGGTGCCCCGCGAGGGGCTGCGCTGCCCGGCCCGCTGACCCCGCTCCCCGACACGGGAGTTCCCCCGCCGCGTCCGGTCGGCCTCGGCGGGGCAGGGTCGGCCGGCTCCGCGACGCCGGTGTCACGACGGCCGGTGGCCTCGGTGACGCCGCACCGGATGCGGGGCGGCCGGGGGCCGCGCACGCCGGATGATCAGCCGCGATCGGCTGTGAGAGGCTCGCCGCATGGCTGATGTGATCTTCCGGGAGGCGGCCCGGGCGGACCTGCCCGCCGTGGTCGCCCTGCTCGCCGACGACGTGCTCGGCCGGGCGCGTGACTTCACGGTGGTCGACGCCGTCTACGAGAAGGCGTTCGCCGAGATCACGGCCGATCCGCGCAACCAGCTGATCGTCGCCGAGGCCGACGGCGAGCTGGTCGGCTGCTTCCAGGTCACCTACATCCCCGGCCTGGGGCGGCACGGCACCGAGCGGGCGCTGATCGAGGCGGTCCGGGTCCGGTCGGACCGGCGTGGCCGGGGGCTGGGCCGGCAGATGATGACCTGGGCGATCGACCGGGCACGCGAGCGCGGGTGCGGCCTGGTGCAGCTCACCACCGACAAGTCCCGCCACGACGCGCACCGCTTCTACCAGGCCCTCGGCTTCATGGCGAGCCACGAGGGCATGAAGCTCCCCCTCTGACAGTGACGATGCGGGAGCGGGTCACCCGGCCGGTCTGACTCACCCTCTGACAGTCCGCCGCGGTACGCGAGGAACCGCCGGCCCACCACCCGGGACGACGGCACGGTCGTGGCAGCTGACCTCCGCGGAAGCCGGCCACCACGACCGCGTCGTCGCCAGGGGCGGGCGGCGGTCAGGCGTCGACGAGGCGGCCGTCGCGGAGGGTCAGCGCACGGTCCGCCAGCTCGATCAGGTTCGGATCGTGGGTGGCGACCAGGATGGTGGTGCCGCGCGCCTGCACCACCGCGCGGAGCAGGTCCATGATCGACCGTCCGGTCTCCGAGTCGAGCTGGCCGGTCGGCTCGTCGGCGATCAGCAGGTCGGGTTCGTTGGCGAGGGCGCGGGCCACCGCCACCCGCTGCTGCTGGCCGCCGGAGAGCTCGTACGGGCGCTGCGCCGCGTGCCCACCGAGCCCGACCAGTTCGAGCAGCATGGCGACGCGCTCCTCCCGCTCGGCGGCCGGCACCTTGGCCAGCCGCAGCGGCACGCCGACGTTCTCGGCGGCCGAGAGGATCGGCACCAGACCGAACGTCTGGAAGATGAAGCCGACGGTGCCGCGCCGCAGCCGGAGCAGCTCCTTCTCCCCCGCGGCCGTCACGTCGTGCCCGGCCACCACCACCCGGCCCTGGTCCGGCCGGTCCAGGCCACCGATCAGGTTGAGCAGCGTGGTCTTGCCGGCGCCGGAGCGACCTCGGACGGCGAGCAGCTCGCCGCGCACCGCCGTGAACGACACGTCGCGGACCGCGTGCACGGCGTGCTCGCCGCGGCCGAAGGTCCGGCTGACGCCCTCGACCCGGACCACCTCCTCGACGGCCCGGGTGGCGGTCGTGGCGACCAGTCCACTCACCGCCGTGCCGTCCCGGCCGCCCGCCGAGCCGCCGACCTGACCGGCCGTCCCGTCCCACCCGTTCATTCCGCCGCCTTCCCCTCGGTGCGGGGCTGGTCGCCCGGCCGCACCTCCACGTGATCCGGCTCCAGGTTGAGCCGGACCCGGTCCCGCAACTCCAGCGCCTCCACGAACCCGGCCGGCAGCTGCATCCGGCCGGTCCGGTCGAGCACCGCGTACTCCTCACTCACCAGCTCGGTGCTGCCGTCCGCACCGACGCGGGCGGTCCGGCGTACCTCCGAGGCCGTCCGGCCGTCGCGGATCGCGACGGTCCGCCGGACCTGGGTGGCGACCGCCTGGTCGTGGGTGACCACGACGACGGTGACGCCCAGCTCGGCGTTGATGGTGCGCAGCGCCGCGAAGACCTCCGCGCCGGTGGCCTCGTCCAGCTCGCCGGTCGGCTCGTCGGCGAAGAGCACCTCCGGGTCGTTCGCCACCGCCACCGCCACCGCGCAGCGCTGCTGCTCGCCGCCGCTGAGCTGGCCCGGCCGCCGATCCGCGCAGTAGCCGACGCCCACCATCTCCAGCAGCTCCCGGGCCCGCTCACGTCGCGCCCGACCGCCACGCCGGCCGGCCAGCTGCATCGGCAGCTCCACGTTCTCCAGCGCGGTCAGGTACGGCAGCAGATTGCGTCCGGTCTGCTGCCAGACGAAACCGACGGTCTTGCGGCGGTAGCTCAGCCGCCGCTTCGTCGAGAGGTTGAGCAGGTCGTACCCGGCGACCCGGGCGATGCCGGCGGTCGGGGTGTCCAGCCCGGAGAGGATGTTGAGCAGGGTGGACTTGCCGGAGCCGGAGGCGCCCACGATCGCCACCAGCTCACCCCGGTCGATGACCAGGTCGAGGCCCTGGAGGGCGACCACCTCCACCCCCTCGGTCTTGAAGATGCGGACCAGCCCGTCGCAGACGATGTGTCCACGCAGCCGGTCCCGGCCGCCGGCCCGCTCGGCCGCGCGCTGCGCGGCCCGCTTCTGAAGGTCGGCCAGGTCCGGCACGACCGGTGTCGCCGCGGTAGCGGTCATCTCAGCTCTCCTCTCCGAGCCGGAGCACCTCACCGAGGCGCAGCCGGCGGTTGTTCAGGGCCTCTATGGCGACCGCGAAGCCCAGGGCGAGCGCCCCGAGCGCGACGACCGCGGCCACCAGGCCCGGTTCGAACGCCACCTGGACCGGCACGCCGCTGGTGAAGGCGGACAGGCCGAGCAGCGGCGTGAGCAGCAGCGGCAGCAGCGCACCCACGAAAGCGCCGGTGAACACCGCGACACCGACCAGCGGGGCCAGCTCGACCAGGAGCAGGCCCCGCCACTGCCGGCGGGACAGGCCGAGCGTCCGCAGCCGCGACAGCACCTGGCCGCGGGAGCGCGCCCCGGCGAGCACGCTGAACGCGATCGCGAGCAGGCCCAGCACCGTGCCACCGGTCGCCCCGGAGACGAAGCCGAACGCCAGCAGCCCGTTGGCGCCGCCCTCGCCCACCACCCGGCGGGCCCCCGCCCAGGTCCGCACCTCCACGCCGAGCGGTCGCTCGCCGCCGGACACGACGCCGCCGCTCTGGTAGCGCTGCTGTCCCTCGTCACCGACCTGGCGTAGCGCCTCGGCGTCCAGGTCCTCGCCGGCGACGACGAACCCGGTCGGCACCGCGACGGTGGGCCGCTGCGGCAACGCCTGCAACGGCAGCACGACGAAGCGCTCGGCACCCGGCGTCACCAGCGGGAAGTTCGCCACCGTGGCGGCGACCCGGAACTCGTACCGCTGGCCCTGCACGCGGATGAACGCCGAACCGTCCAGGCCCGCACGGGCGAGATCGGTCGCGACCGCCGGCGAGACCAGCGCGGGCAGCGGACCCGGGCTCGCCCCGGCGCGCAGCGCCGGCGGTACGGAGATGTCCCGTCCGGCTTCCCGGCCGACCCGGGCGAGGGCCGGACCGTCGACCAGCAGGACGTCCACCTGGCTGATGCCGGCGTCGAGGCCGGCGGCGTTGCGTGCCGGCCGACCCGAATCGTCGAGCAGCGCGGCCACCGCCCGCACGTCGGGCAACCCGCTCAGGGCGTCGGCCGTGTCGGGGGCCAGCCGATCCCCGCTGACCAGGGCGTCGCCGGGCACCCGCTCGGCCGCCGCCCGGTCCCGGCTGGCCTCGATCCCGGAGGAGACGACCGCGCAGAACCCCGCGGTGGCGATCGCCAGCACCACGACGACCAGCGGCGCGGCCACCACGGAGCGGCCGGCGCGGGCGGTGCCGAGGAAGGCGACGCTGCCCCGGGCCCGCGCCGCGAGCCGGCCGACCAGCCGGAGCGGCCACGGGTACGCGCGCAGCACCAACACCGCCACCGCCATCGCGAGCAGGACCGGCACCGCCACCAGTAGCGGGTCCACCTCACCCAGGGTCAGGCCACGCCGGCGCAGCAGCACCACCGCGAGCGCGGCCAGCACCAGCAGCGACCCCTCCAGGGTGAGCCGCCGCGCGGACGGGCGCAGCCGGACCAGGTCGCCGCGACCGGCGTCGCCCGGGGTGGCGAGCGCGGCCACGGGCAGGGCCAGGGCGACCAGCGCGGTCGCCACCACGGCGTACGGGCCGGTGGGGTCGGGGGCGCCGGGCACGAGCGTCCCCAGCAACCAACCGACGGCCGCGGCCGGGACGGTCACCAGCAGCGATTCGGCGAGAGTCCGGCGGGCCACCGTGGTCGAACCGCCGCCGCGCGCCCGCACCAGGGCGAACTCGGCCCGGCGGCGGCGCGCCGCCAGCCCGGCGGCGAGGATCACCAGACCGGCCAGCGTGGCGAGCACGCCGGCCGCGATCACCGCGAGCAGCGTACGGGCCGAGGCGAGCGAGTCGCGGAACTGCCGCAGCGGCACGTCCACCCCCTGCACGACCTTCATACCGGCCGGCAGTGTTCGCTCCAGGCGCTGAAGCTCGTCGATCGTCGCGTCCAGCCGTTTGGCGTCGACCGCGTCGCCGCTGATCCGGTACCGCCAGTTGTACCCGAGCGGCCAGCCGTCGGCCGCCCGGTGGTCCAAACCGCTGATCGTGGTCAGACCGACGGCGATGAACGGCTCTCCGTCCCTGCGTGGCTCGGCCGCCCGCAGCAGCTGCGGCAGGCTGTCCCAGGCCCCGCCGGCCGGGTCGTTCGGGGTGAAGATCCCCACCACGACCACCGGGGCGGTGGGCAGTCCGCTGCCCAGCAGGGCGAGCCGCAGCTCACTGCCGACCCGCAGGTCCAGCTTCCGGGCCGTGTCCGCGCTGAGCGCGATCTGCGTCGGCTCGTCGCGCGGTACGTCGTCCGCCGGCCAGCGCCCGTCGACCAGCGTGGCCGCCTCCGGCACTGCGGGCATGGCCCGCAGGGCGAGGTCGACCAGGAGGTTGTTCCGCTTCAGGTCCGGCCCGGTCAACCGGCCGGTCGGGCTCTCGGCGACGTACCAGCGCTCCCCCACCGCGTCCCGGATCTCGGCTGGCATGGCCGCCTGGAGGGCGTCCAACCTGCCCTGCCCGGCGCGTGCGCTGGACGGGATCGAGCCCTCCCCGGACTGCCCGATCGTGTACGTGATGTCGCGCTGAGCCGGCAACTGCTGGGCCATGTGCTCCCGCAGCCCCTGCTCGGTGAGCCGGTTGGCGACCCGGGGCACACCGCTGATCAGCAGCGTGATGACAAGTGTCAGGACTCCGAGGAGCAGGAACTGCCCCCCGTACGCCCGGATCCGGCGGACGACCGCGCCGATGCTCACCGTTCTCCCCCGATCCGCAGCTGTGCCACCGCGACCCGCTGCCGGATGCCGACGGCGATGAAGGTGCTCGCGGCGAGCGCCGCCAGCAGCAGACCGACCGCGGTCAGCCCGATCGGCGCCCACGGCAGCGTGAAGACCGCCTCGGGCACCGGACGGCCGGCGGCCGGCGTGAGGATGACCAGGGGCGCCATGGTGGCGCCGACCGCCGCGCCGAGCAGCAGCCCGACTCCGACGCCGATACCGGCCAGGAAGGTCTGTTCGGCCAGCAGCGCCCGGGCCAACAGCCGCGGGGTCGCACCGAGCGTGTTCAGCACCGTGTACTCGGGCAGCCGGCGCCGGGCGGTGGCCCAGACGTCGACCAGGAGACCGACCAGGGCGAGCAGCACCGAGCCCAGCGCGGCGGCGACCAGGCCGACGTGGGCGCCCCGCCAGTACGGGTCCCTCTCCGCCGCCTCCGTCACCTGCCGGCGGTCGAGGACGGTGACCCCGGGAAGCCCGGCGGCGGCCTGAGCCGTGGTGGCCTCCTCGCCGGCGGTCGAGCCGACCCACCACTCCATCGTCGGCCGGACCGTTCCGCTGTCCCGGATCAGCCAGTCGACCGCCGCCGGGAGGTCCAGCAGCACCCCGTCACCGGTCGCGCCGGGGAGCGCGTCCACCTCGCCGATGACCTTCACCGGGAGCGTGGCGCCGGAGAGCGCCAGGTCCACCGTGTCGCCGATGTGCACACTCAGCTCCTCCCGCACCCGCGGGGTCATGACGGCCGGTACCGGCGTCTGCTCGCCGTCCGGCACCACGACGAACCGCGACGAGGACTGGAAGGCGAACTGGCCGCCCGGGATGACGATCGCCGACCGGTCGGCGGAGACGCCGGTGCCCGTCGCGTCGGCCCGTTGCGGCAGGTCACTCTCGGGGACGCGGAGCATCCAGGTGTTACCCAGGCCGGCCGGCCGCACCGCCCCGTCCGCACCGGTCAGCCGCAGGTCGGTGATCCGCAGCCGGTAGAGGGTTCCGGCCGTCTCGCCGCCGTCGGCCTCGAAGCCGGCCAGCCGCAGCGGTACGTCGCCGACGTCCGGCAGGTCGACGTCGAACCGGACGGCTCGGCCGTCGCTGCCGGCGGTCGCCGCCGGCAGCCGCCAGGCGTGCCCGTTCGCGCTGGTCACCAGCAGCGACACGGCGACCTGGACGGCGTGGTCCGCGCGTTCGACGGGGGTGCGGACGACACCGGTGATCTTCTTGGTGCCGGCCGGCAGGTCGAACCCGGCGGCGGCGCCGCGCGTCTCGACCATGCGTTGGTACAGCCGTGACACCGGTTCGTCGACCAGCCGGTCGTTGAACCGCACCGTGCCGGCCGCGGCGGCCGTGTCGAGGCTGAGCACGGTGACCGGGAGGTTGCCCCGGCCGATCCGCACCTCGTCGCGCCAGGCCGGCAGCGCCTGGTCGACACCGGGAAGCGCCGCGAGCTGACCGGCCCGGTCGGCCGGGGCGACACCGTTGCGCTCGGTCAGCCGCAGGTCGGCGCCGACCGTGTGGTCGGCCTGGTCGACCTGGGAGCGCTCGCCGGTGGCCACCAGTGACCAGGCGAGGGTGCTGCCGCCGACGGCGAGCGCGAGCAGCAGCACCGGGCCGGCGTGCGGACGCCGGCCGGCCTGCCACATGCCGAACATGGTGGCCGTCCACGGCCGCCGGTCCACGAACCGTTCGGCGAACCGGGTGAACGGCGGCAGCAGCCGCAGCGCCACGACCGCTCCGGCGAGCACACCCAGCGTCGGCGCGGCGACCAGCAGCGGGTCGACGCCGAGCCGGCCGCCGGCGCCGGCCAGCGGCGAGGCGTACTGGTGCAGCTGCACCCAGGCGAGCACGGCGAGGCCGACCAGCACCAGGTCGAGGCTGGCGCGCTGAACCGCGACCCCCCGCCGTGGCCGCGAGCGGGCGGCCATGTCGGCCACGTACGTACCGGCGCCGCGCAGCGTGGGTGCGACCATCGCCACCAGACAGCCGGCGGCGGTCGCCGCGGCGGCCGCCCAGAGCAGGGCGCTGGTGCCGGCGGCGGGTCCGGTGGTGCCCTCCGGGCGCAGGTGGCGCAGCGCCTCCGCGGCGGCGAGCGGGCCGAGCAGGGCGGCCGGGGCGACCACCAGGGTCGCCTCCCGGGCGGCGAGGCCGGCGAGTTGCCGGCGGGCGGCGCCTCGGGCGCGCAGCAGCGCGTTCTGCCCGCGGCGGTCCTCGTGCAGCAGCGCGGCGACCAGGACCAGCGCGTACCCGCCGAGCACCAGGATCAGCAGCAACGGGGTGGTGAGCGCGGAGCGGCCCACCAGATCGGCCCGGCTCATCCGGTCCAGCAGTTGGTCGATCCGGGTCACGATCTGCGCGGACGCGCCGAGGTTCGCGGTGGCCGGCAGGTCGGCGCCGACGGCGACGGTGGCCTGGCGGACCGCGTCCACCCGGGCCGGCTCGACGGTCGTGAGGTCCGGCTCGACCACCCAGGAGGCGGAGACGGAGCCCGGGAAGGTCGCGACGAAGTCCGCGGGGTCGAGCACGAAGGGGCCGTACGACGTGCCCGAGGTGGCCGCCGCGTCGCCGCTGCCCACGCCGACGCCGGGCGCGAGCCGCCAGTACGGGTCTGTCGGGTCGTGGGGCCGCCAGGTGCCGGCGAGCACCACCGGCTCGTTCCGTTCCGTGCGTCGGTCGCGCAGCGGCACCTGCTCGCCCGGTTCGAGCCCGAGGGCCGCGGCGACCTTCTCCGGCAGCGTCACCTGCGCCGGCCGCGCGCCCGCCACCGGCCACGCCCCCGCGGTCAGGTCGGCGTTCCCGGCCAGGCCCTCCAGGGTCACCAGGTTGGCGAAGACCGCCTCGCCGCCGGGGCGGACGGCCGGGCCGAGGTCGCCGGTCAGCTCCCGGCCGGTGCCGTACCGGGCGGCGACGACGGTGGTCCGGGCGCCTCCGAGGCCGTGGGCGAACTCGTCCCGGACGGCCCGGTCGCGGGTCGCGAACTCGTCGGCGTCGGCCCCGGCCGCGCCGCTGACCAGGAGGCTCCGCTCCTCGGCCGGGGCGGCCGCCACCAGCGCGCGCTGACCCGCGTCCACCGCCCGGCGGTTGTACTCGGAGAGGCCGGTCACCAGCGCCACCGCGACCAGCGCGGCGATCACGGCGGCCGCCAGCAGCCCTCGTGCCTCGCGGGCCCGCCTCCACACCAACTTCATCCGATGCCCTCCCCTGGCCCAGCGGGCCGAATCGACAAGGGAGAGCGGTCACGGCACGGAAAAGGTTCCGCCCGTTACATGATCGTTACCCTCAGCACCTTCCCGGTGCGGTCAGCGGGGGCGGTCGCGGTCGCGCGAGGGCTGCACCCGTTTCGGCTCGCCCGGCATCTTCGGGTGGTCCGGCGGGTAGGGGAGGTCACCCTGACCCGCCGCCGCGTCGCGGTCGGCCCATTCGAGCAGCGGGGTGATGTCCCACGGGTCGTCGTCGATGCCGGCGTGCGGATCGCCCTGCTCGGCGAGCCGGGCCGGGACACTCGCCAGGTCGAAGTCGTCCGGGTCGACGTCGGGCAGCTCCGCCCAGGTGACCGGCGTGGAGACGGTGGCGCGGGCGTTGGCCCGCAGCGAGTACGCGCAGGCGATGGTGCGGTCGCGGGCCATCTGGTTGTAGTCGACGAAGACGCGGCTGCCGCGCTCCTCCTTCCACCAGGCGGTGGTGACCAGCTCGGGACGGCGCCGCTCCAGCTCCCGGGCCAGCGCGATGGTGGCCCGGCGCACCTCGACGAACGTCCAGCGGGGCTGGATGCGCAGGTAGACGTGCACACCCCGGCCACCGGAGGTCTTCGGCCAGCCGGGGACGCCCAGCTCGTCGAGGACGGCGCGCAGCTCACCGGCGGCCTGGGCCGCGTCGGTGAAGTCGGTGCCCGGCTGCGGGTCGAGGTCGACGCGGAGCTCGTCCGGGTGGTCGGGGGCGGCGGCGCGCACCGGCCACGGGTGGAACACCACGGTGCCCATCTGCGCGGCCCACGCCACGTGCGCGAGGTCGGCGGGGCAGAGCTCGGCGGCCGTTCGCCCGCTCGGGAAGGTGATCTCGGCGGTCTCCACCCACGGCGGGACGCCCCGGGCCGGTATCCGCTTCTGGAAGAACATCTCCCCCTCGACACCCTCGGGGAAGCGCTGCAGCGTCGTGGGCCGGTCGCGCAGGGCCCGCAGGATGCCGTCGCCCACGGACAGGTAGTAGTGGAAGACGTCGGCCTTGGTGAAGCCCCGCTGCGGGAAGATCACCCGGTCGGGGCTGCTGAGGCGTACGGTGTGCCCGGCCACCTCGACCTCGGTGACCGCTGCCTTCCTGGTGCCACCCATCAGGCGACCATATGCGAAGCCTCCGACATCCGGCGTACGGTTGTCGGGTGAGTCTGGAAGACACCGAACTGCCCCGCACCGAGGACGAGTGGCGGGTCCGGCTGACCCCGGAGGAGTTCCGGGTGCTGCGGGAGGCCGGCACCGAGCGCGCGTTCACCGGCGAGTACGTCGACACCAAGACCCCCGGGGTCTACCACTGCCGGGCCTGCGGGCTGGAGCTCTTCTCCAGCGACACGAAGTTCGACTCGCACTGCGGGTGGCCCAGCTTCGACGACGCGATCCCCGGTCGGGTGAAGGAGATCGAGGACCGCAGCCTCGGCATGTCGCGGACGGAGATCCGCTGCGCCCGCTGCGACAGCCACCTCGGGCACGTGTTCCGGGGCGAGGGCTTCACCGCGAAGGACACCCGGCACTGCGTCAACTCGCTCTCCATCCGCCTCGAACCCCGCTGACCCGGCCCCGCTCCCCCGGTTTCAGCCGACGCCGGCCGGCGTACCCGTGAGGAGCCGCACCTCGGCGGTGCGCGACTGCTCGATCCGTCGGGCGAGGTCGCGTACCCGCTCGTCGGTGCCGGCGGCAAGCTGGGCGCGGGCCAGATCGGCCGCTGAGCGCTGATGCTCGGCGAGCACCTCGCGCAGCACGGTGTCGACCTCACCGGCGGTGGCGTTCCGCAGCCGGGCCAGTTCCGTGGCGGAGACGCCGTGCCCCGAATGGTCGTGCCGAGACCGGTCCGATACGGGGTCGGCGGCGGCCAGCCAGGCGCGCATGGTGGCCAGCTCGTCGGTCTCGGTCGCGGCGATCGCGGCGACCAGCGTCCGCAGCTCCTGATCGGCGATCCGGCCCCGGGTCGACCGGACGATCTCGAGGGTCTGTTCGGTGTGCGCGGCCATCATGTTCAGGAAGATCAGGTCGATCCCGCTCGGCGACGGCAGGGCGGCGGTGGCCGGCCCGGTGGTCACCGCCGGGGCGGGGGTCCCGGCCGGGGTCGGGCCGGCCGCACAGCCGGCGGCCAGCAGCACGGCGACGAGCGGGACCGCCACGGTCAGGCGGCTCATGTCGATCTCCCACGTCCGTCCGGCGGGGGTGGGGGCGCGGCGCGGTGCGGGGACACCGGCCGCGCCCGTACGGTCAGATCTGGCTCCACAGCGCGGGCACGTTCGGCGGTTCCCAGCCGGCGATGGCGGTGTGCGCCTGCCGGCAGCGGTAGGTCGATCCGCCGTAGGTGACCTGGTCGTCGGCCTGGTAGGCCCGGCCCGCGGTCCAGCTGCCACCCGAGGCGGGCGGCGGGGTGGGCG
>NZ_SMKG01000113.1 GCF_004348525.1 Micromonospora sp. 15K316 | reverse complement strand
GGGCCCGGGAGCTGAGCCAGGGGTCGTGCTCCCACCAGTCGATGCCGATCTGGCGCGCGGTGTCCACCGAGGCGATGACGAGCCGTAGCTTCAGGGTCAGCAACTCGATGTCGAGCAGGCTCACCCGGATGTCGCCGGCGATCACGATGCCCCGGTCGAGGACCCGCTCCAGGATGTCGCCGAGGTTGGCCGGCTCGTGCCCGGCCGGCAGGACCTGACCGGAGTTCTGCACCACGGACGGCGTACTGGTCATCTCAGCCCACCTCGCCCTTCCCCCGCTGGTAGCGCCGCACCCGGCGGTAGCCGAGCAGGGCGCCGTCGATGTCGAGCTCCACCTCGTAGAGGCCGAGCAGATCCGTCGACGCCGGGATCCGGCGGTCCTCGATCACCTCCACCCCGACCAGCCAGCCGTCCCGCACCGCCTTCAGCGACGTGGTCCCCACCGGTTCCCGGCTGGTCAACGCCACGATCTGCCGCAGCCCCTCACGGGCGGCCTCAGCGGCCGACAGCGGCTCGACGTACTCCTCGTCGTCGGTCCACTCGTCCTCCGGTTCCGGTTCACGCCGGCGGGTTCGGTCGCCGTCGCCGCGGATCCGCTCCATCGCGTACACCTCCTCCGCCGTCTCGCCGCCGCTGCCCCTCCGTCCGCCGGGTCCGCTCGGCTCCCGGCCGGGGGCCGCCCTGCCGGGTCCGTCGCACGACGGGCGCGGCGCGCGAGGTGCCGCCCGCCCGCCCGGCCGGCGCGGAGGTGCGCCGGCCGGGAAGGGGCGCCGCGGAGGTGCGGCCGGTCAGCCGCTCCAGGACCTGCTGCTGTCGCAGGTCCCGGTCGGCGGGGGAGAGCTCACCGGCGGCCACGGCCGCGTCCAGCTCCTCCAGCTCCCGCCGGATGTTGGCCGGGTGGTACTGCTGCGCCTCCGCCTCCCGGGCGATCACCCTCACCACGGCGGTCAGGCCACGCATCGGGGCGTACGGCAGGGTGAGCAGCGTCCAGAGGATGTCCACGCCTCACCTCGCCACCCGATCCGCGCTGGTGAAGTCGTACGGGGCGAGCGGCCCGAGCAGCCGCATCCGGACCAGGCCCCGCCGCTGCTCGGCGAACTCCTCGACGGCGTCGACGAACTCGTCCTCCCGGTCGGCGTCGACCAGGAAGGCGACGTTCGCCGCGTCCAGCTCGTGGCTCGGCGGCCGGTGGGCGCCCGACACCGCCAGCGGCGCCAGCGCGTCGAGCAGTTCCCGGCTCTCGGCGTCCCGCCGCAGCTCCACCGCCCTGCTGATGTACTCGCCGAGCCGGATCCGCTGCTCCCGGGTCACCCCCTCCGGCTGCCCACGCACCTGGTCGGCCAGGGTGGCGGCGGCGGGGTTGTCGTCCAGCACGCGCCGGATCAGCTCCGGTTCGTCGTAGCGGCCGTGCACGACGTACTGGACCCGCCCCTCGAGCTCGTCGAGCTCCGCGGCGAAACGGTCGCCCTGCGCGTCGAGCAGTTCGCGCACCGCGCCCGGCCCGGCGACCACCGTGCCGAACCGGACCGGCAGCACCGGAGCCACCGCGGCGGTGCCGTCGAGCAGCATCTGGTACGTCGTGAGGTCGGCCGGCCGGCCGACCGCCGCGTCCGGCGTCACCTCGCTCACCAGCGCGGCCACCGGGCCCTGCCGCACCACTGTCACCTCGCCCGGCGGGTCACCGACTCCCGGGGTGCCCGGCGTCGGCTCCACGTCGGACGGCACGATGCCGTAGAGGAAGAGGCCGTCCTGCTCACTCATCGTCGTACTCCTCGTTCCGGCGGCGGCGCCGGGGCCGTGCGCGGTCGCGATCCCCGTCCGAGCCGAGCTCGCCGACCGCGTCGCGGACCGCTCCGCCGATCGCCCCCACCGTCTTGCCGAGGCCGGCGGCCGCCTTGCCGGCGCCGACCGCACCGGATGCCCCCTCGACCAGGTCGGGCAGCCCCTTCTGGTTTCGCGGGGTGATGTCGAGCCGATCCACTGCCTGCGCGAACCGCAGGTACGTCTCGACGCTCGCCACCACCACCCGGGCGTTGATCTCCAGCAGTTGGATGCCGACCACGGCCACGGAGATCTGGGCGTCGATCACCACGCCCTTGTCGAGCACGGTCTCCACCACGTCCGCCAGGCTGGACGACGATCCGCTGCGCTCCAACGCGCTGCCGGCCTGTCCGTCAGTCGTCGCGACGGTCATTCGTCCGACACCTCCCTTCGACGGCGGACCGCGGGGCGGCGCGGAGGCGCGGGCGCGCGGCGGGGCCGGGGTTCCTCGGCGGATTCCCGCTCCTCGGACGGGCGCGCGCGGCGTGCCCGCTCGGGCGCGCGCCGGCGCACCGGTCGCGGCTCCTCGGGCTCCTCCTCGTACTCCTCGCGGTCCTCGTCGTACTCGTCCTCGTACTCGTCGTACTCCTCGTCGGCCGGGCGACGGCGCGCCGGCCGGCGGCGCGTGCCCGCGGCGGAGCGGGTGGGGCGCGGTTCCTCCTCGGGGCGCTCCTCGTCCGGCTGCTCCTGCCCCTCCGGCTCCGGCCGCTCGCGCTCCTGCTCCTCGCGTACAGCCGTCTCGTGGTCCTTGACCACCCGCGAGTCCTCGATCTCGCCCCGCCAACCGGCCACCGAGTCGGGGTCGAGGACGGTCCGCGTCATCACGTGCCGGACGAAGTGCTTCAGCTCCAGCCGTACGCGCCGCCCCTGGGCACGCCACAGGTTCCCGGTGTGCTCGAAGAGCCCCTGGGGGTGGTACTCGAGCACGACCAGGATGCGGGTCAGGTCCGGGGTGAGCTCGTGGAAGCTGACGGTGCCGTCGACCGAACCCTTCTCGCCCTTCGAGCGCCAGTGGATGAGCCGGTCCGGGATCTGCCGGACGATCGTCGACTCCCACGTCCGGTGCGACCAGAAGACCTGCGCCTTCCACCTGAGCTTCTCGTCGGACTCCGTGTCGATGTTCTCGACCTTCTTCATGAAGCTCGGGAAGTCGCCGAACCGGGTCCACTGGTCGTACGCGACGCGGGCCGGCACGCCGACCTCGACCGTCTCGACGATGTTCGTCACCTTGATCTTGCGGGCGCCGCCGCCCGTACGCTCCTTGCGTCGGCCGAGCGCCGACATCACCTTCTCCTTACCACCGGCCACCCCGGCGTGGATCATCGCTTTCATCGGGGAGTCACCCTCGGCCATCCGCTGCGCGCCGGTGGCGGCCGCGATCAGGCCGGGGCCGCCGCCCTGCTTGGCGTACTCGCTGAGCCGGTGTGTCGCGCCGGTGACCTTCTCGGTCACCGCGTGGGCGGCCCGTTCACCGAGCGCTTCGGCCAGGTTCCGCACCTCGTCGGCGAGCTGGCCGCGGACCTTGTCGCCCAACCCACCACTGCTCGGGTTCGGTGCCATGCTCATCGCCCCCGCCGCTGGCCGGCGGGCTCGGCCCCGTCCGCCGACGACTCGGAGTCACCCGACGCCTGACCCGTGATCGAGGCGGTGCGGCGGCGCAGCGCGTCGGCCGAGCTGTGCAGCTTGCCGCTGAGCGCGTCGACTCCGCTGCCGGCGGCGGCGGTGGCCGCCGCCTTGCCGGCCATCGCCAGCGGGCCGCCGAGACGGCCGAGGTTGCCCAGGTGGGGTGAGGAGCTCAACAGGTCCGCGCCCCGTTTCCACAACCCGCCCGGGTGCATGCTCGCCCTCCCCGCCGCGACGGCGGCGGCCAGGGCGAGCGCGGTACGAAGTTTGCGGCGCCGACCGATCAGATAGCCGAGGCCGACCGCGAGTCCGATTCCTGCTCCTCTGTTCATCAATTCTCCTTCGCTCCCCGCTGTTCGGACGCCTGCTGCCGTCGGGGCCGAAAGGGGCCCGCTGATCGACGTGGCCGGGACTCTCCGTCAGGTGTCCCGTATTAGCGGACCCGGCGGGCAGTACCCCAGGGTCAGAAAGCGAAACCGCAGACGCAATTTCGTCGCGGGTCCGGGGAATTGAATTACGAAGGCGGTGCGATGAACCGTCAAAACGGACTTCAGGGCGCGTACGAGCAGTTCAAATACGAGAAGTGGGCATCGCTACAGCTACCGCGAGAATGGTGTCAGAGAGCCGGCGGCGTGGCATCGAGGGAGATTTCGGCGTACACCTTGTCGCCGTTCGCACGCAGTTTTGCACCGGATTTCCCGAGCACTTGGAGAGCCTGCGTGTTGTCCGGAGTCGTCTCCGCGACGACGGTACGCATGCCAGCCGCGGCAGCCTCGTTGAGCAATTCCCGCAGAGCCGCCCCGCCGAGGCCCTGGCCGCGCGCCGACCGCCCCAGCCACATACCGGTCTCGACCGTGCCGGGCTCGTCGCGGCGGGTCATCCGGACCATCCCGACCACCTCACCGCCCGCCAGGATCGCGTACATCTGGGTGCGGGTCGGGCCGCCGAGCCCGGCGAAGCTGGCGCGGTGGAACTCGCGGAAGGCCTCCCGGCGCGCGTGCGACCAGCCCGCCGGCGCCGCGACCGGCGGCATCACCTCGCCCGGCTCCGCCTCGGCCGCCGCTACGGAGAGCAACGGCTCGAGGTTCCATTCGCTCATCGGCTCCAACCGGACCGCACCCGTCACGTCGCGCAGTTTGCCGCGCTCACCGGCAGAAGTCCACCCCGTCGGGGCGCTACTGACGGTCCGTCGAGAGGGACCGGCCGGTCGGATGGCATCGCGCGTGCTTCACGCTCCGCTATGGTCCGGGCCGAACTCGCAGAGCACCACGGATGCGTCGTCGACCCGCTTGTGCCGGCGTAGCCGGTCGGCGAGGTCCCGCTCGGCGGCCCGGACCTGTTCGATCAACGCGCCCGGCCCCGCCGTGGTCACCAGATCGAGCAGCCCGGCCCAGTCGACGAGGCCGAACTGCTCCACCGCGCTGGACGCTCCGTCACTGAGCAACGCGGCCCGCCGCAGGGCGCCCGGCCCGTGCAGGGGCACCGTGCCGGTCACCGCGTGGAACGCCGCGTCCGGGTCGGCGGCGGCCACCCAGTAGCCGTGCGTCTTGTTCATGCGTTCCCGCTGGAGGCCGACCGCGTGCCGGAACCGGGTCAGCGGGTCCGCCATCGCCCCCGCCGGCACCGCGGCGACGGCCTCCCGGAGCTCGGCCATCGCCCGATCCAGCCGGTCGTCGGAGACGACGCTGACCCGGCCACCTGCCTCCAGCACCAGCGGGCTGTCGCAGAGCACCAGGTAGTCCACCTGGTCACCGCCCTCCCGGAGCAGGCAGACGGTGCTGGACGGGGTGCCCGGATGGTCCAGGTCGCAGGCGTCGCCGTGGTCCGCGCGCACCGCGAGGATGGCCGCGGCGAGATTGCTCATCAACGACGCCGTCGGGCGGGCCGCCTCGGCCAGCCCGATCCGGGCGGCCAGGTGCCGGACATACCACTCCGGCCCGTGTACGCAGCCGGTGTCGAAGCCCTCCGGGACGGTCGCGCCGTCGAGGACGCCGACCAGCGCTCCGAACCGGAACACGACGTCCTCGTTCACCTGCCGTCCGGGGGCTGGAGCGGAGGCGGAGCGGACCCGCATCAGCGGAGCCCGCCCCACCGCCCGCACCGGCTCAACGGCGGAACTCACCGGCGGCCTCGTGCGCCTGCCCACGCATCTGGTGGGCGGCCGACCGGCCCTGCTCCCGGATGGCGGCCGCACCCTTGATGGCGGTGGAGCCGACGGACTGCGCCGCCTGCCGGGCCGGCTGCCGCATGCTGTCGCGGAACCCGTGCCCGAACTGACCGGCCTGCTCACGCAGCTCGCCCGAGTGCTGGCCGATCTGCTGGCTGACCATGCCCCGGGCCTGCCCGGCCAACTGCCGTTCGCGACGGCTCGCCGGTAGCAGAGCGGACACCAGCAGGCCGGCGCCGAAGGCGATCAGGCCGGCCGCCAGCGGGTTGCCGTGCATCTGCTCACGGGACTGCTGCCCGACGGAGCGTGCCTCGTCCCGCACCGAACCGGCGGCGGAGGACATCCGGTGCCCGGCCTGCTGGCCCATGTGCTGGGCCGAGTCGGCGGCGGACGACATCCGCTGTCCGGCCTGCT
The DNA here is from genome assembly GCF_004348525.1 of Micromonospora sp. 15K316. Classification (GTDB taxonomy): domain Bacteria; phylum Actinomycetota; class Actinomycetes; order Mycobacteriales; family Micromonosporaceae; genus Micromonospora. Next base: position 12,482 of record NZ_SMKG01000113.1, on the reverse strand, counting down.
GGCCCATGTGCTGGACATTGCCGGCGGCGGACGACATCCGCGATCCGGCGGCGTCCCCCATGTGTGCCGAGGTACCCATCACCTTCTCCTTCATCCGGGTGAGCGCACCACGCGCTTCCCCGACGCGGTCGCCCGCGATCCGGCGCGGGCTGACCTTATCGGCCAGCGCGTCGATGTTGTCACTCAGATCTCGCCGGGTGTACTCGATCTGCTGTCGGATCCGATCCGCATCGGTCGACATCATCTACTCCCTCCCGGCCGGGGTCACCGGCCGCGCAGCGCGTCCGGCACCTGCCGCGCGGTCTGCTGCGTCCGTGGCAACAGCCCACCGATCTGGCGCAGCTTCGACCGCCCCAGGGCGAGCGTGATGGCGGTGACCACCGCCCAGAACGCCGCCACGATCAGCGCGGCCCAGCCCTGGTCCATCACATTGGACAGACCCCACCAGGCCGCGTACGAGAGGAACAGCACCGTCAGGAAGCCGGCCAGCGCCGCTCCACCGAACATGCCCCCGGCCTTACCGGCCTGGGTGGCCTCCTCGCGCAGCTCCGCCTTGGCGAGCTCCACCTCCTGCCGGAACAGGGTCGACATGTCACGGGTCACGTCACCCAGCAGGTCGCCGACCGACTGGGTGCGCTCCGTCACCGGGGCGCTCACGGTGCCACCCCGCCGGAGATCCCGGGGTCCTGACGCCGGCCGTCGGGCGAAATGTTCTGTGCCCGCGACATACCGGCGTACGGACCCGCCGGCTCGTACGGCGCCCTGACCTGCTGCTCGTACGGGCCGGTCTCCGCCCGGCGACCCATCTGGTCACCGGAGCGCCGGCCGTTGCCCGACGAACTCATGTTCCGGACGAACCGGCCGAACAGCAGTCCGGCCACAGCCGTGCCGGCCAGGAACGCGCCGGGGTGCCGGCGGGCGTACCCGCGCACGTCGTGCAGCAGGTCGGCAGGCTCGTTCTCGTCGAGCCACCCGGCTGCCCGCTGCGCCACGTCGGCCGCCCGGCGGACGGCCTCACCGGCGAGCTGGGACTCGCTTCCCTGCGCCATCGAGTCGAGGTCGCGCCCGAGGCCGCGCAACCCTTCGGCGGCCCGGTGCTTCTGCGACTCGGCCTGGTCACGCAGCTGCGAGCCGGCCTCGCCGGTCAGGTTCCGCACCTGCTGACGCGCCTGCGCGCTCACTTCCCGGCCCTGTTCGGCCATGGCGTGACCGACCTGGCCGCCGGCCTGCGCGGTCTGATGCCCGACCCGGGAGGCCTGCTGGCGGGCCTGCTCGGTGGTGCTGTCCGGCGGTCTGCTCTTGTTGATCGCCGTCATCACACGCTCCCTTCCTCTGCCCCCGGCCACGGTGGGACCCGGGACGTCTGCGGCCTACCCGCCGGGTCCGGCGACATTCGTTGGTCGGCGGCCGGCGAGCGGCCGGGAGGGTCCGGGGAATCGGCCAGACCCGGCGGGCTCGTCGGGCCGGGCGATCGGCGGGCACGATCGGACGAGCGGGGCCATCCCCGACGGGGTGACCGGAGGTGCCCGGTCGGGCGGATCCCGCGACGGGCGACACCGGACGTCGGCCCCACGCGGTGCTCCCGGCGCGGTCGGGATCCCGGGGGCGTCGTGGGCCGACCCGGTCGAGCCGCGACAGCCAGGACGAGTCGGCATCCACCGGGCGCGGCCATGGACCTCGGCGGTGGCGGCCCGGGCAGAGGCAGCCCGTGTCAGCGGCGGCACGAGGCAGCGGCGGCCCGGGTCAACGGCGGCGGTTGCGGGCGCGGGAGGAGCGCAGGCGGCGCAGCCGGCCGATGAGCACCGGCTCGGCGGCGAGCGCGGCCGGGTTGTCGAGCAGTCCGTTGAGCAGCTGGTAGTAACGGGTCGCCGAGAGGCCGAAGACGTCGCGGATGGCCTGCTCCTTCGCCCCGGCGTGCCGCCACCACTGCTGCTCGAACGCGAGAATCGCCTGCTCGCGCTCGGTGAGCCCGGCCTGCACCCGGGCCGCGTCCGCCGGCCGACCCGTGGTGTCCGCCGCTGCCGGCTCCGTCGCGGACACCGCCGCCACGTCCGCGCCGTCCGCCTCGACGACCCCGACGACCTCGCCGGGGACGGCCTCCACGGCGGGCGCGGGCCGGGGCGGCGGCACGGGCCGGGACGTCGCTCGCGACGCCGCGTCGTGCGGCCGGTCGGCCACCTGCTCAGCTGCGCGGGGAGCGGGGGTCCGCGCAGCGCCGGCGGAGTCCGCGGGAGCGTTCGTGGGCGGCTCGGCGGCGGCCGGGGCGGCGTCGGCAGGCTGCATGGCGCTCCTCGGTCGGACGGGCCGGCACGGCGACGCCGACCGGGGACACCAGCCTAACCAGGGCGGACGCCTGTCGCATCCGGCGTCACCGCGGCATTCGGGGCAGTGGTTGCGGCATCGACGAGGGCCGCCCACCGGGTCTCCCCGATGGACGGCCCAGCCGTCGCTCGACGGACGACGTCAGGAACCGACGTCGCAGCCGCGGCGCGGAATCAGGAGATGTCGCGCCGGCGCATCGCCCAGAGCGCCGCCCCGAGGACCACCACGACGCCCACCCCCAGCAGCACCGACGACTGCTGCCAGGTGATGTCGAACGTCTCGGGCTTGCACTCCCCGAAGACCGTGGCGTTGCACGAGTCCCAGTCCTGCAGGGTCACCTTCTTCTGCATCCAGGCGAGCGCGTACGTCGGCAGCAGCCACATCTCCATGAACCGGACGTTCGCCATCTCGAGCATGATGCCCAGCCCGAACTGGCCGACCACCGCCACCGCGACGACGCCGCCGAGGGCCATGGCGGTGTGCCGTCCCAGCGAGGCCAGGGCGAAGCCCACAGTGGTGACGACCAGCACCAGCACCACGGCGCGTACCCCGGTCAGGGCGAGCGACTGCCACACCCCGCTGGTCACCTTCTCGGTACTGCCGCGGAACGTGGCGACCAGCCAGAACCCGGCGAACCACGCCACCGCGGCGGGCAGCGTCACCGCGAGCATCCCGGTGAGCAGCGCCGCGAGCTTGGTCAGCAGTACGGTCAGCCGCTTGGGGCGCCACAGCAGGAGGTTCATCATGCCGCCGCTGCTCCATTCGGCACCGACGAAGGACGCGCCGATCACGAAGCCGACCAGGGCCAGGATCGCCGCGAACGGAATCAGCGTCTCGGGGAACGTCTCGCGGAAGTTGAACGTCGACGGCAGGAACCACGAGGCCTCGATCGCCTCCCGGGGAGGCGCACTGATCACCGAGCAGTCGTCGGGGTAGCGGCCGTCGTTCGGCGTGCCGGCGGCCTTGGCGGCCTCGCAGGCAGCCCGCTCCTGCTCGCTCCAGCGGACCTGCTGTTCGTACTGCTGGTCGGCCTGACGCTCGGCTCCGGCCACGGCGTCGGCGTCGAGCTTCTGGTTGGTGAAGAACGTCCCGAGCACCACGGCGACGAGCACCAGCAGGCCGAGCAGCGTCATGTAGCGGGTGAACCGCCGCTTGGTCAGCCGGCGCAACTCCGTACGGTAGAGGCTCACGCCCCCCACCCCCCTCCGGTGGCCTCGGACTGCTCCGACCCACCGACCTTCAAGGACTGGTCGACCTGCCGGTGCTGACCCGGAACGGGTGCGGTGGCGGTCAGTTCGAGGAAGACGCTCTCCAGGTCGACGGTGACCGGCGACAGTTCGCTGACGTAGAGGCCCTGCTCGGCGAGGAGCCGGGTCACCGTGGCCGGCTTGTCGACACCGGCGAGCATCAGGTGGTCGGCCTGCCCGCTGACCCGGATCCCGGAGCGGGTGAGCGCGTCGGCGGCGGCCGGCAGGTCGGCCGTGGCCTCCAGGCGTACCCGTACCGCCCCGGAGGAGTGCTGCGCCAGCACCTCGTCGACCGGCCCGAAGGCGACCCGGCGGCCGAGCGAGATGATGGTGACCGAGTCGCAGATCAGCTGGATCTCGCCGAGGATGTGGCTGGAGAGCAGCACCGTCATGCCGGATTCGGCCAGGTTGCGGGTGAGCGTACGCATCTCCCGGATGCCGCCCGGGTCGAGGCCGTTGGCCGGCTCGTCCAGGATCAGCAGCTTCGGGTTCTTGAGCAGGGCGGAGGCGACCGCGAGGCGCTGCTTCATGCCGAGCGAGTAGGTCTTGACCCGCTCGCCGGCCCGGTCGCGGAGCCCGACCAGCTCCAGCACCTCGTCGATCCGGCTCGCCGGCACCTCACCGGCGGAGGCCAGCAGGGAGAGCGTGTCCCGGGCGGTGAAGTGCGGGAAGAACTGTGGGCTCTCCACGATCGCGCCGACCTGCCCGGCGACGACCGGCAGGGCCTCGGGCACCTCGTGGCCGAGGATGGACATCCGTCCACCGTCGGGCCGGATCAGACCGAGCAGCGTACGCAGGGTCGTGGTCTTGCCCGACCCGTTCGGGCCGAGAAAGCCGTGCACCTGCCCGGCCTCCACCCGCATGTCGAAACCGTCCAGCGCGTTGCGGGTACCGCGCCGACGGCTCTTGTAGGTCTTCCGTAGACCTTCGATCTCCAGGACAGCTGGCAAGCTGCACCTCCCCCGATGGTGGGCGTGACAGCGGACACCATACGCGGTATGCATCAGCGCGCAATACGCGGTATGCATCGACGCGCCGACCGGGGGTCCGGGAAGCGGCCGCCCGGTCATCGCCGAGGGTCCGAACAGACGGCCCCGCCGCAGGTCAGGCGCAGACGACCTGCACGCCTGCGACGCGGAACGCCTCGACCACCCCGGGGTCGGCGCCGGAGTCGGTGACAAGGGTCTCCACCCGGTCCACCGAGCAGATCCGGGCGAAGGCGTGACCGCCCAACTTGGACGAGTCGGCGATGATCACCACCCGCTTGGCCCGGGCCACCATGAGGCTGTTCATCGCCGCCTCGCCCTCGTGGTGGGCGGCGGCGCCGAGCTGCGGGTCGATCGCGTCCACGCCGAGCAGGGCGATGTCCAGGGTGACCTCGCGCAGCAGCGCCCCGCCGAGCGGGCCGACCAGCTCGAACGACTTCGGCCGGACCACGCCGCCGGCCACCACGACCTTCATCCGGGAGCGGACCAGCAGTTCGTTGGCGATGTTCAGCGCGTTGGTCACCACTGTCAACTGGGCGCCGTCGGTGTTGGTGTTCAGGTCCGGGCGCACGGCCAGGGCGCGGGCGACCTCGGTGCTGGTGGTGCCGCCGTTGAGGCCGACCACCGTGCCGGGCACGACCAGCGCCGCCGCGGCCGCCCCGATCCGCTGCTTCTCCGCCGAGTGCTTCGCGGTCTTGTAGCGCAGCGGCAGGTCGTACGAGACCCCGTTCGCCACCGCGCCGCCACGGGTGCGCGTGATCATCTGCTGCTGGGCGAGCTGGTCGAAGTCGCGCCGGATGGTTGCCTGGGAGACGTCCAGCCGCTCGGCCGCCTCCTCGACGCTGACCCGGCCGTCCTCGGTCAGCATCTCGAGCAGGGCGTTCCATCTGGCGTACCGGTCCACCTCGGGGCCCTCCAGCGACTGCACGTTCGGTGATTGATTGCGTGCACAGTAGTGCGCGAAACTACCCAGGCGCAAAACATTGACCTGCTCGATCCGGGTACCGGTTGCCACAGCCACCCGGTTTCGCGCAGAATGACGCGCGAAAGAGGGGCCTAACGAGCCCTATTGCGCACGGCCGCCTCCTGCGAGGAGTTCTCATGGCGTACGTCGACGCGGAGATCGCGAGCCAGCCCGACTGCTGGCGGAGGGCCGCGGAGCTGGCCGCCGGCGCCCGCGCCGAGCTGCCGACGCCCGGCGAGCGGGTCGCCGTCGTGGGTTGCGGCACCTCGTGGTTCATGGCCATGGCGTACGCGACGCTGCGCGAGCAGGCCGGTCAGGGCGAGACGGACGCCTTCCAGGCTTCGGAGTTCCCGACCGGCCGGCGCTACGACCGGCTGATCGGCATCACCCGCTCCGGCACCACCACCGAGGTGGTGGAGTTGCTCGACGCGCTCCACGGGCAGATCCCCACCACCGTCATCGTCGGCGACCCGGACTCCCCCGCCGCGCGGCTGGCCGACGCCTCGATCCTCATGCCGTTCGCCGACGAGCGCTCGGTGGTGCAGACCCGGTTCGCGACCACGGCGCTGGCCCTGCTCCGCGCCCACCTGGGCGAGAACCTCGACGCGCTCGCCGCCGACGCCGAGGTCGCCGTCCGGGCCCCGCTGCCGATCGACCCGAGCACCATCGGGCAGGTCACCTTCCTCGGTCGGGGTTGGACCGTCGGCCTCGCCCAGGAGGCCGCCCTGAAGTGCCGCGAGGCGGCCACCTTCTGGGCCGAGGCGTACCCGGCCATGGACTACCGGCACGGCCCGATCTCGATCGCCGCGCCCGGCCGGCTGGTCTGGGCGTTCGGCGCCCTCCCCGACGGGTTGCCGGAGGACGTCGCGGCGACCGGTGCGGCGTTCGTGCACAGTCGCACGCACGGCTGCCGTACCGTGCTCGGCAGCTGGTCGGCGGGGCGGAACCCGGTCGATCCGATGGCCGACCTGATCCTGGCCCAACGCTTCGCGGTCGCCCTCGCCACCAGCCGCGGCCTCGACCCGGACGCGCCCCGACACCTCACCAGGTCCGTGGTGCTCGCGTGAGCGAGCAGCGCCAGGGGACCATCCAGCAGAGCGACGAGGCGGTCGGCGTGGCCTCCGGTGACGTCGTCGTCGCACTCGACGTCGGCGGCACCGGCATGAAGTGCGCCCTGGTACGCCCGGACGGCGTCGCCGTGCACACCGAACGGCACCCGACGGAGGCGGCACGCGGCCCGGCGGCGGTCGTCGACACCATCCTGGACGTCGCCGAGGGGTTGGCCGGCAAGGCGCGCGCCGACGGCTTCACGCCCGTCGCGCTCGGCGTCGCCGTGCCGGGCGTGGTCGACGAGGCGCGCGGGGTGGCGGTCTGGTCGGCGAACGTCGGCTTCCGGGACGTACCGCTGCGGGACCTGGCGGTGGCGCGGCTCGGCCTGCCCGCGACGCTCGGCCACGACGTGCGGGCCGGTGGCATCGCCGAGGCCCGGCTCGGCGCCGGTCGCGGCGCCGGCCACGTCCTCTTCGTCGCGATCGGCACCGGCATCGCGGCGGCGCACGTGGTCGACGGCGCGGCGAGCCTCGGCGCACACGGCGCGGCCGGCGAGTTCGGGCACATCCTGGTCCGCCCGGGCGGTCCGCGCTGCGGCTGCGGCCGGCCCGGCTGCCTGGAGGCCGTCGCCTCGGCCTCGGCGGTCGCCCGCCGGTACGCGGAACTCTCCGGTACGCCGGGCACCGCGGCCGAGGTCGGCGAGCGGGCGGCGGCCGGTGAACCCGCCGCGGTGCGGGTCTGGCGGGAAACGGTCGAGGCGTTGGCCGACGGACTCGCCACCGCGCAGGCGCTCTTCGACGTCGCCACGATCGTGGTCGGCGGCGGGTTGGCGCAGGCCGGCGCGCGGCTGCTCGACCCGCTCCGGGCGGCGCTGCACGAGCGGATGACCTTCCACCGGCAGCCGCGCCTGGTCGCGGCTGCCCTCGGCGACGAGGCCGGCTGCCTCGGCGCCGCCCTGCTCGCCCTCGACGCCCGCCGTGGCGTCCCGACAACCATGGAGGCGCCATGACTCAGCGGGTCAGCGGCAAGGTGGTGACCCCGGCGGGCGTGATCCGGCAGGGCTGCGTCGAGTGGGACGGCGAGCGCATCACCGCGGTGGCCGAGTACCCGTCGGTCCACGACGGACACTGGATCCTGCCCGGCTTCGTGGACATGCACACCCACGGCGGTGGCGGGCACACCTTCACCACCGGCGACGCCGGGCAGGCCCGGCAGGCCGCCGCCTTCCACCTGCGGCACGGCACCACGTCGCTGCTGGCCAGCCTGGTCAGCTCCCCGTTCGAACTGATGCGGTCGGCCACCGCCGCGTTCCGCCCGCTCGTACAGGAGGGCGTGCTCGCCGGCATCCACTTCGAGGGGCCGTACCTCTCGGCGGCCCGGTGCGGCGCCCAGAACCCGGAGTACCTTCGTGACCCGTCCACCGACGAGCTCGCCGAGCTCGTCGAGCTGGGCGGCTCCGCCATCCGGATGATGACCCTCGCCCCCGAGCGGGACGGCGCGCTGGAGGCGGTGAAGCTGCTCACCGCGCACCGGGTGGTCGCCGCGGTGGGGCACACCGACGCCACGTACGACGAGACCCGGGCGGCCATCGCGGCGGGCGCGAGCGTCGGCACCCACCTGTTCAACGGGATGCGAGCGGTGCACCACCGCGAGCCCGGCCCGGTGACGGCCCTGCTGGACGCCCCGAACGTGGTGTGCGAGCTGGTCGCCGACGGCGTGCACCTGCACGACGGCATGCTGACCTTCGCCTCCTCGGTGGCCGGGCCCGAACGGTCCGCGCTGATCACCGACGCGATGGCCGCCGCCGGTATGCCCGACGGCGAGTACGAGCTGGGCGGTCAGGCGGTCACCGTCGCCGACGGGGTGGCCCGGCTCGCCCGCGACGGCGCGATCGCGGGCAGCACGCTGACCATGGACGCCGCGCTCCGGCACGCTGTCGCCGCCGGCATCCCGATGGCGGACGCCACCCGGATGGTCGCGACCACACCGGCCCGCGCGATCGGCCTCGGCGACCAGGTCGGCGCCCTCCAGGTGGGGCTCCGCGCCGACCTGGTGATGCTCGACGACGACCTCAACGTGGTCCGGGTGCTGCGGGCCGGTTCCTGGCAGGAGTGAGCCGCTTCCGCGGGCTGCGGGCTGCGGGCTGCGGGGCACCCAACACCCCACAACCTTTAGAGCTGAGTCGTTCGCGTCATCACCGACGCCCCAGGACTACATACACCGGGGCACCACGCTTCGGCAGCCGTCGACCCAGTCGGTGGTGCCACCGATGGCGACGCACACACGCCCAAGGCATCGCGTCCGGGCACCACCCCACACGCCGCGGCCGGGCACCTGAAAGTGGGGCATCACTGCGGCGGGAGACCTCGACATACCGGGAACTCGAGTCGATCAACGTCTGCGTCATCAGCTCTAAGCGCCGAACCAGCAACCCGCGCTCCGGCAGCCCGGCGGCGGGCAACAGCAGCGGGCAGCGGGCAGCGGCAAAAGTGCAGCAGGCCGCGGACCCCGGCCGGAGTCCGTCAGCCGGTGACGGTGGGGATCTCCACGCCGAGCACGGCCTGCTCGTCCGGGCGGTGCACGAGCACGTCCGACAGGTACGACTGCACGGCAGGAGCCATGCCGACGTCCCGACCGGCCCGCTCGGAGAGCAGCCACTTGTGCTCGATGATCTGCGTGAAGAGCTCCTGCGGTTCCAGCTTTCGCCGCAGGTGGGCCGGCACCGCCCGCACCACCGGCTCGAAGACCTCGGTCAGCCAGCGGTGCGCGGCCTGCTGCTCGTCGCTGAGGTCGCTCTCGGCGCGGTAGGCGTCCAGATCGTTCAGGAGCTTGCGGGCCTGGTTCTCCTCGGCGTCCAGGCCGGTGAGCCGCAGCAACCGGCGGGTGTGGTAGCCGGCGTCGACGACCTTCGGGCGGACCAGGTAGCGCCCGTCGGCGATTGTCGACATGGCCACCTCGGCGACGTCGAAGCCCAGCTCGTTGAGGCGGCGGATCCGGCTCTCGATGTCGTGCCGCGCCTCCCGCTCGACCTGCTGCTCGTAGGTGATCTCGTGCCAGAGCCGCTCGTAGCGCTGCACCACCTCCTCGGAGACCGTCTCCGGGTCGATCGACTCGTGCAGCAACCCGGCCGCCTGCAGGTCCAGCGCCTCGCCGAAGATGTTCACCCGGGCGATCTCCAGGTCCTCGCCGCGCTGACCGTTGGAGAGGGAGTTGTGCAGCGCGCCCGTCTCCGCGTCCACCAGGTAGGCGGCGAAGGCGCCCGCGTCCCGGCGGAACAGGGTGTTGGAGAGCGAGCAGTCGCCCCAGAAGAAGCCGGTCAGGTGCATCCGCACGATCAGCGCGGCGAGCGCGTCGAGCAGCCGGCTCATCGTCTCCGGCCGCAGCGTGTGCGAGAAGAGCGCCCGGTACGGCAGCGAGAACTGCAGGTGCCGGGTGATCAGCACCGATTCGAGGGGTTCGCCGTCGTCACTCTGCCGGTCCGCGACGACCGCCACCGCCTCCACCGCCGGGAAGTCGATCCGCTCCAGGGCCCGGAGCAGGTCGTACTCCCGCTCGGCGATCCGCTCGCGGGTCTCCTTGAACGCGTAGACGTAGTCACCGAGCCGGACAAAACGAACGACGTGCCGGGAGATGCCCTGCGGCAGCGCCACCAGGTGCTGGGCAGGCCACTCCTCCAGCGGTGTCGACCACGGGAGGTCGAGCAGCGCCGGGTCGACGAGAGCAGACGTGATCCGCACGCGGACAAGTGTGACCGGTCCGTCCCCGCAACGCTTCCCATCGTGGTTGGGCCCACAGCGCCGCCCGGTAGCGTGTTCGGATGCGCAACACCGCAGGGGTACGCGAACCGGTGCGGCTGCGACCGGTGCGGCCGGCCGGCTGGTGGTACGACGCACTGCTGGTCGCCGCCCTCGTCGGCCTGACCGTCGCGCTCACCGACCACCAGCTCTTCGGCATCGACCGGACGGTGGCGGACTGGGCGCAGGAGCACCGCCCGGCGGCGGCGTACTGGGCGGCCCGGGTGTTGAACCTGCTCGGCCAGGGCACCCCGCTGACCCTGATCGCGGCCGGGCTCGGGGTGCTGGTCGCGGTCCGGGTCCGCTCGATCCGGCCGGTCCTGCCGGCGGTCGTCGCGTTCGTGCTCACCTACCTGACCATCGGGCCGCTCAAGGTGTGGACGGCCCGACCGGCGCCGAGCGCCAGCATCAAGGAGCCGTTCCTGCCGCCCGAGCAGACCCTGCCACTCTTCCAGGAGCACCTGCCGGTGCGTTTCGCCCAGTCGTACCCGTCCGGACACGTGGCCAACGCGATCGTCTGGTACGGCGTGCTGGCGCTGCTGCTCGCCCCGCTGCTGCGCACCTACGGCCGTACCGTCCCACCCCGGCTCGTCCTCGCGATCCGGGTGCTCCCCCCGCTTGTCGTGCTCTGCACCACCACCTACCTGGGCTGGCACTGGCTCACCGACTCGGTGGCCGGGCTGCTGCTCGGCCTCTTCCTGGACCGGCTGTTGCATCGGGTGCCGTGGGACGACGTACCGCTGCCGGGCCGCCTGGCCTGGTCGCAGCGCACCCGGTTGTTCACCTCCGGCCCGTAGCCTCGCCCGCCGTGAGCCAACTGGAACGCCGGCTGGGCGTACCCGATGCGGTCCTCATCGGCCTGGGGTCGATGCTCGGCGCGGGCGTCTTCGTGGTCTTCGGCCCGGCGGCGGCCGCATCCGGCGGCGCCGGGCTGCTGCCCGCCCTGGTGCTGGCCGGCTTCATCGCCTTCTGCAACGCGACCAGCTCCGCCCGGCTGGCCGCCCGCTACCCGGAGTCCGGCGGCACGTACGTCTACGGCCGGGAACGCTTGGGCCCGTTCGCCGGGTTCGTCGCCGGCTGGGGTTTCGTGGTCGGCAAGACGGCGAGCTGCGCGGCGATGGCGCTGACCATCGGGGCGTACCTCTGGCCGGGGCAGGCCCGGCTGGTCGCCGTCGCCGCCGTGCTGGCGGTGACCGCGGTGAACCTGCGTGGCATCGGCAAGACCGCGGCCGTGACGAAGGCGCTGGTCGGGCTGGTGCTCGCGGTGCTGACGCTGGTCGCGGTCACCGGCCTGATCGGCGGGTCGGTCGAGCTGGACCGGCTGGCCGATCCCGGGGGTTCCGGTCGAGGTGTGCTCACCGCCGCCGGCCTGCTCTTCTTCGCCTTCGCCGGGTACGCCCGGATCGCCACCCTCGGCGAGGAGGTACGCGACCCGGAGCGGACCATCCCCCGGGCGGTGCCGATCGCGCTCGGCGTCGTGCTCGGCACCTACCTGGTGCTCGCCGTCGTCGCGCTCGGTGTGCTGGGGGCGGACCGGCTGGCCGGCTCCGCCGCGCCCCTGGCCGACGTGGTGACGGCGGCCGGGCTGCCGGGGCTCCCCTGGGTGGTCCGCGCGGGGGCCACCGTCGCGGTCACCGGCGTGCTGCTCTCGCTGCTCGCCGGGGTGGGTCGCACCCTGTTGGCGATGGCCCGCCGCCGGGACGTGCCGGCCGCGCTCGCCGCCGTGCACACCCGGCACCGGGTGCCGCACCGGGCCGAGATGGCGGTCGCTGCTGTGGTGATCCTGGTGGTGCTGCTCGGCGACGTCCGGCACGCGATCGGCTTCTCCAGCTGCACGGTGCTCGTCTACTACGCGATCACCAACGCGGCGGCGCTCACCCTCGGCCGCGACCCGGGCCGCCGGCTGCCGGTCCGGGCGCTCGCCGTGCTGGGGCTGGCCGGCTGCCTGCTGCTCGCCGTCAACCTGCCGCCGACCAGCGTCATCGCCGGCTTCGCGGTGCTCGCCGTCGGCGCCGTCTGGTACGCGCTCCGCCCCTCCGCCGCTCCCCGCTGATCGTGAGGTGGTCGCACGGACACGCCGGGCGGGTCCGCGGCAACCTCAGGCTCGGCGGGGTGGGGC
>NZ_SMKG01000112.1 GCF_004348525.1 Micromonospora sp. 15K316 | reverse complement strand
GCCCCGCCCCGCCCCGCGCCCGCCTCCGGCGGGCAGAGGGTTGATCATGAAGTTGTTGCCCTCGATCCCGGCGTGTCGAGGCGACAACTTCATGATCAACTCAGGTGGCGGCGGGAGCGGCGGCGGGAGCGCCTGCCGGCCCGCGGGCTCGATAGGGTGTCGGCATGCCCGTCGCGACCCGGACGCCCGATCATGAGGTGCTGACGGCGGGGCCCGTTCGACGGTGAGTCGCAGCCACCCGCCCCGCCCGCGGCGGGCTGCCGTCGTGCCGCCGTCGACCGTCACGCGGTTGTCCCAGCGATGCGCCCGTGCCGTCCGGTCCCGGCCGTTCGAGATCGCGATCATCGTCCTCATCGTGGCCAACGGGGTCGTCCTCGGCATCGAGACGTTCCCGCACCTGGGGGCGGCCGGGCCCGTCCTGCGCTGGCTGGAGCTGGCGTTCCGGGCCGCGTTCGTCACCGAGATCGTCATCCGGGTGCTCGCCTACGGACGACGTCCGCAGGACTTCTTCCGGCACGGTTGGAACATCTTCGACTTCCTGGTCACCCTGGCGATCTTCATTCCCGGCCTGCACGGCGAGTCCCCGCTGCTGCGCGTGTTGCGGGTGGCCCGGGTGCTGCGGCTGGTCCGGTTCTCCCCGGGCCTGCGGACGATCGTGGCGGCGCTGCTGCGCAGCCTTCCCGGCGTCGCCGGTTTCCTCGCGCTGGCCATGGTGACCCTCTACGTCTACGGCATGGCCGGCTGGCTGATCTTCGGCGACACGTACCCGGAGCAGTACGGCGACATCGGACGGTCACTGCTGACGCTCTTCGTGCTGCTCTCCCTGGAGACGCTGCCCGACCTGATGGAGCAGGGCATGTCCGTCTCGCCGTGGACTCTGCTCTACTACGTCAGCTACGTGATCATCACGGTGAACCTGCTGCTCAACATCCTGATCGCGGTCATCGTCAACTCGATGGAGGAGGCGCGCCGCCTGGAGATGACCGAGCGGTTGGCGCCCGGGTACGACGAGGACGGCGACGGTGTGCCCGACGAGGTGGACCGGATCGCGCTCACCCAGCGGCTGGACGATCTGCGCGCCGTCATCACCGAACTGGAGCGTGAGCTGCGCATCGACCGCGAGGACGCGCACGCGCGGCACGGGACGACGGGCCGCCGCTCGGAACGTTAACGTGTCCGGTGTGGAGGGCGGCTATCCGCCGGTGTCCGTGCCCGGCATCGCTCACGAGACCGACGGCGTCGGCGTGCGGCTGCGCCCGGTGGCCGAACCCGACCTCGCCATGTTCCGGCGGTTCTGCACCGAGCCCGGCCTGATCGGCCTGGACTGGGGCGGCTTCCGCGACCCGGGCGCGCCGGTGCGCCGCTTCGCGGTGGACGGCTGGCTCGGCACGGAGGACGGCCGGCTCGTCGTCGAGGCCGGCCCGGACGCGGTCGCCGCCGGTTTCGTCAGCTACCGGGCCGGCCAGTACGCGCCGCAGGCCGGCTACTGGGAGATCGGCATCGCCCTGCTGCCGCAGTGGCGCGGGCGGGGCGTCGGCTGGCGGGCGCAGGCCCTGCTCTGCGACTACCTCTTCGCGCACACCCCCGTGCAGCGCATCCAGGCCGGCACCCATCCGGAGAACCTGCCCGAACAGCGGTCGCTGGAGAAGGCGGGCTTCCGGCTGGAGGGGGTGGTCCGCGCCTGCGAGTTCCGGGCCGGGCAGTGGCGCGACGGCTACCTCTACAGCCGGCTGCGCGACGACCCGTCGCCCTGGGAGTGAGGGGCTGTCTCTGAGCCGGCGCTCAGGGCAGCGGCCACTCGTGCACCGGCCGGTTGCCGTGCATCAGGTCGACGTAGTGGCGTACCACCTCGCGCAGCGCCGCCGAACGGTCCAGGTGGTCGGCGGACTCCAGCCGGTGCAACGTGCCGACCTGCCAGCTGGCGCCGTTGCGCCCGGTCAGGCAGCGCTGCTCGATGATGCCGAGCAGCCGGTCCCGCTCCCGCGGGTCCAACCCCCAGCGGTCCAGCCCGTGATGGGCCAGCGGCAGGAGGCGGCGCAGCACCAGCTCGGTCACCGGAAGGTAGCCCAGGCCCGGCCAGTAGACCTGCGCGTCGATCCCGTGCCGGGCGCAGTTGGTGAAGTTCTCCTCGGCCGCGCTGAACGACATCTGCGACCACAGCGGCCGGTCCGACTCGGCCAGCGCGCGGACCAGGCCAAAGTAGAAGGCGCCGTTGGCGATGGTGTCCACCACGGTCGGCCCGGCGGGCAGCACCCGGTTCTCCACCCGCAGGTGCGGCCGGCCCCGCAGCACGTCGTAGACCGGGCGGTTCCAGCGGTAGACCGTCCCGTTGTGCAGGCGCAGTTCGGCGAGTCTCGGCACCCCGCCCGCCGCGAGGGTCTCCGCCGGGTCCTCCGGGTCGCAGACCGGCAACAGCGCCGGGAAGTAGCGGACGTTCTCCTCGAACAGGTCGAAGACGCTGGTGATCCAGCGCTCGCCGAACCACACGCGGGGACGTACGCCCTGCGCCTTGATCTCCTCCGGGCGGGTGTCGGTCGCCTGCTGGAACAGCGGGATGCGGGTCTCCCGCCACAACTCCCGGCCGAACAGCAGCGGCGAGTTCGCGCCCACCGCCACCTGCACCCCGGCGATCGCCTGCGCGGCGTTCCAGTAGTCGGCGAACTGCGCGGGGCTCACCTGGAGGTGGAACTGGGTGCTGGTGCAGGCCGCCTCCGGAGTGATCGTGTCGGCGGTGACCGCCAGCCGCTCCACCCCGTTGATGGCGATCCGCAGGTCCTCGCCGCGCGCGGCGAAGATCTGCTCGTTCAGCAGCTCGTAGCGGGGGTTGGCGGAGAGCGTCCGGGCGTTCAGGTGCGCCGGGAGCAGGGTCGGCAGGATGCCGATCATCACCATGTGCGCGCCGAGCGGGCGGGCCTTCTCCTCGGCGGCGTTGAGGCTGGCCCGGACGTGCTCCTCGAACTGCGCCGTCCCGGTGCCGGTCAACCGGCGCGGCGCGACGTTGATCTCCAGGTTGAACTGGCCCAGCTCGGTCTGGAAGCTCGGGTCGGCGATGGCGGCCAGCACCTCGGCGTTGCGCATCGTGGGCTGGAACTCGCCGTCGATGAGGTTGAGTTCGATCTCCAACCCGGTCATCGGGCGGTCCACATCGAAGCGGGACTCGCGCAGCATCTCCGCGAAGACGTCCAGGCACCGGCGGACCTTGTCCCGGTAGCGCGCCCGGTCGTCCCGGCTGAAGGTGCGTGTGCCGACGTCTTCGCCCATGGTCACCACCCGAGTCACCGCTGGTCCTCCTAACCTCCCACGCCGGCGCGGGAAGGGGGAAGAGCACGTGGAACCTTCCCTCTACCCGTCCGCGTTCCGGGTGATTCCCGTCGCGTCCGGCCGGTCGTGCCCGGCTTCACCGGCGACCGCGGTTAGCATGGCCGGCCGAGAGGTGGTGGCGGTGGGGATGCGCGACAGGGTGACCAAGCTGTTCGTCGGTGCGGCGATCGCCGAGGCCTGTTCCTGGCTCGGTCTGCTGATCGGGATGGCCGTGAAGTACGGCCCGCCCGGCAACGAGCTGGGCGTGAAGATCTTCGGGCCGATCCACGGCGGGCTCTTCGTCGTGTACCTGCTGCTGGTCCTGCTCGTGGCCCGGCGCCACCGGTGGAGCCTGCTGGCCACGGCGGTGGCGCTGGCCTGCGCGGTGCCGCCGTTCGCGACCCTCGTCTACGAGCGCTGGGCCCACCGCCGGGGGATGCTCGGCAGCACGGAGGCCGTGGCACCCCCGCAGCCCGCCGCGGTGCGCTGAATCCGGCGGGAACGCCTCACAAGGCGAGGAAGTCGGCCAGCACGCCGACCAACTGCTCCGGAGCCTCCTCGGCCATGTGGTGACCGGAGTCCACCGAGGCGACCCGCAGGTCGTCGGCCCAGCGCCGCCAGATCGCCGCCGGGTCGCCGTGGAGCTCGACCAGGTCGTCCCGCTCGCTCCAGACGAAGAGCACCGGGCACCCGATCCGGCGTCCGGCGGCACGATCCGCCTCGTCGGCGGCTCGGTCCGGCCCGAGACCGGCCCGGTAGTCCTCGCACATCGCGTGCACCGTGGCCGGGTCGTGGATCGCGCGCCGGTAGTCGGCGTACGCCTGCGCCCCCATCCGCTCCGGTGAGCCGCCGTACCAGGCGTCTGGGTCGGCGTTGATGATCCGTTCGGCGGGCTTGTCGAGCTGGCCGAGGAAGAACCAGTGCCACCAGCGGGCGGCGAACCGGGCGTCGGCCCGGGCCAACGCCTCGCCGATCGGCACCCCGTCGAGCACCCCGAGCCGGCTGACCCGGTCCGGGTGGTCCAGCGCGGTACGCATCGCGACGTAGCAGCCCCGGTCGTGGCCGATCACCGCGGCGCGCTCGTGGCCCAGCGCGTCGAGCAGCGCCACCACGTCGGCGGCCATCGCCCGTTTGGCGTACGAGGAGTGGTCGGCGGTGTCCGGTGGCGCGGTCGAGCCGCCGTAGCCGCGCAGGTCGGGGCAGATGACGGTGTGCCGCTCGGCGAGCAGCGGCGCCACCCGGTGCCAGGTCGCGTGGGTGCGGGGGTGCCCGTGCAGCAGCACGACCGGGGGGCCGGAACCGCCGTGGCGCACCCGCAGCCGCACCGGGCCGACGTCGACGTGCTCCAGGGAGAAGCCGGGAAACATGGCGGCCGGGGTACCCGGCCGGGGCGCCGGCGGAAACCTCCGGTCGCCCCCCGGGGACGCCGGTGTCAGGTCAGCGCCGACCAGGCGGCGATGCCGAGCACCAGCAGGATCCCCAGCGTGGCCTGGAGCAGCAGCGGTGGACCCAGATGCGACCAGAGGGTCGCGGTGCGCGGGGTGAGCAGCTGCCCGGTGGTGAGGTTGACGATCCGCTCGATCCGCGGTGGCAGGTCCGGGTCGCGCTGCGGGCGCAGGGTCAACTGCACGTGGTCGGCGGGGTGCACGGCGCTCTGCGCCAGGTGCCCGTGCAGCTCGACCTCGTAGAGCACGCCGGCGCCGTCGCGCAGCCGCACCGGCGTGACCAGGTATTCGGGGCCCTTCGTCAGGTCCTTCCAGCGCCGCCGGGCCGCGCCGCCGCTGCCCGGCAGGATCGCGCGCACCACCAGCATCAGCAGCGCGCCGACGCCGGCCGCGGCCAGGACGGCGACCAGGACCGGCTTGCCGACCGCGATCTCGCGTGTGTATCCCTCCAGGAACCGGACCACTCGGCCGGTGAAGATCCGTTGCGTCGGATGGGCGATCCGCCGGGTATCGAGTCCGCTGTCCATGACCACCACCGAGAGTCCTGATCCGTTCACTGATGGTATCCGGATGAGGGGTTGAACGGCGTGAATGAAACCTGGTCACGCACTCATGTCCGGCCAGGTGACATTCCGGGCGGCACGGGTATGCGCAGGGCCGAGCTGGAAAGGGGTCGAGCATGCAGCTGTCCTTCCTGCGCCCGCTCTACGACCGACCCGGGCCGTGGTGCTCGGTGTACCTGGACGCGTCGGCCGACACGCACGACGCCCACCCGGCGCTCGACCTGCGCTGGCGGGCACTGCAGGGCCAACTGGTCGACCAGGGCGCGGACGAGCCGACGGTCGCCGCGCTGGACCGAGTGATCCGGGGACACGACCCGGTCGCGGGGGACTACGGCCTGGCCGTCTTCGCCACTCGCGGGCGGGTGGTGCTCACCGAGTACCTCTCCGCGCCGCCGCTGCGCGATCTCGCCGCGTACGCGCCGCTGCCGCACGTGATGCCGCTGCTCGCCCAGCGCGGCGAGCAGGTGGCCTGGGTGCGGGTGCTGGCCGACCGGACCGGCGCGGACGCCGTGGCGGTCAGCGCCGGGGGAGTGCCCCGCCGGGCGCACATCGTCGGGCGCGAGGACTTCCAGCTGCGCCGGGTGCAGCCGGGTGGCTGGTCGCAGTCGCGCTACCAGCGGGCGGCCATGGAGGCGTGGCACCACAACGCCGGCGACGTGACGGCCGCGACGGTCGAGCTGGCCGAGAAGGTCGGCGCGGACGTGGTGGTGGTCGCCGGGGACGTCCGGGCCACCGGCATGATCGCCGCGCAGATGCCGACTCGCTGGCAGGATGTGGTCGTCCGGACCGACGCCGGCTCCCGGGCCGGCGGCGCCGACCAGACGCTCCTGGACGACCTCACCGTGCAGACCATCGCCGAGGTGGCCGACCAACGGATCACCCTGGCGCTGGACCGGTTCGGCATGCAGGAGGACGTCGGCGCGGGGCTGGACGCCGTGGTCGCCGCGCTGCAACGCAACCAGGTCGACAACATGCTGATCGTGGACGACCCGTCCGCCAACGGCGAGCTCTGGATCGGCCCGGAACCGACCGAGATCGCCGTCGACCGGGGAGAGCTGAATGCCATGCGCGTCGACGACCCGCAGCGGGTACGCGCCGACGCGGCCCTGGTCCGCGCGCTCGTCGGCACCGGCGCCGAGCTGACCGTGCTCGGCCCGGACGAGGCGCCGGAGCTGACCGACGGCGTGGGCGCGGTCCTGCGGTACGCGGACGCGAGCACGCCGGGACGGGGCGATGGCTGACCGCACCGCCGCCGACCTGGTGGTCGACCGGCTGCGCGCCTGGCGGGTCCCGCGTGTCTTCGGCCAGCCGGGCGCGGCCCTCGCCCCGCTCGTCGCGGCGCTGGAGCGGGCCGGCGGCGACCCGGCGTTCGTGCCGGCGCGGCACGAGGAGGCCGCCTCCTTCATGGCGACCGGGCACGCGAAGTTCACCGGCGGGATCGGGGTCTGCCTCGCCACCCAGGGGCCCAGTGCCGTGCAGCTGCTCAACGGCCTCTACGACGCCAAGCTGGACAGCAAACCGGTGGTGGCGATCGTCGGCGAGGACGTCGCCGGCCCGCTGGGCGGGGCACACCAGGAGATCGGACTGACCCGCCTCTTCGCCGACGTGTGCAACCAGTTCGTCCGCTACGCGCGCGGTCCCGGCCACGTACCGGCCCTGCTCGATCAGGCGTTCCGCACCGCCGCGGCCACCCGCAGCCCGGTCTGCGTCGTCCTGCCCCGGGAGGTGCAGGAGGCGGCCGTGCCCGACCCGCAGACGTACGCCGCCGGTGTGATCACCGCGACCCCCGGTGAGCCGCTGGCCCGGGTGCTGCCGCACGACGCGGACCTGGCCGCCGCGGCGCAGCTGCTCGGCAGCGGCCGGCGGGTGGCGATCCTGGTCGGGCAGGGCGCCCGGGACGCGGTGGACGAGGTCGTGGCGCTCGCCGACCGGCTCGGCGCCGGGGTGGCCTGTTCGTTGCTGGGCAAGCCGGTCGTCGACGAGCGGCTGCCGTACCACACAGGTGTGCTCGGCGAGGCCGGCACCCGGGCCGCCGCCGAGCTGATGGGCGGCTGCGACACGTTGCTGCTGGTGGGGACGAACGAGCCGTGGACCGGGTACCTGCCGATGCCCGGGCAGGTGCGGACGGTGCAGATCGACATCGACGGCCGGCGCGTCGGCAGCCGGTACCCGGTGGACGTCCCGCTGGTCGGCGACGCCGCCGAGACCCTGCGGGCGCTGCTGGCGCGGGTGCCGGACCGGCCCAGCCCGCAGTGGCGGGCCACGGTGGAGAACTCGGTGGACCGGTGGCGGCGCGAGCTGGTCGACCGGGCCGCCGCCGCGGCCGAGCCGGTCAACCCGCAGCTGGTGCTCCAGGAGCTCTCGTCCCGGCTGCCGCGCACCGGAGCGGTCGCGGTGGACGTCGGGACGGTCATCTACTGGTACGCCCGCCACCTGGAGCTGCCGCCGGGGGTGAACGCGCAGCTCTGCGGCACGCTCGGCGCGCTGGGCTGCGCGCTGCCGTACGCGGTGGCCGCCAAGCTCGCCGCACCGGACCAGCCGGTGGTCGCCCTGCTGGGCGACGGCGCCATGCAGCTCAACGGGCTGGCCGAGCTGATCACCGTGGCGCACCACTGGACGCGCTGGCAGGATCCGCGACTGGTGGTGCTGGTGCTCAACAACCGGGACCAGTCCGGGCTCGCCACCGGCCGGGAACCGGTTGGTGACCCTGCCCGGCGCCGCCCCGACGTGCCCTATGCCGGCTGGGCGCGGTTGCTCGGCCTGCACGGCGTCCGGGTGGACCGGCCGGAGCTGGTCGGGGCCGCCTGGGACGAGGCGTTGGCCGTCGACCGCCCCTGCGTCGTGGAGGCGGTCGTCGACGCCGCCGTGCCGCTCGCGCCCCCCGAACCGGCGCTGGCCGACCTGCGGGGGCTCTTCGCCGACGGTGACGCCGCGAGCCGCGTCCGGGAGCAGGTCGACCGCCAGCTCTCGGTAGCCGCCGACGACATCGTCTAGCTGTCCGTAGGACCGTCGCACAGCCGCGTTGATCATGAAGTTGTTGCCTCGACACGCCGGGGTGGAGCGCAACAACTTCATGATCAACGCTGTCTGCCGCGTCGCCCGGGGCGCCGGCACGGGCGACGCGGAAACGGACCGGGTCGCCGGTTGCCGGGCGATCGCGTACGGCCCGGACAGCCCTCCCGAGACGGACGGGACACCGCCAACCGGCCGGTATCGGTGAACTGCCCCCGATCAGCGGATTGGACCCGGCAGGTGGAGGAGGGCCCGTTTGAACCGCATCGGGACGGGAAGCCGGGCCGCGTGGTGAGCGAACGAGGCAAGGTGGGGCCGGTGCACAAGGTGCACGAGGGGCTCGTGGCGGCGGACGCCGGTCTGGCCGGCGACCGGGTCGTCAACACCGGCAGCGCGGCCCGCGTCCTGGTCGCCGCCACGGCCCGCGCCCTGCGCGGCACGGACTGCGCCGACCTGGGACATCAGGGCCCGGTGTCCCGGTTCCCGGGAACCCCCGATCCGGTCCGTCGCGCCGCGATCACCCGGGCCGCCGGCCGGGTCGCGCTCACCCCCGCGCAGCTCGCCGACGTCGACGCGGAGCGGGTCGCGCGCTGGTTCGTCGACCAGTACCCCCGCCGCACCTACCCGGGGATCGTGCTCGGCTCGCCGCACGGCGCGGCGGCGCACCTGGCGGTCGCCCTCGGGGTGCCCTGGCTGCCCGCCGGATTCGAGATGACCGTGCACTGGGCGCAGGGCGCGGTGGACCGTCCCGGGGCCGCGCTGGAGCACGGGGCCGGGCTCGTCGCACGGCTGCTCGCCGGCAACGACGACCTGCACGTACGCCAGGTGCACTGCCCGGCGAGCCGGGGCGCGCTGGCGGGAGCGACGGTCCTGCTCGCCGCCCGCTGGCGGACGCTGCCGGCGGCGTACCGGCGGTTCCTGGCCGACCGGCTGGCCCCGGGCGCGCCGGTGCTGCTGCTGCGTGACGCGCGGACGTGGCCGGTGGTGGAGGCGGGGCAGGGGCACACCTTCCAGGTCGGCTGCCCGGGCAGCGGGCTCGACCCCGTCGACTTCCACCCGGACAGCCACGCCCTGCGTCAGGTGCTCCGCTCGGCCGGTGGCGACGCCACCCGCTGGGAATCGCCGGAGGTGTCCTCCCCGTCGGGGTACGCCGAGCACGGCGTGGAGTCCGGTTTCGAACTGAGCGCCCGGGACTGGGCCGGGCGTGCCGAACGGACCCTGCACCGGGTGCTCGTCCCCCGCCCCGAGGGGCTCAGCGCGGTGGTGGCGGACCTCTACCGGCGGTGGCTGCGCGCGGCGGGCAAGACCGGCGACCGGCTGGTGGTGGAGTGCGGACGGCTGCTCGACCCGTGGCAGGTCGTCCGGGCGGGGCTGGTGCCGTACTGGTGCGAGAACGCGACGCGGCGCAGCGTGGAGGGGGCCGAGTGGTGGCTCGCCGGCAGCGAGCCCTACAACTCCGTGGACGTGCTGCCCGAGCCGCCCGGTGTCCGCTCGCCCGCCCTGGCCGGGCTGCCCCAGTGGCTCGCCGTGGCCGGCTTCGGGCGGCGGCGCCGGGCCCTGGACCGGGCCTCCGCGCGGGGCTACCCGGTCACCTCCGTGCCCACCCGCCGGGCCACCGAGGTGCTGCGCGCACAACCGTACGACCTGCCCGCGCCGCCCCCGTTGACCGTGGCGGAGACGTTGGCGGTGTTCCGCGACAGCGGCACCCACCAGGGGTTGCTCGTCTCTTGAGGCAAGCCCAGCGAAACATCCTCGCGAACCCGGGATCCCGTGATTGAGTACCTACGGAGCGGGAACATCGCTGGCTGCGACGGACTGATCACCTTGCGCGGCCTGATGTCGTCGCCCGCTGGCGTCCCAGTCACGTAACCCAACTTCCGGCCCGGTGCGTGGTCCGACCACGCGCACGACCGGTTTTCCCGATCCGGGCGGGGGACCTTCCTGAGGGAGGCGCGGATGTTCGGACAGACCACCACAAGCACGCCACCACCGACCGAGCGGGGCCTGGAGGACCTCGACGCGGCCGCACTGGCCTACGCGGCGCGGATCGAGGGGCTACCGCCCGAACGGCGGCAGGAGGCTCGCGACGACCTCGTACGGTTCGCCCTGCCGTTCGCGGGCCGGCTCGCCCGCCGGTACCGGGGTCGGGGGGAACCGCTGGAGGATCTGGAGCAGGTGGCCCGGTTGGGGCTGGTGAACGCCGTCGACCGGTACGACCCGGAACGGGGCTCCTTCACCGCGTACGCGGCGATCACCATCGTCGGCGAGATCAAGCGGCACTTCCGGGACCGGACCTGGGGCGTGCACGTACCCCGCCGGCTGCGCGACCTGATCCTCGAGGTCGGGCAGGCCACCGCGGCGCTGACCAGCGAGCTGTCCCGGGCCCCGTCCGTCGCCGAACTGGCCGAACGGCTGGAGACGCCGGAGGAGGAGATCCTCGCCGCGTTGGAGTCGGCGGCCGGCTACAGCCCCGCCTCGCTCAACGCGCCCGTGGGCGGGGAGAGCTCGGCCGAGTTCGGTGACCTGGTCGGCGAGTCCGACAACGCGCTGGAATCGGTCGACGACCGGGTCACGGTCAGCGGACTGCTGCACCGCCTGCCCTGGCGGGAACGGCGGATCCTGGCGATGCGCTTCTACGGCAACCAGACCCAGGCGGAGATCGCGGCCCGGTTCGGCATCTCCCAGATGCACGTCTCCCGGCTGCTGTCCCGGGCGTTGACCTGGCTGCGTCAGGCGATGCTCGCCGACACCCCGCCGCCGTGGCAGAACGGCACGGCCGAGACCGAGTCGACAAAGCCGCGCATCTCCGTGTGGCAGAACGGCGACCGGGTGGTGGTCGAGGTCGGCGGCGACGTCGACCGGGACGGAGCGGACCAGCTGCGCCGGGCGATGATGGAGGCGGTCACCGGCCAGCCGAGCGAGGTCGTCGTCGACCTGGTCGGCGCGGGCGGGGTGGATGCCGGTGGGATCGCCGCGCTGGTGGCCGGCCGGGAGGCCGCCGCCCGTACCGGTGTCCCGCTCCGGCTGACCCGGGTGCAGCCCGCGGTGCGCCGCTCGCTCACCGCCGCCGGCCTGCCACCGGCCCGCGACTGAGCGGCCGGTCCGGCCGCGGCACCAATCGCACGGGGGCTCTCCTCGACGTCCGGCGTCGAGGAGAGCCCCTGGTGTCGGCTCGGGTGCTCGTCACCGGTCCGGCTGGTCGCCGGGGCTGCGCGGGTGGCGCCACTCGTCGTTCTCCTGTGGCGCCCGCTGCGCGCCCAGCGGGTTCTCGTCCGGCTCGTCGGTCTCCTCGAAGCTCGGCCGGCGAACCTGCTCGGGGTCCGGCACCTCCACCGGGCGGGCGCCGGACTGCGGCGCCGGCATGTACTCGTTGACCTCGCGCGTTCCGTGCGCGCCTTCGGCGGCGGGCGACTCGGGCACCTGCGTGACGTGCCGGATCTCTTCCCGGAATCCCTGGGGCGGCCGGGTGGTGCGCTGCGGCAGGTCCCGGCCGAGGTCGGAGACGAGCGGGCCGTACTTGGCGTCGAACGCGGGCCGCTCGGAGCGGATCCGCGGCATCCGGTCGAAGTTGCGCAGCGGCGGGGGGCACGTCGTGGCCCACTCCAGCGAGTTGCCGAAGCCCCAGGGATCGTCCACCGTCACCTTGGCGCCGTATCGCCACGACTTCCAGGCGTTGTAGATGAAGAAGAGCGTGGAGAAGCCGAGGACGAAGGCGGAGATCGTCGAGAAGGTGTTGAGGAAGGTGAACCCGTCCGTCGGCAGGTAGTCGGCGTACCGGCGGGGCATTCCCTCGCTGCCGAGCCAGTGGTGGACCAGGAAGGTCCCGTGGAAGCCCAGGAACATCGTCCAGAAGTGCGCTTTGCCGAGCCGCTCGTCGAGCAACCGTCCGGTCATCTTCGGCCACCAGAAGTAGTAGCCGCCGAAGAGCGCGAACACTACCGTTCCGAAGACGACGTAGTGGAAGTGGGCGACCACGAAGTAGGTGTCGTGGGTGTGGAAGTCCACCGGCGGGCTCGCCAGCAGCACCCCGGTGAGGCCGCCGAGCAGGAAGGTCACCAGGAAGCCGATCGCGAAGAGCATCGGCGTCTCGAAGGTGAGCTGCCCCTTCCACATGGTGCCGATCCAGTTGAAGAACTTGACTCCGGTCGGGACGGCGATGAGGTAGCTCAGGATGCTGAAGAACGGCAGCAGCACCTGGCCGGTGGCGAACATGTGGTGCGCCCAGACGGTCATCGACAGCACGGTGATCGCGATGGTGGCGAGCACCAGACCCAGATAACCGAAGATCGGTTTCCGGGAGAAGACCGGAATGATCTCGGTGATGATGCCGAAGAACGGCAACGCGATGATGTAGACCTCGGGATGGCCGAAGAACCAGAACAGGTGCTGCCAGAGCATCGGCCCGCCGGTCGCCGCGTCGAACACGTGCGCGTTCACCAGCCGGTCGGCCGCGAGGGCGAACAGCGCCGCGGCGAGGAGCGGGAAGACCAGAATCACCAGCACGCTCGTGAAGAGCATGTTCCAGGTGAAGATCGGCATCCGGAACATCGTCATGCCCGGGGCGCGCAGGGTCAGGATCGTGGTGATCAGGTTGACCGCGCCGAGGATGGTGCCCAGACCCGATATCACCAGGCCGATCACCCACATGTTGGCGCCCACGCCGGGGGAGTGCTCGACGTCGCTGAGGGGGGTGTACGCCGTCCACCCGAAGTCGGCCGAGCCGCCGGGCACGGCGAAACCGCCGATGACCATCAGACCGCCGAACAGATACAGCCAGTAGGCCAGGGCATTGAGGCGGGGGAAGGCGACGTCCGGCGCGCCGATCTGGATGGGCACGATGAAATTCCCGAAACCGAACGCCGCCGGGGTAGCGAAGAGCAGCAGCATCACCGCGCCGTGCGAGGTGAAGAGCTGGTTGTATTGCTCAGACGAGAGGAACTGCAGGCCGGGCCGGGCCAGCTCGGCCCTCATCACCATCGCCTCGAGCCCGGCAGCGACGAAGAATCCGAACGAGGTGAGCAGGTAGAGGATGCCGATCTGCTTGTGGTCGGTGGTCGCCAGGAACCGGATCAGGGAGTTTCCCGGGATCGGCGTGCGCAGCGGGCCGGGATAGCCGCCGAACTCCGCCGGCGCGAGGACCGCCGGTCCTCTGTCCCGGCCTGGCTCCGTCGTGACCCGCTTGGGCATGGCTGCTTCACCCCGTCGTCGCGTGAGAGGACGGGCGTGACTGCCCCACCCCTGCCCTATGAAACCAGGCCGAAGGGGTAAATCGGGTCGATTCGCGGCGTCGGGGGGAGAGGTTGCGTCAGGTCACCGGCACCATCGCCCAGACCGCCTTGCCGTTCCCGGCCGGCACGGTGCCCCAGCGTTTCGCCAGCTCACGGACGAGCAGCAGGCCCCGGCCACCCTCCGACCGTACGTCCGGAACGCGGGCCCGCACGGCCCGCCGGCTGCCGTCAACGACCGCGATGTGCAGGTACGGCCGGCGCAGCGTCAGCGTGACCTGCATCGGGGTGCCGGCGTGCCGGACCACGTTGGCGACCAGCTCGCTGAGCACCACCGAAGCCGGTCCGGCGACCTCCGGGAGCTGCCACCGGGCACACGCGTCGACGACCAGCTCCCGGGCCCGCCGGCACGCTCCGGAGACGGGTTCGAGCCGGGCCCGCAGCCGGGGCGCGGCGGCCGTTCTGGCCACCCGGGTCGCCTCCGCGCAGTCCCGCCGCACCGGCACCACCCGGCACGCGGTGGTCGCGGCCAGCCAGCGCGCGGCGCTCGGCGGCGGGGCACAGAGCACGACCGGGACGGCCGGCCACTCCTCGGCGCGGCGGAACGTCGCGGCGAAGACGGCGAGCGCCAGGCGGTCCCGTACGACCACCGCGCCCAGGTCGACCACGAGGGCGTCGGGCTGGGCGGTCAGGCAGGCGGTCAGCCGCCGGTACACCGATCGCATCGTCGCCAGGTCGAGGGTCCCGGCGAGCCGGACGATGGTGACCGGCGACCCGTCCGACACCTCGCATGTGATCCGGCTCGACATCTGGCCCCAACCCTCTCGCGTCTCATCGGTGGGACTCAGGAACTACCCTCGGCGCGAATCGCGCAAACCGTCGGCCGAGGTCACCCCGGTCGCCGCGCCGTCACCAGGCCGAGCCCGATCATGCCCAGCCCGAGGCCCAGGTGCAGCCAGTTGTCGGCGCCGTTGAGCGGCAGGAAGTTCGCCCCGCTGTCGGCGTCCATCACCACGCCGTAGAGCCACAGCACGAGGTAGACGGCGCCACCGCCCACGAGGTACGTCCGGGCCCGGGTGACCGTCCGCGACAGCACCAGCCCGGCCACCCCGAAGCCGAGGTGGACGAGGTTGTGCAGCACCGACACCTGGAACGTGTCGAAGAGCGCGGCCCCCGAGTGGTGCCCGGCGAGGCGCAGATCGTCGACGGGGTTGGTGACACCGGGTACGAAGCCGAGCACCCCGATGACGACGAAGAGGACCGCCACCACAGCGGCGGCCCGGCGCACCGGCGCCTTGCCGTCGGCCGGGTTGGGCCGGGCTCGGGAGTGCGCCATCGGTCCGAACACCGACGCTCCTCCCTCCACCGCCGCTCGGCCAGGCGCGGCTACCCGCGAACCGGCCGGCCAAACCGGGCGGCCGGTCCGCGCGCCCGCCCGGACCGGCTCCGCTCCAGCGATCGGGCAGGGGTCGGCGCCGGCGCGGGTCAGGCCGGCTGCAGGTCGACGCTCGGGGTCAGCCGGCGGACCTGCTCGTAGAGGGCGAGGTACTTCTCGGCCATCACCGCCGGGGTGAACCGGGCCGCCGCCTCCCGGCGGCACTCGTCCGGGTCGAGCAGCTCGCCGGCGGCCAGCACCAGCTCGCCCAGCTCCTCCTCGTCGGTGGCGAGCAGGCCGGTGCGGCCGTGCTCGACGAGCTCCGGGAGACAGCCCCGGGTGGTGGCGACCACGGGGGTGCCGAGCGCCAGCGCCTCGACCACGGCGGTCCCGCCCGGCTCCTCCCAGCGCAGCGGGAAGAGCGCGGCACGGGCCGTGGCGAGCAGGTCGTCGCGCTCGTGCCCGGCGACCGTGCCGACCCACCGGACCAGCTCCCCGTCCACGTACGGCGCCACCTCGTCGTGGAAGTAGCGCACGTCCGGGTTCTGCCGGGCCGCCTCACCGGCGGCGGCGAGATCCGCCGGCCGGTGGTACGGCCCGACCGGCCCGGCCAGCACCAGCGGGAAGCCCACCTGCCGGGCCAGCCGCGCGGCCAGGTCCTGCCCCTTGCCCGGATTGATCCGGCCGAGCACCACCACGTGCGCGCCCTTCTCCGGCCGGGACCGGCGCTCCGCCCCGACCGCGAGCGGGCTGGAGAGGTGTACGTGCCCCACCGAGTGCTGCCGCAGCGCGCGCGGCGCGCGGGCCAGCTGCGACGCGGAGACCCCGTTGACCCGGACCCGATCCCCACCGTCGAGGTTGCCGTAGAGGGCGGGATGCTTGGCCAGGTCCCAGTGCAGGGTGTGCAACACCGGAGGCGCCTCCGGGCCCATCGCCGTCAGGGTGGCCAGCCCCACCGCCTCGACATGGTCGTGCACCAGGTCGATGTCGTCGCGGGCGTGCAGCTGGCGGACCACCCCGGCCAGGTGCGCCTGGGCGATACCGCACACCTGGTTGTACGGCCGTTGCAGGGCGCCGAACTGCCCGTCGGGAAAGACCGACACCAGCTCGTCGACGGGCAGGGTGCTCTCGCCCACCGAGGCGAGCACCACCCGGACGCCGAGGCGGCGCAGCTCCGGCACCAGGGTCGCGATCACGTTCTCGATGCCGCCGTAACCGGGCGGCGGGACGGAGAGCCACGGACCGGCGTTCATGAGGACGGTGAGGCTCATCGGGTCCCGCCCCTCGGCCGGGGGGAGTCGCCGGTCGGTGTGGCGCGCACGCCGCCGGTCACCGTACGACGGTCGCGACGAACTGGCCCGGCGTTCACGCCGCCGCCACCCGTCGGCCCGGCATCCCGCCCCGCAGCTCCGCCAGGGGTGGCCGCTCCTC
This sequence comes from Micromonospora sp. 15K316, assembly GCF_004348525.1. Classification (GTDB taxonomy): domain Bacteria; phylum Actinomycetota; class Actinomycetes; order Mycobacteriales; family Micromonosporaceae; genus Micromonospora. The sequence goes on along the minus strand of NZ_SMKG01000112.1, from coordinate 2,167 downwards.
GACGGAGACGTCGCTGACCACGATCTCCCGCTCCAGGTTCGGCAGCCCCTCCGAGCCGCCCCGGCGGAACTGGGTGAGCAGCGGGGTCGGGTCGACTCCCGGGGCCGCCCAGCCGCGCCGCTGCAGGCGGGACCAGACGGTCAACAGGATCTGGGCGGACATCCGGCCCAGCGCCGCCGTGTCCTGGTGCCGGTGCTTGCGTTCGCCGAGGTCGACCTGGGCCAGCGCGTCGAGCCCCACCAGCTCCAGCAGGTCGATGAGCATCGCCGTCTCCACCCCGTACCCGGAGACGAAGGGCACCTGGGCCAGCACGTCGCGCCGGCCGGCGTACTCACCGGCGAGGGGCTGCACGAAGCCCGCCAGCTCGGGCCAGAAGAGGTTCAGCAGCGGCCGGGCCATCAGCTCCGTCACCCGGCCGCCGCCGTCGGGCTCCACGCTCGTCGTACCGACCAGCGGGCGGTGGTAGAAGCCCTTGACGAAGTCGACCGACGGATCGGTGAGCAGCGGCCCGACCAGCCCGGTCACGAAGTGCGGGCGGAACTCCCGCAGGTCGGCGTCGACGAAGGCCACCACGTCACCCTCGGCGGCGGCGAGACCGGCCCAGAGCGCGTCACCCTTGCCGGCGAGTCGGGGCAGCCCGCTGGTCATCGCGTCCTGGCTGACCACCTCCGCGCCCGCGGCCCGGGCCACCTGCGCGGTGCGGTCGGTGGAGCGCGAGTCCACCACGATGAGCTCGTCGACCAGGGCGACCCGGTCCATCAGGTGCTCACGGATCGTCGACACGATCGCGCCGACGGTCGCCTCCTCGTTGCGGGCGGGCAGCACCACGCTCACCCGGCTCTCGCCCTTGGCCCGGAGCAGTCGCCGCGCGTTCCAGTCGGCCGCCGAGGTGGTGCGGTACGTGGCCCAGGCCTCCACCACGGGTGACACGCTCGAATCAGTCTGCCGCACGGGCACCCCCCAGATCGTGGCCGAGAACGAACCTCGTTTTTCCCACTGCCACCCTCGCGCTAACCAATCATGCCTAACACCTGGATCGTGCCGTTCCTGCCGGGGAGCACGCGGGGCGGACGTTTGACCGGACGGCCGCGCGGGGAGTGCTTGCCGCACGACGTGCGGGGCCGGGTGGAGAGGCGGGACCGATGGGCAGATGCCGGGTGGGATTGGTCGGGGCCGGTGGGGTGGCGCAGCGGCACGCCCGGGTGCTGGCCGGATTCGACGACACGGAGTTGCTCGGCGTGACCGACGTGCGGCCCGCCGCGGCCGCCGCGCTCGCCGGTCTGCACGGCAGCCGGACCTTCCCCGACGTCGAGGCCCTGCTCGCGGCCGGGCCGGATGCCGTGTACGTCTGCGTGCCGCCGTTCGCCCACGGCCCGGCCGAGGAGGCCGTCGTCGCCGCCGGGGTGCCGATGTTCGTGGAGAAACCGGTCGCCGTGGACCTGCTCACCGCCGAGCGGATCGCCGACCTGGTCGCCCGGCGTGGGCTGCTCACCGCGGTCGGCCACCACTGGCGCTACCTGCCGGCGGTGCAGCAGGCACGGGAGCTGCTCGCCGGCCGTACCGTCCGGATGGTCTCCGGCGCCTGGTGGGACAAGGTGCCCCCGGTCGAGTGGTGGAGCCGGCGGGACCGCTCCGGCGGCCCGGTGGTGGAGCAGGCCGCCCACGTGCTGGACCTGATCCGCCTGCTGGTCGGCGAGGCCACCGAGGTGACCGCCTACGGCGACGGCGCCCCGCCGCCGGTCGAGGGGGCGGACATCGACTCGGTGACCGCTGCCACCCTGCGCTTCGCCGGCGGCGCGGTGGGCACCCTCAGCGCCGCCTGCGTGCTCGGCTGGAAGCACCGCGCCGGGGTGGAGATCCTCGCCGACGGCCTGGCGGTGACCCTGACCGAGGAGGGGCTGCTGGTCTGCGACGCCGACGGGGAGCGCCGGTTGCCCGCCGACCCGGAGACCGCCCGGACGGCCGTCGACCGGGCCTTCGTCGACGCGGTCCGCGGCATCGGCGACGACGTGCGCGTGCCGTACCCGGAGGCGCTCGCCACCCACCGCCTCGCCCTCGCGGTGGCCGACTCGGCCCGCACCGGCCGGCCGGTACGCCTCGACGCGCCGGCCACGACGCCGCTGGGCGGCACCGGGGTGACCGTCGATGCGTGACCGGGTGCTGGTGG
>NZ_SMKG01000111.1 GCF_004348525.1 Micromonospora sp. 15K316 | reverse complement strand
GGGCGGCGGGGAGGGTCACCGTCCGCCCCGGCCGGCTCGATCCGCCGAAAACCTCGCAGCAGCCCCGGCAACCCGTATCGTCCGCGCATCCGCCCGCTCCCCTCGTACCGGTGCGTACCCGCATGATCGGTACCCGCTGGGGAACGGACCAGACATGCCCGACGTGCCCACCATTCGGATCGTCGTCGTCGACGACCACCCGCTCTTCGTACGCGGGCTGGAACTGCTCCTGCCCGCCACGACCGCGAAGCGGACCGAGGTGGTGGGTTCGACCGGCGACGCCTCGGCGGCCGCCTCGCTGGCGAGCCGCTGCCAGCCGGACCTGGCCCTGGTGGACCTGCACATGCCGCCGCCCGGCGGCGTACGCGCGGTGGCCGCGATCCGGCGGACCGCGCCCCGGGTGCGGGTCGTGGCGATGTCCGGCGGAGACGACGCCGCCCTCGCCCTGGAGGCGCTGCGCGCCGGCGCCGAGGGGTTCCTGCCGAAGAGCAGCGAGCCCGAGGAGCTGTTGCCACCGTTGCTGGCGATCCTCGACGGCTGGGCGGTGCTCCCGTCGGAGTTGCTGCGCGCGCTGCTGCGACCGTCCCGGAGCTCGGCGGTCGACCTGGACACCGAGGAGCGCCGGCTCCTGCGCGCCGTCGCGGGCGGCCGGAGCACCGTGGAGATCGCCGAGGATCTGCACGTGTCGGAACGGACCGTGAAGCGGATGATCGCGGCCCTGCTGCGGAAACTACGGGTCTCCAGCCGCGCCGAGGCCGCCGCCCTCGCCGGACAGGTGGGTCTGCTCGGCGATTGAGGGCAGACCGATTCCGACGGCCCACCCGATCTCGCGGCGGGACCGATTACGCCGTCAGGCACACTATTGATGGCGCGAAAACACGACCCGCCGAAATGAAACGACCGTATTCTTGCGGTTTACCGGGATCGTGCGTCAAACTTTGCACCACACCCCGCCCCAGACAGGGAGTAATCGGCGATGGCCAGAAAAGTAATCACGGTGCTGACCGACGACCTCGACGGTGGAAAGGCCGACCGGACTGTCGAGTTCAGCCTCGACGGCGTCGCCTACACCATCGACGTCTCCGACGAGAACGCCGGCGTACTGCGCAAGGCACTCGATCCTTACATCTCCGCCGGTCGGCGTATCGGGCGCGGCAACGTGGAGAGCCCCCGTGGCGCGCGGCGGGCAGCCCGGATCGGCGGCGCCGGAATGGACCGGGAGCAGAACCGCGCCATCCGGGAATGGGCCGCCAAGAACGGTTACCGGATCTCCGAGCGGGGCCGGATCCCGGTCGAGGTCTCCGAGGCGTACAAGAACCGCTGATCCTGTCCGCGGCGGCGCGTGACGATTCGTCGCGGCGGGGCGACAGCACGGCACCATCCGGCCGGCCCGCCCGGGCCGGCCGGACCCGTTCGGCGGGGCCGCGGGAAATCCGGCACAGCAGCCGGTGTGGCCGGGCCGTGAGCCCCGCGTCCACCACGGCCGACGGAAGCCGGCCGGGCCACCCGGGGCCGAACCGCCCCGGGTGGCCCGGCCACGCCGGTCCGGGCTCAGCCGACCTGGATGCGCACCACGTCGAAGGCGGGAGTCTGGTTGGCCCGCTCCATCATCGGCAGCCGGTGCGACCCGTCGCCGGCCCACACCGCGCACTGGGCGACGCCGGATTCCGGCAGGCCGGGCACCTGGATGGTCACCTCGTCCGGCTCCGCGCCACCCCCGCCGTCCTCGGTGGCCACGAAGAAGGCGGGCACCTCCTGCGGCGCCGGCGGAGCGTCGAGGCTGTCCAGCATCCGGCAGGCCGTGTGGAAGTGGCCGCGCACCAGCCCCTGCTCGTTCAGCAGGGAGCTCTCCACGTAGTAGCCGCCCTGACCGGCGGGGAGGAAACGGTCCCGGACCAGGTTCCGGGTGCTGACCCGCAACGTGAAGGGCTGGTTGGGCCCGATCTCCTGCGGGAAGTCGGTGATCAGCAGCGACGGGTTGTTGGCGGCGGCGCCGACCTCGCCGAACGCGGTGCTGACGCAGCGGTTGCCGTTCTGGAAACCGTCGTGCGCCTGCAGCCGGCTCTCGTCGCAGTTGTTCGCGAGCACGTCCAGGCCGGAGCCGGGCGCGCCGGTACTGGGCGCACCGGTGCCCGGCCCGCCGGGGCCGCCGCCGTCGTCGGTCCCGCCGTCGCCCACCGGCGCGACCTGGCACTCGGCCAGCCGGGCCAGGTTCTGCGGGCGCGGCCCGAAGCGGTCGATGGCGGTGGTGATCCGGGCCAGGGTGGCGCGACGCTGGGTCGCCAGCGGCCGCAGGATCGAGTCACGGACGAACTGCTCGCCCCGCCCGCCCTCGGCCGTCAGCCGCCGGTCGGCCTGGGTGACCTGCGCCTGCAACTGGCCGAGGTTGCGCTCCACCTCGGCCCGGGCCCGGCGCGGCACCTCCGGCAGCTCACCGGCGACGTCCGGACAGGCGATCGCGGAGCCTCCGGAGCCGCTGCCCCCGCCGGTACCCGGCTGGCACTGCTGCCCGTCGCCCCAGTGGTTACGCACCCACCGACCGTCCTGCCAGGTCCGGCTGGTCGAGTCGCGGCCGGCCGGCGGCGTCGCGCCGGCGCTCGGTTGCACGCAGGCTCCCGCTGCCGGCCGGGAATTGCCGGACCGGCGGTCCTCGGCCGACGAGATCTGGGTCACGGCGACGATCCCGCCGAAGACCGCGAGCGTACCGACCACGGCCAGCAGACGCCTGCCTCGCGTGTTACCGGACGACCGGCGCGCCCGTGTGGACCTGCGCATCGAATTGCTCTCCTTCGCGATCCGGTGGATCCGTGCCCTCAGCGACCGCCGGAATTGCGCGCACGCCACGACTGCGGCAGCCGTGGCGCGGCGTCACACGTCGACGGTCGACGATGCCATTTCCGTACCGTCTCCCGCCTCAGGTGCCGTGGAGGGGGAGATCTTCTCCATTCCCGCTGAGGTACGGAACGCCTGCGGCGAGGGTTCAACGAGCCGCCAGAAAATTGTTCGGGCCGCGGCGGGGAGCGGTGGCGCGGAGCAGGATTCGCTGGTCAGTGAGGACGGGCGGCCGAGAACACTCGGCAGGAGTCACTCCGCGAGGAGGTGGTCGAACGCGAAACCGCCGACCAGATCGTCGCGGCGGGCCTGCAACGCGACGATCTCGGCGCGCAGGGCGTCCCGGCTGACGAGTCGCGGCGCGGCACCGTCCAGGTCGCGTAGCCGCTCGCCGATCGCGACCGCGGCCAGGTCCTCGGCGAGCCACGCCGGGTCGATCCCGCAGGAGAAGCGGTGCTCCCGGACCGTCACCCGCTCCACCAGGCAGCGGTCGGGGCGCACCTCCACCCAGCTCCATCCCTCCGCCGGACCGTCGGCCCACCGTACGTGCAGCCCGCGCACGAGCGGATCGACCAGCCGGCGGGAGACGTACGCCTCCACCGCCGCCGCCCGGGCCAGCGCGCCCAGGTCGTTGACGTACCCGGTACGCCCGTCGGGGAGCCGACCGAGGATCTCGCGGAAGCCGATCGGCGCGGGCCCCTCCGGGTCGGCCGCGGTCGCCGCGGCGTAGCCCCGCGCGTCGAGGACGTACTCCACCAGGCGACGACCGTGGTCCGCGGGGCGCAGGGTGGGCGACTCGACACGCAGCACCGGCAGGCCGGCCGCCGCGGCGACGGTGGCCTTCATCCGCTCGACCCGCTGTGCCGGCGACCCCGCGGGCGCGGCGGGGCCGATCTCCACCGCGGCGCGCACCCGACCGGTGTCGGCGGCGCAGACGACGAGGTCGTACCCCTCGCGGCTGGCCGTGCTCCACTGGTGCCCGGTGATGCCCGGCGGGCGCCCCGGCACCAGCTCGCCGAGGCGGTGTGCGGGATGCACCTGGTGACCCGCCCGGTGCAGCACCGGGGTCCGCCCGCCCGCCACGGGCAGCGTCCGCAGCAGCCTGTCCTCGTCACTGCCGGTGATCGTCATCCGCCTGAATCCATCCGCCGATCGGTCGACCGACCGAGTCTAGGGGTGGATCATGGGAGCCGCGTCGCCGGTGCGGTCGGTCCGGGCCGACCACCGACGAAGGCAGCGAATGTGGCGTAGATCACAGAGCCGCCACGTTCCGACGCGCGGCGAGCGTGTATCCACCTGCACGCCGGTAGCGCGCCGGCCCGGGAGGTCCCATGTCATCACGACAGCGGTTCGGCGTTCTCGCCGGCCTCCTACTGGTGGTGGCCGCCGGGGCGTCGGCCGGCGCGGCCACGGCCGGCCTCGCCCTGCTGGCGGGCCTGGTCGGTTGGCTCTCGGTCCGGATCCTGGGCGGCGACGTCGCGGCGACCGGACTCGGCGACCGGGTCGCGCGGCGGCGCTGACCGACAGGGAGGCACCGATGACCGACCCGATCGACCGGGGCGCCACCCGGGTCACCCCGGACGCCGTCGCGCGGCTCAGCGCGCAGGCCGCCCGACAGGCGCCCGGCGTGCACAGCCTGGTCTCCGTGCCGGCGCGGCCGTACGGCGTGACGGTCCGCCTCGACGACCGGGCGGTGAGCGTCGACGTGGACGTCGTCACCTGGTACGGCCGCAGCGTGCTGACCGTCGCCGACGCCATCCGGGACGCGGTGATCGACCAGGTGAGGTCCTCGACCGGGCTGACCGTACGGGAGGTGACCGTCACGGTGGAGGACGTCGTCGTACCGGGCGTCGACGTGCCGGCGCCGACGTGACCGGCCGGACCGCCGCCGGGAGCTGAGATGCGCACCGCCAACCGGCTGGCCACGCTGCTGCTCGCCGTCGTCCTGCTCGTCGGCGGCGTGCTGCTGGCCGTGGAGGCGCTGCTCGCCGCGGCCGGCCGGCCGGCGCTCCTCGTCGACCTGGCGGGCTGGGCCGCGATCCTCGGGAAGACCCGGTGGGACGACTGGGCGGTCCGGGCGGCGGCGGGCGGCGCTCTCCTGCTCGGGCTCGGCCTCCTCCTCGCCGAACTCCGGCGGTGGAGACCGCTCCGGCTCGACGCCGGGGACGGCTGGCACCTGCACCGCCGCTGCCTGGAGCGGCGGCTGGCCGTGGCCGCCGGTTCCGTGCCGGGCGTACGGCGGGCACGGGTGCGGGTACGACGGCACGGCGCGCAGTGGCGGCCTCGGGTGGTGGTCACCGGCGACCCGGCGACCCGCGACGAGGTCGAGTTCGCCGTGCGGCAGGAGCTGCACCGGCTGGCCACGCCCCGACCGGGCCCGATCGAGGTGTGGCTGCCGTCCGGGCGGCGGGCGGCGTGACCCACGCCGCCCACCGGGTGCTCTGGACCGTCGTGGCGCTGCTGCTGGTCGCGCTGGGCGGTCTCGTGCTGGCGCAGAGCATCGGGGACCCCTCCGGCGTGCTGCTCGGTGCGGGGCTGCGCCGCTCGTGGCGGCTCGTCACGCCGTGGGCCCCGCTGGCCGCGGCGGCCGCCGGGCTGCTCGCCGCCACGAGCGGTCTGTGGCTGCTCCACCGGGAGCTGCGCGGGGTCGCCGAGGGGCGACGTGGCACCCTCGTCCATCCCGGCCGGCGCGGCCGGACCCGGCTGGCCGCCGGGGCGCTCGCCCGCGCGCTGGAGCGCGACCTGACCGGCGATCCGCGGATCCGGCGGGCACGGGTGGTGGTCACCGGCGACCCGCACCGCCCCGACCTGTGGCTCCGCCTGGAGATCGTGGCCGGGGCGCGCACCGCCGGCCTGCGCGAACACGTGAACGTCGCGCTGCGCCGCTATGTCGACACCGCCGACTGCCGTCCCGCCCACCTCGACGTGACCGCGCTGGTCGACGCCGGACCGGCATGATCGACCCACCGGCGCCGGTTCGGCGGCGGCCGTCGAGACCTGGGGGTGGAGTACGTGCGGGTCGTGTCTCTCGTACCGTCGCTGACCGAGGCGGTGGCGGTCACCCTTCCCGGCGTGCTCGTCGGCGCCACCGACTGGTGCAGCCACCCGGCCGGACTGGACGTGCCGCGGGTGGGCGGCAGCAAGTACCCCGACCTGGCGCGGGTGCTCGCGTTGGATCCGGACCTCGTGCTGCTCAACGTCGAGGAGAACCGCCGCGAGGACGCCGACGCGCTGGTCGCGGCGGGAGTGCCGGTGCGCGTCACCTATCCACGTACCGTCCCGGAGGCGCTCACCGAGCTGGCCGGCCTGCTCGCCGCGCTCGGCGCGACGCGGGAACCGGCGTGGCTCGACGCCGCCCGCCTCGCCTGGGCGGACCCACCACGGTTGTCGCCATCCCGCCGCGCCGTGGTGCCGGTCTGGCGTCGGCCCTGGGTGGTTCTCGGATCCGGCACGTTCGCCGGCGACGTGCTGCGCCGGCTCGGCGTGCTGAACGCCTACGAGGGGCACCCCGAGCGCTACCCCCGTCCGCCCCTCGCCGAGCTGCGCGACGTCGACCCGGACCTCGTGGTGCTCCCCGACGAGCCGTACCGGTTCACCGCCGAGGACGGCCCGGAGGCCTTCCCGGGAACGCCGTGCGCCCTGCTCTCCGGCCGCCACCTGACCTGGTACGGCCCGTCGCTGGCCGAGGCGCCCGCGGTGCTCGCCGCGCAGCTGGCCCGCCCGGTCTCCGCGGCGCCCCTGACCCGGCCCGGCGACCACACGCCTCCACCGGCCCCGCGCCGCTGCCGCCGGCGGACCGGACCGCGCCCGCCCCCGGCCGGAGCGGCGTCAGGGCTCTCCGCCCTGCGGAGCGGCGTCAGGGCTCTCCGCCCTCGCCCCGCCGGCCCGCCGAGCGGTCCCGGGCCCGGCTGCGCCCCCGCCGGACGGAGAGCGCGCTCCAGCCGATCGACACGGAGAGGGTCAGCACCACCACCGTGAAGGTGAGCCAGATCGGCAGCTTCCCCACCGGGGTCTCGGCGAGGATCAGCTTCAGCCCGGCGAAGGCCAGCAGGAGGGCCAGCCCGTACCGCAGGTAGCCGAAGTGCCGCAGCAGCCCGGCGAGGCAGAAGTAGAGGCTGCGCAGCCCCAGTACGGCGAAGGCGTTGGCCGTCCAGACGAGGAACGTGTTGGTGGTGATGGCGAGGATCGCGGCCACCGAGTCGATCGCGAAGACCACGTCGGTGGCCTCGATCGCGACAAGTGACACCAGCAGCAGGGTGGCCCGGCGACGGCCGCCGACCCGTACCGTGAACCGGTCGCCGTGGTAGCCCGGCTCGGTCGGGACCAGCCGGCGGAACAGCCGGACCACCCGGTTGCGCTCCGGGTCGACGTCGGGCTCGCCGCGCACGGCCAGCCGCCAGCCGGTCCAGATCAGGAACGCGCCGAGCACCACGCCGGCCCAGGCGAGCCGCTGCAGCAGTTCGGCTCCGGCGATGATGAAGGCCAGCCGGAACACCAACGCCCCGACCACTCCCCAGAACAGCACCTTGTGCTGGAAGGCGGCGGGTACCCGGAAGTAGCCGAAGAGCAGCGCGAAGACGAAGACGTTGTCCACCGACAGCGCCTTCTCCAACAGGTAGCCGGAGTAGTACGCGACCGCCGGCTCGCCGCCGCGCCAGAACCAGATGACGAGACCGAAGAGGAGACCCGCGCCGATCCAGACGGCGCTCCAGACCAACGCCTCGCGCAGCTCGATGACGTGGTTGTCCCGATGCGAGAGCAGGTCGACCGCGAGCATGACCGCGATGACGACACTGACCGCGGCCCAGGCCCAGAACGGCGCCGGAAACGTCGCGTCGCCCACCGGCGCCCTCCGCATCGACCGCTTCCACGGTCACTTCCCGTTGCTCGCCGCGCGACGACGACGGACCTGAGGCGGGGGCGACTCCGAGCCTAGGCCAGCGGCACGGGCGGCGGGAGCGCTCCGCCAGGATCGGGCCGCGACGGTCGCCTCGGCGGGCTGCCGCACATCGGCCTGCCGCTATCCGGCAGGATCGGAGCTGACCGGGCCACATCACCCAACACGGCAGGAGTTTTCCCGATGAACCAGCCAGGTGCCCGCGCGGGCAAGCCCGACGTCGCCCCGATCGAGGGCGCGCCCCCCGCCGACCTCGTGATCGAGGACCTGACGGTCGGTGACGGTCCGGAGGCCCAGCCGGGGCAGCTGGCCACCGTGCACTACGTCGGCGTCGGACACTCGACCGGGCGCGAGTTCGACGCGTCCTGGAACCGGGGCGAGCCCTTCGAGTTCCCGCTCGGCGGCGGACAGGTCATCGCCGGTTGGGACCGGGGCGTGGTCGGCATGCGCGTCGGCGGCCGCCGCCGGCTGGTCATCCCGCCGCACCTGGGCTACGGGGACCGGGGCGCCGCCGGCGCCATCCGTCCCGGCGAGACCCTGATCTTCGTGGTGGACCTGCTCGGCGTGCGCTGAGCATCCACCGGGGCCGCCGGCGCGACGTCGGCGGCCCCGCGCTCTCGGGACCGGTCCGGAGGGCGCTCCGCCGCCCGGCGGCCGCCGCGGTCGGTGGCGGGCGGTGGCGCGACTCCGCCCGGCCCGGCCGGTGCGGTCAGGCCGCCACCAGCACCGGCTGCGCGGCGGGCACGTGCCGCATCGCCGACACCGGCGCGGCCGGCTGTGCGGGGGCCGGTGGATTCACCACCGGCCCCGACGAGTGGACGACCGGGACGACCCGGTGCAGCCCGGTGACCCGCAGCACCCGGGCCACCACCGGCGCCGGATCGACCAGCACCAGCTCGCCGCCCTGCGCACGCGCGCGCAGGTGCGCGGCGGCCAGCGCCCGCACCCCCACCGCGGAGAGCAGCCGGACGCCGGACAGATCGACCCGCAGCACCGGCCGCGACGGCGCGGCCCAGAGCGCCGAGCGGAGCACCCCCACGGTGGCGATGTCGATCTCGCCGACCGCGCGCACATCCACGCCCTCGTCGCCCACGCTCACCTGCACGCGGAAACGGTCGCTGAGCTGCTCTCCCATGCTGTCCAATCTAGTCTCGACCCCCGACAGTCCGGCCCCTGCGCAGGAGTGATTCCGGGTACGCCCAGGGTCGTACCCCGACCCGACCCTGATCCCTCTCCGGGCCGAAGACCGGGGCCGGCGGCCGACCCGCCCGCCGGTCCGGCACGGCCCGGTGACGGCCCGTCCGGACATCGGCGGGTGAGAATGGGCGGATGAGCGTCCCCCGTCCCCGGCCTCCCCGGCTGATCCGGCCGGTCCGTGAGCAGGCCACCGTCCCGCCCCCGCTCAGCGGCCGGTGGGCCGCCACCGACCGACGGCTCGACTCGGTCGAGCTGCTGCCGCTGCCGGACGGCGCGGCCGGCCCCGAGGACGTGGTCGTCGACCTGGACGGCCGGGTCGTCAGCGGCGACGAGGACGGCCGGCTCTGGTGGTGGCCGGCCGACGCGGCGCCCGGCACCGCACCACGGCTGCTGGCCGAGACCGGTGGCCGGCCGCTCGGGATCGAACTCGACCCGACCGGCGGCGGGCTGGTGGTCTGCGACGCCTACCGGGGGCTGCTCCGGGTCACCCCGGACGGCTCGGTGCACGAGCTGACCGGCACCGCGCCGCCGGTGCACCTGGCGAACAACGCCGCGGTGGCGCGGGACGGCACCATCTACTTCACCGACAGCTCGGACCGCTTCCCCGTCTCGCACTGGAAGCGGGACCTGCTGGAACACCGGCCGAACGGCCGGGTGCTCGCGTACCGGCCCGGCGTCCATCGCGCCGAGGTGGTGACCGAGGGCCTCTACTTCCCGAACGGTGTCGCGCTGACCCCGGACGAGTCCGCGCTGATGCTGGTGGAGACGACCACGCACCGGCTGCTCCGCGTCGACCTGCCCGGCGGCGCGGTCCGCGTCCTGGCCGACCTGCCCGCGTACCCGGACAATCTCTCGGCGGTGGGCGACGGCACCTACTGGATCGCACTGCCCAGCCCGCGGGTGGCGGTGGCCGAACGGCTGCTGCCGCACCCGCGGCTGCGCCAGCTCGCCGCGTTGCTCCCCGACGTCATGCAGCCCCAGCCCCGACGCTACGGCCTGGTCGCGCTGGTCGACGGCGAGGGTGCCGTCCTCCGTACGCTGCACGGCCCACGCGGCGACTACTGGATGATCACGGGGGTACGCCAGCAGGGTGACGTGCTCTGGCTGGGCAGCCTGATCGGTCCGGGCGTCGCCCGCGTCCGGCTGACCTGAATCGACTCGCCATCCATGAAGTCGGGGTCTCCGCGCGACGGGACACCCCGAGTTCATGGAGTTCGAGACGATCAAGCCCGGGTCGGGCCGGGCCGAGAACGGCTCGCCCGACACGTCGGGCCACCGAGCCGGCGGACCGAACGGGGGCGGCCCGCGCGACGGCGGGCCGACCCGGGGTGCCGTACGGCGGTCAGCCGCCCGTCACCGAGGGATGCGGGGCCGGCGAACCGCCGGCGACCGCGCCCGGGTGCGCCGGGTGACTCGGCGCGGGCCCCAGCCCGCTCGGCACCGGCAGCGCGCTGCCCTTGACGAACTCGTCCCAGCTGACGTTCCACGCGGTCCAGCCGTTGCCGTTCTGCAGCTCCACCTCGGTGCCCTTGACGGTGACCAGGTCACCGACCTGGGTGAGGTTCATCAGCCAGTCCGCGGCGGACGCCGAGACGTTGGTGCAGCCGTGCGAGACGTTGGTGCTGCCCTGGTCCCCCTCGGACCACGGGGCGCCGTGGATGAACTCTCCGCCCCAGGTGAGCCGCTGCGCGTCCTCCACGTCCACCACGTACGGGTCGGCCGAACCCGTCGTGTCGAAGGTGGTGAACTGGTGCTTCTCCATGATCACCATCTTGCCGCTGGACGTCGGCGTGCTGGGCTTGCCGAGGCTGACCGGGATCTTGCGGATCACCTTGCCGTCCCGCAGCACCGACATCTGCTTCGTGGCGTTGTCGATCTCCAGCGAGACCTGCCGGCCGATCTTCGAGGTCGACTTCCGGTCGACGTCGCCGACCATGTCCTTGCCGATCGGCAGCCCCTCCAGGGCGGACCGGGCGGTGATGGTCGTGCCCGGCCGCCAGAAGTCGGGGGCCCGGTAGAAGACCTGGCTACCGTCGTCGACCCACGACCAGGCGCCCGGCTGCGGCGGGTCCGTCTTCACGAACAAACGGCGCTGGACATCCGCCCTGGCCTCTTTCGGAATGGGCGGGTCGAAGGCGACGGTCACCGGCATGGCGGTGCCGTACGTCTGTTTGTCGGCGAAATAGAGTTCGCTGGTCACCGCCGGTTTGGTCGATTTCGGCATCGTGGTGAAAGTCGTCTTGCGTGTCGTCGTCTTACCGGAGTCGCCGGTCGCGGTCACCTCGGCGGTGTACGTCCGCTTCGGCTCCAGAGTCGTGCTCGGCACCCAGGCGGAGCCGTCCTCGCGGGGCTCCGCCTTGATCTCCTTGCCCTTGTCGTCGGTGATCCGGACCCCGGTCACCCGACCACCCGCCACCCTGGTCCCGACCTCGGCGCTGATCGGTACGTCCTTCGCCCGGTCGCCGGGCGTCACGGTGAGCTCCGGCGGCGCGGCGCGCTTGCCCCCCTGCCGGTCGTCGGTCTTCGAGTCCGCGGTGCAGCCGACCAGGATCAGTGGAGTGGCCGCCACGGCCACTGTCAACAGCGTCAAACGCCGCCTCAATCTCATGATGCGTCCCCCCGTTTTCCGCTTCCGTACGCACATTCTCTCCGCGTCGGTACGAGTTCCCCCGCAATTCACGAAATAAGGGCGCGACAATTATCTGCCGCATTTCGCCGAGCTGTACCGAAAGCGACGGATGGTCGGCGGCGGAGGCCAATCGGACCCGACGGCGGGTAGCAACCCCCGGCACCACGATGCGGCGGTGCCGTCCCGTCCACACCGCGGCGCGCCGTGCCGACCGGATTCGACCACCTCACCCGATCGGGTCGGCCCTCCACCCGGCCCCGAGCCGAGAGGACCCGAGCCTCGGGCAACTTTTGTCGGCCACAGCGAAAGTTCGGCGTTCCCCGCAGAACCTTTGCCTTCGACCGTCGGCAAGGGTACGGTGACGGGCCAGATAGACAGTTGCCCATAGGTCGATCCGCTGCCCGCCCCGCCGACAGTGGCGCGCCCCGCGTGGGCTCGTCTCCACCCGTGCGCCGACCGCCACGTCCGCCGGACCCACTCCGGCCGGTCCGGCGTGCCCGGAAACGGCGGCCGGTCGACCCACGACCGCCGGATGAGTGGCGTCCGGCAGGGAGGGACACCACCATGGAGCAGAGCAAACGGCCGGCGGAGCCGCCGGGTTCCGCCGATCCGGTCACCCGACGCGGGCTGCTCCGCGCGGCGACCGTCTCCGCCGCCGCGGTCGGCGCCGTCGGCCTCCTCGGCGCCTCGGCGGCGTCGGCCTCCGGCGGCTCGGGCCACGGCGGTGGCCGGCGACGGGTGCCGGTCGACCGGATCAGCATCCAGCTCTACACCCTGCGCGACCAGTTGGCCGCCGACCTGCCCGGCACGCTCGGCGCGCTGCGCCGGATCGGCTACCGGCGGGTCGAGCACGCCGGTTTCGTCGGCCGGACGGCGGCCGAGTTCCGCGCCGCCCTCGACGAGGCGGGCCTGCGGGCGACCTCGGGCCACACCGGCATTCCGCAGCCCTTCGACGCCGACACCTGGGAGCGCGCCCTCGCCGACGCGAACACGGTCGGCTGCCGGAAGATCGTGCACCCGTGGTTCGGGCTGGACTCAGCGGGCCGGCCGATCCGCGACCCGCAGGTCTACCGGGCGCTCGCGCGCGACCTCAACCGCGCCGGCCGGATGGCCGAACGCGCCGGCCTGGAGTTCGGCTACCACAACCACCAGCTCGAGTTCGTTCCGCTGACCGGCGGCGGAACCGGATTCGCCATCCTCACCGGCGAGACCGACCCGCGGCTCGTCCACTTCGAACTGGACCTCTTCTGGGCGTGGCGAGGCGCGCAGGACCCGATCGACCTGATCCGCGCCCACCGGGGCCGGATCCGCCAGGTCCACGTCAAGGACATGGACACCGAGGCGAGCTTCGCCGACCTCGGCGACGGCCTCATCGACTTCGGCCGGATCTTCGCGCACGAGCGGGAAGCCGGCATCGAGGAGTACATCGTGGAGCGCGACGACGCCGGCACCCCGCCGCGCGCCCCCGCCGACGCCCTGGAGACCGCCCGCGTCGGCTTCGACTACCTCGCGTCACTTCGTTACTGACCACGACCCCGGGGGAAACCACCGTGAAGAGAAGGACCGCCATCCTGTCCGCCCTGGCGCTGGTCACCGCCGGCCTCGCCGCACCGGCGGCGCCGTCGGCCGCCGCGCCCGCACCCGCCCCGCCGCCGGACTCCAGCTTCCAGAAGGTGACGCTCAACGACTTCCCGGGCGAGCCGGTGAGCCTCGCCGTCCTGCCCGACCTGCGGGTGCTGCACACCGCGCGCACCGGCGAGGTCCGCATCCACGACCCGCGTACCGGCCTGAACACCCTCGCCGCCGACATCCCGGTGTACGAGCACGACGAGGAGGGCCTGCAGGGCATCGCCATCGACCCGGACTTCGCCCGCAACAAGTGGGTCTACCTCTACTACTCCCCGCCCGGCGACACGCCGACCGACGACCCGAGCACGCCGGACGTCAACGAGGGTGACGCGCCGTTCGTCGGCACCGAGCAGGACTGGCAGCGGTTCCGCGGCGCGCTGCGGCTGTCCCGGTTCAAGCTGGAGGGGATGAAGCTCAACCTCGCCACCGAGCAGAAGATCATCGACGTACCGGTCGACCGGGGCATCTGCTGCCACGTCGGCGGCCAGATCGAGTTCGACAGCAAGGGCAACCTCTACCTCTCCACCGGCGACGACACCAACCCGTTCTTCTCCGACGGCTACACCCCGATCGACGAGCGGGCCGACCGCAATCCCGCGTTCGACGCGCAGCGCACCTCGGGCAACACGAACGACCTGCGGGGCAAGCTGCTGCGGATCAAGGTGAAGCCGGGTGGCGGCTACACGGTGCCGGCGGGCAACCTGTTCAAGCCGGGCACCGCGAAGACCCGTCCGGAGATCTACGCGATGGGGCTGCGCAACCCGTTCCGGTTCGCCGTCGACCGCCGTACCGACGACGTCTACCTGGCCGACTACTCCCCCGACGCCGGCTCGTCGAACCCGGACCGCGGGCCGGCGGGGCACGGCCGCTGGATGGTCGTCGACAAGCCGGCCAACTACGGCTGGCCGTACTGCGCCACCCCGGACCTGCCCTACCGCGACTACGACTTCGCGACCAACACCCCGGGCAAGACGTTCAACTGCGAGCGGCTCGTCAACGACTCGCCGCACAACACCGGGCAGCGCCGCCTGCCGCCGGTGGAGGCCCCGCAGGTGTGGTACCCGTCCGCGGCCTCCGGCGAGTTCCCGCAGCTCGGCACCGGCGGCATCGGCCCGATGGGCGGCCCGGCGTACGACTACGACGGGCGGAACACGTCGCGGACCAAGTGGCCCGCCTACTACGACGGCGTGCCGCTGTTCTACGAGTGGACCCGGGACTACATCAAGGAGTTCCGCCTCGACAGCCGTGGCGAGGTGCGCGACATCCGTCCGGTGGCGCCGTCGCTGGTGGTCGACAACCCGATGGACCTGGAGTTCGGCCCGGACGGCGCGCTCTACGTGCTGGAGTACGGCGACGGGTACTTCGCCGAGAACCCGGACGCCCAGCTCTCCCGGATCGACTTCGTCCGCGGCAACCGCACGCCGATCCCGCGGATCAGCGCCGAACCGACCGCCGGGCAGGCGCCGTTGACGGTCAACTTCTCCAGCGCGGGCACCGTCGACCCGGACGGTGACCGGCTGCGCTACGCCTGGGACTTCAACGCCGACGGCTCGGTCGACTCCACCGACCCGAACCCGAGCTGGACGTACCAGGCGAACGGCCAGTACAACCCGACGGTGAAGGTCACCGACAGCACCGGGCGCTCGGCCGCGGCCACGCTGCCGCTCCTGGTCGGGCCGCGAGCGCCGATCGTCGAGTTCGTGACCCCGACCGCCGGGCAGCCCTTCGAGTTCGGTCAGACCGTCACCTTCGAGGTGCGGGTGACCGACGACCTGCCGGTCGACTGCTCGCGGGTGCAGGTGACGTACATCCTCGGCCACGACGAGCACGGGCACCCGCTCTCGACGGCGACCGGATGCACCGGCACCATCACCACCTTCCTCGACCCCGGTCACGGTGGCGCAGACAACCTGCGTGCGGTCTTCGTGGCCGAGTACACCGACGCGCCCACCGACCCCGGTGTGCCGCCGCAGACGGGCAGCGCCGAGGTGGTGCTCACCCCGACCGGCGGCAGCGCCCGCTGAACCCCGGTGGTGGCCCGGCACGCCGGGCCACCACCGCACCGGTCGGCGGCACGGCCGCCGCCGCGACCACCACGACCGAAGGGCGGCACCACGGGGTGCCGGCCCTTCGTCGAGGTACGTCAGACGGCCGCGATCAGCAGCGCCGGCTGCTCCACGCAGTCGGCGACGTGGCGCAGGAAGCCCCCCGCGACCCCGCCGTCACAGACCCGGTGGTCGAAGGTCAGGCTGATCTGCACGACCTTGCGGACCGCGAGCTGCCCGTCGACCACCCACGGCTTGTCCACGATCCGCCCCACCCCGAGCAGCGCCGCCTCCGGGTGGTTGATGATCGGAGTCGAGCCGTCCACACCGAACACCCCGTAGTTGTTCAAGGTGAAGGTGCCGCCGGTGAGCCGCGCCGGCGCCAGCGTGCCCGCCCGGGCGGCGGCCGTGGTCTCGGCCAGCTCGACGGCCAGCTCCGCGGTGGTCAGCCGCTGGGCGTCGCGTACCACCGGGACGACGAGACCCCGATCGGTCTGCGCGGCGATGCCCAGGTGCACCCCGGCGGACTGGAGGATCCGCTGCCCCTCGGTGTCCACCCGCGCGTTCAGCTGCGGGTACCGGCGCAGGCCGGAGAGGCAGATACGGGCCAGCAGGGCGAGGATGCTGACCGGCTGTTCCGGGCGGGCGGCGTTGATCGCGCCGCGTGTCTCCAGCAGGGCGGTGGCGTCCGCGTCGACCCAGATCGTCACCTCGGGGATCTCCCGCCGGCTGCGGGAGAGCTTGTCGGCGATCACCTTGCGGATGCCCGTCAGCGGAATGACCACGTCGTCGCCCCCGGGCGCCGCCGCCGGCTGCGGCAGCCCGCTCGGTGCGGCCGCGACCGCCGTACGGGCGGCCTCCACGTCGGCGCGGCGGACGACTCCCCCGGGGCCGCTGCCGATCAGGGTGGCGAGGTCCACCCCGTGCTCGCGGGCCAGCCGCCGGACGATCGGCGAGATGACCAGCGGGGCGCCGTCACCCGCGGACGCGACCGCGGCCACCGGACTCGGGGCCGCGACGGCGACCGGCTCCGGGGCCGCGACGGCGACGGGCTCCGGGGCGACGGCGAGCCGTGGGCGGCGACGACGGCGTCCCGGTCCGTGCCCGGTGCCGTAGCCGACCAGGACGTTGCCCGAGCCGGCCCGCTCCTCCTCCCGGTAGGTGGCGTGGCCGGGAGGCTCGGGGGCGCCGTCCGGTGCGGGCGCCGCGCCGTCGGGCGCCGCGATCGTGATCAGCGGCTGGCCGACCGGGCGCACCTCTCCGGGAGCGCCGTGCAGGGCGACCACCCGCCCGGCGTACGGGCAGGGCACGTCGACGACGGCCTTGGCGGTCTCCACCTCGACGACGGTCTGGTCCACCGTCACCGTGTCGCCGACCGCGACCCGCCACTCGACGATCTCCGCCTCGCTGAGCCCCTCACCGAGGTCGGGCAGGAGAAAGACCCGCTCGCTCATGCCGTTGCCTCCCTCCGGTCGGCAGCGGCATGAGGCACCACCGCACTGCGCCCGACGATTCGCTCGCTCCGCTCGCTCATGCCGTTGCCTCCCTCCGGTCGGCAGCGGCATGAGGCACCACCGCACTGCGCCCGACGATTCGCTCGCTCCGCTCGCTCATGCCGCCGCCTCGGGGGTGGGGAGCCAGCGCGTGTCCGGCTGGTCGTCCCACTGCAGGCGGGCGACCGCGTCGAGCACCCGGTCCACGCCGGGCAGGTGGGTGTGCTCCAGCATGGGGGCCGGGTACGGGATGTCCAGGCCGGAGACCCGCAGCACCGGGGCATGCAGGGCGTGGAAGCAGCGCTCCTGCACCCGGGCGGCGATCTCGGCGCCGACCCCCGCGAAGCCCTGCGCCTCCTGGATCACCACGCACCGGCCGGTGCGGCGCACCGAGGCGGTCACCGTCTCGTCGTCGAACGGGACGATGGTGCGTACGTCGACCACCTCGAGGTCCCAGCCCTCCTCGCGGGCGGCCTCGGCGGCCTCCAGCGCGACCGGCACCGAGGGCCCGTACGCGACGAGCGTGGCGTCCCGGCCGGGGCGGCGCACGACGGCGCGGCCGAACGGCGCGGTACGCGCCGGCAGCTCCGCCTCGGCGCTGGCGAAGTAGAGCTTCTTCGGCTCCATGAACACGACCGGATCCGGGTCGTCGATCGCCTCGCGGAGCAGCGAGTACGCGTCGTCGACGGTGGCCGGGGTGACCACCTTGAGCCCCGGGGTGTGCGCGTAGTACGCCTCGCTGGAGTCGCTGTGGTGCTCGACGCCGCCGATCCCGCCCGCGTACGGCACCCGGATCACGATCGGCACGCTGAGCGCGCCCCGGGTGCGGTTGCGCAGCTTCGCCACGTGCGAGGCGATCTGCTCGAAGGCCGGGTAGGCGAAGGCGTCGAACTGCATCTCGACGACCGGCCGCAACCCGGACATGGCCAGGCCGACCGCGAAGCCGACGATGCCGGCCTCGGCGAGCGGGGTGTCGAAGCAGCGCTTGTCGCCGAACCGGGCCTGGAGGCCGTCGGTGATCCGGAAGACGCCGCCCAGCTGGCCGACGTCCTCGCCGAAGACGAGCACCCGCTCGTCGTCGGCCATCGCGTCGGCGAGCGCGGCGTTGAGCGCCTTCGCCATGGTGGTGGCCATCAGGCGTCCCCCTCCTGCTCGGCCGCCGCCAGCTCGGCGCGGACCAGCTCGCGCTGCTCGATCAGCTGCGGCGTGGGCTGCGCGTACACGTGGTCGAAGAGGCTGAGCGGGTCGACGGTGGGCTGCGCGTTCATCCGCTCGCGCACGTCCGCCGCGTACGCCTCGGCCTCGGCGGCCACCGCGGCGACCCCGGCGTCGTCCAGCTCGCCCCGGTCGCGCAGGTACTTCTCCAGCCGCGCGATCGGGTCCCGGTCCCGCCATGCGTCGACCTCCGCGCCGTCGCGGTAGCGGTTGGCGTCGTCGGCGTTGGTGTGCGGCTCCATCCGGTAGGTGTGCGCCTCGACCAGGAACGGCCCGTTGCCGGCGCGGGCGTGCGCCACCGCGCGGGTGAGCACGGCCAGCACGGCGACCGGGTCGTTCCCGTCCACCTGCTCGCTCGGCACGCCGTAGCCGGCCCCCTTGTAGGCGAGGCTCGGCGCGGCGGTCTGCCGGGAGAGCGGGACGCTGATCGCGTACTTGTTGTTCTGCACGAAGTAGACCACCGGCGCCTTGAAGACGGCCGCGAAGTTGATCCCCTCGTGGAAGTCGCCCTCGCTGGTGGCCCCGTCGCCGATGAAGGCCAGCGCCACGGTGTCGCGGCCCTGGTGCGCCTCGCCGTAGGCGAGGCCGGCGGCGTGCACGCACTGCGTGGCGAGGGGGGTGCACTGCGGCGCGGTGCGCCGGGCGGCCGGGTCGTACCCGCAGTGCCAGTCGCCGCGCAGCAGCGTCAGCACCTCGCCGGGGTCGAGCCCGCGCGAGACGAGCGCCATCGACTCCCGGTAGGTCGGGAAGACCCAGTCGGTGTCGCGTACGGCGAGCGTCGCGCCGACCTGGCAGGCCTCCTGGCCGCGGGAGGACGGGTAGACGGCGAGCCGGCCCTGCTTGGTGAGCGCGGTGGCCTGGGTGTCGAAGCGGCGGCCGACCACCATCCGGCGGTAGAGCTCCCGGAGGAGGTCGGCGGGGGGCTCGGGGTAGTCGG